>CBIHMP010000176.1:0-8231 GCA_966211015.1 uncultured Luteolibacter sp. | reverse complement strand
GCTGAATGCAGTTCGGTGGAGGCGACCAGGTTGATCGAGATCATCAGGCCGCGGGTGGAACCGGCGGCGGCGAGATAATTGTTGCCGGCCAGAGCCCGGCGAACGTCGGCCGCGGTGAGGCCCAGCTTCTCAAGGAAGTCGAACATCGCCCCCTTGTCCGCATACTGATGGTAGTAGTTGTACAATGCACCGCCGCGGAAGGAGAGGATCGCGAAATGGATCAGCGTCATCAGCGCCATCACCTTCCATGGGCTGTTCTTGAGAAGATCGAGGAAATCCTGCTTCGGCGGCGCGTGTGTCTCCGCCACCGGCTGGATTCGCTCGCGGGTGGTGAAAAAGGTGACCATGAACAGCACGAGACACAGCACCGCCCAGATCGTCATCGTCATCTGCCACCCGTGCTGGCGGTCGTGACCCTCGGAAAACTTCGCCACCAGCGGAAGGGTGAAGCCGCCCACGATGAACTGTGCGATATTCACGGCGATGAAGCGGAAGGAATTCAAGCTCGCGCGCTCGTTGAGGTCCGCCGTCATCACGCCGCCCAGCGCGGAGTAGGGCATGTTGTTCATCGAGTAGAGCGTCATCAGCAAGGTATTGGTGATGGCCGCGTAAGCGATCAAGGAGCCGGTGCTCCAGCCGTCCGGAGTGCTGTAGGCGAGCACCATCACCACCGCCCATGGAACGGCGGTCCAGAGGATCCACGGGCGGAACTTCCCCCAGCGTGTCTTCGTGCGGTCGGCCCAGAGACCCATGATTGGATCGAAAAACGCGTCCCACAATTTCGGCCACAGCAGGATGGCTGCCGCGGCGCTGGCGGACAGACCGAAGGTGTCCGTGTAGAAATTCGTCTGGAACAGGATCATCGTCATGAAGACGAAGTTCGCGGCCGCGTCGGCCATGCTGTAGCCGGCCTTTTCGACGAAGGTGAGCCTGGGTGAGTTCATGAGCCGGAGCCGTTCATGCCGGTGGAAACCAAGGCGTCCCCCGCCGACCGGACAGGAACGCGGGATCGCGCTGCGAAATCTTCCCATCCCGCAACAGCCGACGACGAGCCGAAAACGGCGGCCGCGGTCGGCATCGGGCACATGGATTTCGAGATACGGGACATCCGGACAGGCCGAGCTATCGGCTGCGCGGGCCCTCCGAAGCAAGGAAAAATTAAACGGTTAATTTTTCACTCGTCTTCTCGCGGCGATTCCCCAACTTGGAAGCAATACCCAGGACGTGGCGGCACCCGAATTCCGGCTCGTCCGACCGGTCATGGCTCCCAATCCTCAACCTCTTCGATCCATCTCATGAAGACGCTCCCGCGCCGCACATTCCTCGGTACCGCCGCCGCCGCCGCTGCTTTCACCACGCTCCGGGCCAAGGCCCAGGAGAGCTCCGCTTCCCCCGCCATCAGGCTCGGGCTCATCGGCTGCGGCTGGTGGGGGCTCCTCGATGCCAAGGCCGCGCTGAAGGCCGGCGGGGTGGAATTTGCCGCCCTCTGCGACGTGGACAGCGAGCGTCTGGCAAAGGCCGCCGACGAGATCGAGAAGCTCCAGGGAAGCCGTCCCAGCACCTTCAAGCAATATGATGACCTGCTTGCCGTCCCGGAACTGAAAGCGGTGATCATCGCCACTCCTCCGCACTGGCATGCGCTGCCTTTCATCGCCGCGTGCGGGCGAGGACTGGACATCTACTGTGAAAAGCCGCTCGCCTACGACATCCGCGAAGGTCGTGCGATGGCGGACGCCGCGAAGAAGGCCGGCAACATCGTGCAGATCGGCTTCCAACGGCGGCAGGCGACCGGCTTCATGGGAGCCCGCAAGTATGTGCAGGAGGGCAAGGCCGGCCGCATCGTCTCGGCGGAAGCGCAGATCCACTACACGGCTGAAACCCCGGACCCCACTCCTGCCGAGCCGCCCGCCTCCCTCGACTGGGACCTCTGGTGCGGCCCGGCTCCGCTGATCCCCTACAGCAAGGCGGTGGGCCACATGAACTGGCGCCTAGAGAAAACCACCGGGCAAGGCCACCTCGTGGATTGGGGCATCCACCTCATCGATGGCGCACGCTGGATCCTCGGCGCGGGAGCTCCACTGGCGGTGACGGCCGCCGGCGGCCTGCATCACCTGAAGGGCAAGATCACCACCCCCGACATCCTGACCGTACACTTCGAGTTCGACCAATGCCCGCTCACCTGGCGGCACCGGATCTGGGGCGCGCAAGACTTCAACCCCGATACCTCCAACGGCATCTTCCTCTACGGCGAAAAGGAGACCGTCTTCTGCACCGACAACAAGTGGATCGTCCTGCCGCGCGGCAGGGGCCAGCAGCCGCAGGTCCATGAAGGCGGTAACGATTCCAGCGGCCTGCATATCGCCGAGTTCCTGCAGGCGGTCCGCTCCCGCCAGCAGCCGACCTGCTCGCCCGAGGATGGCCACCTTTCCACCACCGCGGTGAAGCTGGCGATGATCTCCTACGATACCGGCGCGAAGATCACTTGGGACGCGAAGGCCGAGCAGATCGTCGGCAACCCCGAAGCCGCGGAGCTGCTCAAGCGCGAGTATCGCTCGCCGTGGAAGCATCCGTTCCCAGCCTAGCGCACGACTCGGCCTCTAGCCCGAGCTGAAGCAAATGCGCGATCCGCTCTCCATCGTAAACGCAGCCGGCCCAGCTCCCGCCGCTGGCGTTCTGGAGCGCGGCCCACAGCCGGGTGTCGGCGGGGATGCCCGGGTTCGGCAGCAGGTCGGGATGCGGCGGGCGCGCGGCAAGTTGGGCATCGGAAAGAGCGACCTCAACGGTACCTTCGAGCTTCCGCGTGTCGATGCGCAGGCGGATCATATCGCCATCGCGCAAGCGGCCGATCGGACCGCCGGCCCAAGCCTCCGGACTGACGTGGCCGACGCAGGCGCCGGTGGAGACTCCGGAAAAACGGCCGTCGGTAACGAGCGCGATGCGTTGCCCGTCCTTCACGTGCTTGAGGGCGGAAGTGACTTGATAGGTCTCCGGCATCCCGCAGCCGGGGCCGATACCCGCGAGCACCATCACGTCGCCGGGTCCAACCGCGCCGGCCTTGATCGCGTCGATGGCCTGCCTCTCGCTGGTGAAGACCCGGGCTGGACCCTCGTGGAAAAACACGCCGTCATCTCCGACGAGTTGCGGTGCGATGGCGGTACTTTTCACCAGCGCCCCCTCGGGCGCGAGATTGCCACGGAGGAAAGTCACCGTGCTCGTGAGTCCACGCTCGCGGGCCTTTGGCGCGGGCATGATCACATCGCCCGGATCGATGCCGTCGAGCGAGCGGAGCTTTTCCCGCAACCGCGCGCGGCGCTCCGATTTTTCCCACCAGTCCAGATTTTCGCCGAGGGGAAGGCCGGTTACCGTGAGAGCGTCGAGCTTCAACAGGCCAAGCTCCCGCAGATGGAGCATCGCCTCCGGCACCCCGCCAGCCAGATAGACCTGGACCGTGGCAAAATGACGGGGGCCATTTGGCAGCGAATCGACCAACCGCGGTACCGCGCGATTGATGCGGGCCCAGTCGTCCACCGTGGGCTGCCGCAATCCGGCGGCGTGAGCGATGGCCGGGACATGCAGCACCAGATTGGTCGAGCCTCCGAAGGCTGCATGGCAGACCATCGCGTTGTGGATCGAGTCGTCCGTCAACAGGTCGCGGGTCTTCAAGCCCGCGACATCCAGCGCCATCAAGGCCCGTGCAGAGCGTCTTGCGACATCCCGCCAGATCGCGGAGCCGGAGGGGGACAGTGCGGCATGTGGCAAAGCCAGCCCGAGGGCCTCGGCGACCACCTGGCTGGTTGCCGCGGTACCCATGAACTGGCAGCCGCCGCCGGGCGAGCCGCAGGCCTTGCAACCCATCTCGGCGGCATGCTCGAGCGAGATTTCGTCGCGGGCGAAACGAGCCGCCAGGGTCTGCACCTTTGCCGTATCCTCGGCCTCTTCTGCCAAAAGGGTCACGCCGCCCGGCACCAGCACCGTGGGAAGCTCCGGCGAGCCTGCCAGCGCCATCAGCATGGCGGGCAAACCCTTGTCACAAGTCGCCACTCCGAGCACCCCGCGGCGCGTGGGCAGCGAGCGGATCAAGCGCCGCAACACGATCGCGGCGTCGTTCCGGTACGGCAGGCTGTCGAGCATGCCGGACGTGCCGTTGGTGCGTCCATCGCAGGGATCACTGACATAGCCGGCGAAGGGAATCGCTTTTGCCCCGGCGAATTCGCGGGCCGCTTCTTCCATCAGCAAGCCGACCTCCCAATGCCCCGTGTGATAACCGAGCGCGACCGGCGTGCCATCGGCGGCGCGGATGCCGCCCTGCGTGCTGAGGATGAGGAACTGCTTTCCCAACATGGCGGCGGGCGACCAACCCATGCCGGCATTTTGCGTCCAGCCGAAAAGTTCGCCGCTCGCCATTCCGCTCAGACGTTCAGCATCGAGCGGCAAGCTCCCGGCGGGCCCCGGCGCGGTGGTGCGCAGCGTATAGATCGCATCGTCACCGGAATCAAAAATGGCATTCATGACTCACGCGACGGTATTCACCAAGGTGCCGATCGGCCCGACGGAAATGCGGATCTCGTCCCCCGGGCGCAACGTGAACGAGTCCGGCGGCACGATGCCGGTGCCGGTCATCAGGTAGGCCCCGGCCGGGAAGGAATTGTCACGGAAGAGGAATTCCGCCAGCTCGGGAAAGGTCCGTTTGATCTGGCTGATCCGCGTTTCCCCGCCGAACACCCCGGTCCCGTCGCGGCGGATCTCGATCGCGATAGCCGTTTCGGGCGAGAGTGGATCACCGGTCACCAGCAGGCAGGGCCCGAGCCCCGTGGACCGGTCGTAAACCTTCGCCTGGGGGAGATAGAGCGGGTTCTCGCCCTCGATGTCCCGCGAGCTCATGTCATTGCCGATCGTGTAGCCGAAAATCCTGCCGTCCTTGTTGATGGCCAGCGTCAGCTCCGGCTCGGGCACGTTCCACTTCGAGTCGCTGCGGAGGCGGACCTGCGAACCGGGACCCGCCACCCGGTGCGGCGTACCCTTGAAGAACAGCTCCGGCCGCTCGGCGGAGTACACCTTGTCGTAAAAGCTTCCCCCGCCCGCATCTTTGGACTCCTCCATCCGCGCGGTCCGGCTCCGCAGATAGGTGACGCCCGCCGCCCAGATTTCCTGGCTGCCGATCGGGGCCCCGGGATCATCCGGCAACAAGCCGGACACCCCGCTTTCCCACGCCTGAAGCGCCAGCGCCACGGGATCCGCGGCGGTGAAGAGATCGTCGAAAGCAAGCGCAGCGGAAGGCCGGCGCACGACACCGGAGGATTCCAACACCAGCCCTTGGGCATCGCAGAAGACACGGATCATACGTTTAATTAAAAGCGACCATCGGTGCCGTCTTGTCCAGCCGCTCTTGTGACACGCACCGCCGGATTACCACCCAACTCCTACATTCCTCGTATTTCATGAGTTCCTCCCCAGCACGAACCGGCGGCGACAGCCTGACGACCCGCGAGTATGTCGGCTACGCCCTCGGCGACACCGCGTCGAATTTCTTTTTCCAGACCTTCAACATCTTCCTGACCTACTACTACGTGGACGTCTGGGGCATTCCGGCGACCGCCCTCCTGTGGATGATGCCGATCATCCGGATTTCCGATTCGATCACCGACGTGTTCATGGGCCTGATCGCCGACCGCACCCGGTCACGATGGGGAAAGTTCCGCCCTTACCTGCTGTGGGGGGCCATTCCGTATGGCATCAGCGGCTACCTGATGTTCGCCGCGCCTGACCTCGGGGAGCAGGGCAAGGTGATCTACGCCTACATTACCTACGGGCTCATGATGTTGTGCTACACGGTGATCAATGTCCCCTACTCGTCCTTGCTCGGTGTCATCAGCCCCTCGTCGAGAGTCCGGGCGCAGGCCTCGACCTATCGCTTCATCGGCGCTTTCGGTGGCGCATTGCTCATTTCCCTCCTCGTCCGTCCGCTGGTGCGCGAGCTCGGGGGCGGCGACGAGATGCTCGGCTTCAAGCTGACCATGGCGGTCTTCGCCGTCGCCTCGGTGGGGATGTTCTGGATCACCTTCGCCACCACCCGCGAGCGCGTGACCCCGCCGCCCGGCCAGAAAACGGAGGTCTTCGGCGAACTCCGGGAACTCGTCCGCAACCGGCCGTGGGTCATCCTTCTGATCGCCTCGGTGCTCTCGACCGCCTTCATCGCGCTCCGCTCGGGAAGCACCCTGTTCTATTTCAAATACGTGGCCGGCGACGACGGGACGCCGGTCTGGTTCGGCCTCGACCGCAGCTCCTTGTTCCTCACGGCGGGAGCGCTCGGCCTTGTCCTCGGAACCGTGTGCCTGAGTCCGTTCGTCAGACGCATCGACAAGAAATACTACGCCGCGGCGCTCAGCGGGATCACCGGCGTGAGCTTTGCCTCCTTCTACTTCGTCCCGGCCGATGCCTTCGGCCTCCAAATCGGACTCAACGTCGTTGCCCAATTCTGTGCCGGTCCCACCTCCGCCCTCACCTGGGCGCTCTACGGGGACGTGGCGGACTACGGCGAGTGGAAATTCGGACGCCGGTCCACCGGGCTGATCTACTCCGCTTCCCTCCTCGCCATCAAATCCGGTATTGTCGTCGGCGGGTTCCTGCTGCCCCTGTTTCTCGATCAATTCGGCTTCGTCCGCAACGCGGCACAATCCGCCACCGCCTTGCTCGGCATCACCCTCGCCTTCACCCTGGTCCCGGGCGCGATTGCCATGATCAAGGGAGCCGCCCTTCTCCTCTACCCCCTCGACCAAGGGCTCGTGGACCGTATCGAGCTGGACCTGGCCACCCGCCGCGCTCCGACCGGATCATGAACAAGTGCCACCGGCACAGCAAATCGCCCCGCTTTCCCCTCGGAACGCCTGCAAGCACGCGAAAAGAAGTACTCGTAGGTTCAATGTGCGGGGGAAAGGAGAGTTCCGTCTCTTCACGAAGGAGAACAGCCCGTTCTTCCATCTGCGGGTGATGATCGAAGGAAAGCGTAGCCAGCCTTTGACCGGTGAAAAGTCGCAGCATGGCTGCAAAGACGGATGCCAAGGTTGACCAAGGCACACACACAGCCTCACGCAACTCGCTGAACGAGTAGGAAGTACGAGGACTGGGACTCGAACCCAGGATTCGTTTCCGCGCGTCCAAGGGTGTTCCAGGGTGTCAGTCGTGACTTCAACTCGTTGAAAATGAGTAATCGGCGATTCTATTGACTTGCCTGGACGCGGCAGATTGTTACCACCCTGTTAGCATGATTGGCGTTAGTCTCTTCCGGCGACCCAACCGAAAAACGGGTGCCCTCCTTCCTGGTTACTACTGCTCGTTCCGCATCCCCGATTGCGATGGTCGCTTGAGACAGGTCCAACGCCAAACGGGGAAGACGACCAAGCGTGAGGCCGAGGAGTTCTCGGCGAAGCTCCGCGCCTCGCTTCTCAAGAAAGCCGGTGCCGGCGAAGAGAAGAGCGCCCGCGTCTATGGCGCTCTCCAAGAAGCGGCCGAGCTGGCGATCCGCGGCGAGCTGACCACCGATCTGGGCCGCCAATTCCTTTCTACGTTCTCGGAGATTGCTTCCGGAACTGCCTTGCGCAGCTACTCGATTGGCGAGTGGCTCGATTTCTGGCTCGGCAACAAGAAGGTCGCGGCGAAGCCTGGAACGGTGGCTCGCTACAATAACGCCGTCGCCCGCTTCAAAACTCACCTCGGTCCTCAGGTTGCCGACCGGCTGGAAACCTTGAATTCGAGCGATCTTCAGAAGTTCCGCGACAAGCTCCACGGAGAAGGCCGGAGCGCGAAGACCAGCAACGGCTACCTCAAGGACATCCGGTCTTGCATGACCCTTGCGGTGAAGGAGGGGCTTCTTCCTCGAAATCCTGCCAGCAACGTCGCCAAGCTCTCGGAGGACGACAGCGTCACCAGGGAACCCTTCACGCCTGACGAGGTCGGCATGCTGCTTGCGGCGGCCCCTTCATCGGACTGGAAGGGGATGATCCTCCTTGGCGCGTTCGGGGGCCTCAGGATCGGGGATGCCGCCACCCTGAAAGCCGGCAACGTCGATTTCGCGAAAGGGTGCCTCATCTACATGCCGCAAAAGACCTCGCGGAAAAGGAAGGTCGTGATGGTTCCGCTCCACCCGATGCTGGAGTCGTTTCTGCTCGATCATCCCCTCTCCCACGATCCTTCCGCGCCGGTGTTTCCCACCCATTGCCGTCGCACACCAGGCG
>CBIHMP010000175.1:0-8374 GCA_966211015.1 uncultured Luteolibacter sp. | reverse complement strand
ATACTCCTGATCATTCTCATACTCGCACTGCTCGGTGCTCTGCCCACCTGGGGTCACAGCAGGAGCTGGGGCTACGCTCCCAGCGGCGGCCTCGGCCTGCTCCTGATCATCGTGATCATATTGCTGATCATGGGGGTGCTGTAGCCGGGAGCTGGCCGGCAGCTAGCGCGTGAAGACGATCTCGATGCCCTTCCTTTTCCAAGCATCGGCGACCTCGGCTTCCAGCTTTTCATAGCTGCCACCGCCGAGGAGGGGTGCGAGCGCCTCTTCCCCCGATTTGCCCGCGCGGAGGCCCTTGAGGTATGCCGTGATCCGCATCGATCTGCCGCCGCCCTCCATGTGGAGGAAGTAGTGCACCAGCAGCAGGGAGAAGCCGTAGTTGAAATTCGCTCCCGCCCCCGCGAAATCGGAGTACTCCATCTGGAGGAAATGGCGCAGACGGGGTGCCTGCAGTTTCTTGCCCAGCGCGCGGCCGGAGATGCGGTCCTCCCCGTAGGCGGTCACGTAAGCGAGCGCTGCGTTCCCGTGGGGATCCAAGCGGAAATATCCCCAGGTGTAGGGCGTGCAGGCGATGTACTCCGCGACGCCCTCGATCAGCCAGCCATTGCGTGAAGACTGCATGTACGCCCGCGGGGTCAACTGATGGGCGAGTTCGTGCACCAGCACCTTGTTGCGTCGCGAAGTGTCCAGGCTGAAGCCGGTGGAAGTGCGTACTAGCCCCAGGCTCTCCATCGGAACCATGACCATGCCCGTGGAGGGGACGAAGCACCCCGCCGAGCCGGGGATGCCGCCGGCCCGGACGTATCCCGCCTTGCTCTCGAAGAGGAGGACGTCCAGCCGGCCCTGCCGGGGCGCCCCGTGGAGGGAGAGCGGAATGGCGGTGGCGTACTTGTGCGTCGTCTCGAACATCATCGCGAAGTTCCTCAGCACATCCGAAGTCAGGCGCGCGTCGCAGGTGAAGCGGTAGTTCGGGCTCTCGTACACATAGCGGCCCTTCTTTGCGTCTTCCGAGATCACCCGGGACTGTGAAGCTCCGTCCACCCGGATCTCCCGCGGCCAGGCATGGCCGAAATTCGTCGGGGCCGGTGCGACATCTGCGGGCGCGCTGCGGACCCGGGAGAGATTCTGCCTATCTGCAGCGCTCAGATCGGCCAGGGGCGTGGAAAAGGTACGGCCCGTTTCAAAGGCGAAGATCGCATTCGCACCGTCGATCCGCACGAATTCCGCCTCAAAGGTTCTCCCGTGGACATTCGTCCAAGCGCGCACTTCCGCGCTCGCGATGCCGCCCAGGAGGGCCACGACCGCGGCGATGCCCGGTCCCGCCACGCCGCTGCGACCCAAAGTCATGGGTGATTGAAATTACATATCCGCGGAATTTTCGAGCAAATTCCCGCGGGCCCGAGGCGCGATCATTCTAACGCTGCACCGTCACCGGCGTCCCCACCCGCACAGCATCGTAGAATCGCTTCGCGTGCCGTTTCGGCAGGCGGACGCAGCCGCTCGAGGCCGGGTAGCCGGGGAGGTTTCCCGCGTGCAGGCCGTAAGCCCCGGTGAAACGGAGGAAGTACGGCATCGGCACCCCCTCGAATTTGGTCCCTGGCGGTCGCCCGCCTTTCCGGATGTCGATGTTCTCCTTCACCACCTTGCCGTTGCGGACGTAGTTCCCGTAGAGGCTGGAGCGGTGATCCAGGTCCTTTTCGATGACACGGAAGCGGCCCCGGGGAGTATCCTTCCCCTCCCGGCCTGAGGAGATGGGAGCCACCGCCACTTTTTTGTCCCGGTGATAGAGGTAGGCCTTTTGCTCGCCCAGCTTCACCACGATCCGGCGGTCTTTCGTTCCTTCCCGGTCCATCAGGCCGCCCAGCTCCGGGATCGTCGCGCAGCCTGTAAAGAGCAGCGGGACCAGAAGGAGCATGGCAAAACGGTGCAGGGACCGCGGCGCGGCGATATCGGGATGGGTGTTCATGGTGGCGACAGTGCCGCCCCTCTCCCACGGGTGCGCCCGCACGTCAATCTATCAGCCGCGATTTCCCCGGGGAAAAAGGCCGGGCCCTCGTCAGGCCTCCGGGCGGAGAAGATACCCGGCCACCCAGCCTTCCTCACCCTTGCCATTCCGGCACCAGTGCCAGCCGTGGATCTGCTTGAGGGATTCCAGTTCGTCCCCGCGCCGGATCACGAGGACAGTCGGGTCGAAAGACTCGATCGCCGCGAAGCGTCCCTCGCCCAGCGGCTCCAGGATCTGCTCCGGGACGTAGCCGTCGTTCCCCTTGTCGTCCTCCGCCCACACCCAGCCCGGCCAGACCCGGTCCACCGGACCCACCGTGATTTCGTCCCCGGGTTCCAGACGGATCGGATCGCTGTCCTTTTCCTCGTAGTCGGCATTGGCGGTGAAGCGCGGCATGGAGGAGGGATGTAGCATCCCCCGGGAATCCGGCAAGAACGCGCGCATCGCAGGCTTGTCCCCTGCCCGTCCTCCCGGCATGTCCTGCGCCGTGACCGGTGATGCGCTTCTCCCGATCCTCCGCGACCGCTTCGGTCACGGGGAGTTCCGCGGCGGCCAGAAAGAGGTGGTGGAGGGTCTGCTCGCGGGGCGCTCGATGCTCGCGGTCTTTCCCACCGGCGGCGGGAAATCGCTGTGCTATCAACTGCCCGCCCTGCTGCTGGAGGGGGTGACGCTGGTCGTCTCGCCCCTGATCGCGCTGATGAAGGATCAGGTGGATGCCCTGCGGGGACGGGGAATCGCCGCGGCCCGGCTGGACTCCACCCTCGGGCGGGAGGAATATGAGGAGGTGATCCGTTCGCTCGGCGACGGTTCCTTGAAGATCCTCTACGTGGCTCCGGAACGGCTTTCCAACGAGGGCTTCCGCGCGCGCCTGAAGAAGCTGCGGATCGCGCTGATGGCCATCGACGAGGCCCACTGCATTTCCGAATGGGGGCACAATTTCCGACCCGATTACCTGAAGCTCGCGAAGCTATGCCGGGATCTGAAAGTCCCGCGTGTCCTCTGTCTCACCGCGACGGCGACTCCCGCGGTGGCGGAGGATATCCGCAAAGGCTTCCGGATCGCGGCAAGCGATCAACATCCAGCTCAGCTTTCACCGGTCGAACCTCGACCTCCGGGTATCGCCGCTGCCGGCGACGGAAAGGAAAGCGCACCTGCTGGCGAGGCTGCGGGAGAGCGAGGGCGCTGCCGTGGTGTATGTCACGCTCCAGCATACCGCGGAGGAGGTGGCGACTTTCCTGCAAAAGAACGGCCTGTCCGCCCGCGCCTACCATGCCGGGCTGCCGGATGAATTCCGCGCCTCCGCGCAGGAGGACTTCATGGCGGGAAAAACGAGGATCATCGTAGCCACGATCGCTTTCGGCATGGGCATCGACAAGGCCGACATCCGTGCCGTCTATCACTATAACCTGCCGAAAAGCATCGAGAACTACACGCAGGAAACAGGGCGTGCCGGGCGGGACGGCAAGATGTCCGCCTGCGAGCTGCTGGCCTGCGGGGACGATCTGGTGACGCTGGAGAACTTCATCCATGGAGACACGCCCGCTCCCGCGGCGGTCCGTCATTTCGTCGATCACGTGCTGCGTCTCGGGAGCGAATTCGACCTTTCCACCTACGAGCTTTCGTCGGTGAACGATATCCGCCCGCTCGTCGTCGGGACCCTGCTGACCTATCTGGAGCTGGAGGGCCTCATCGAAGCCACCCGGGTCTTCTGGTCCACCTATCAGGCGAAGCTCCTGCGCGATTTCGAAGCGATGCTGGCAGGCTACGACGCGCGCCGGAAAACCTTCCTGCGGAAGATCTTTGCGGCGGGGAAGGAAGGGCGGAGCTGGTACACTTTAGACATCGCGGAAGTGGCCATGCAAACGGGGGAGGATCGCCAGAGGATCGTCGCCGCCCTTGGTTATCTGGAAGAAGCGGGCGATCTCGTCCTGAAGAAATCCGGCGTCCGCCAGGGCTACCGGATGAAGAAGGACCCGGGGGACCTGCGAGAGCTGGCCACCCGGCTCGATGCCCAGTTCCGCCGCCGCGAGGATGCCGATCTGCGGCGTCTGCATGAAGTGCTGGAACTTGCGGAGCAGCCCGGCTGCCTGACCGCCTTCGTCACCGGGCATTTCGGCGAGGTTCTGGAGCAGCCCTGCCGCCATTGCGATCGCTGCCGCGGGATCCCACCGCGATCGATTCCGCGGACCCCTCACGCGGGCCCGTCCGACGAGGATCTCGCGATGATCCGCGAACTGCGGGACGAGCGTCATGCCGCGCTCAAGACGCCCCGCCAGCTCGCCCGCTTCCTGTGCGGCATCTCCAGCCCGGCGGTGACGAGGGAGCGGCTCACGCGCCACGATGCCTTCGGCCTGCTGGAGCACCTCCCCTTTGCCGAGGTGCTGGCGCTGACCCAGTCCTTCTGAGGGGGTAGGTCCGTAGATGTTAGCTTAGCCACAGCGCCGCGTATTTCACTTTTCACGCGGCTTCTCAGTAACCAAATGTATAAAAGAACGCAAAAACGTCCAGTGCTGCGTCGACTTCGCCACTCGTCCTAAATACTAACTCAGCTGTGACGGCATGGTCGCCCGACGAAAGAAAAACCATCTCTCGATCTTGCCCCCTCCCTTTGGCTACGAGTTCTTTCAGCGAACCCTCAAATATTTCGACTTTTTCGGTCGCCCGGATGGTTACATTTTTAGTATCTGGATGCAATGAAAATTGAATGTCTTCGTGGCTTTTATTTACTAAGAACACTGTTATTCTTTCCGTTTCGTTGTCATCTTTAAATTCTCCTGAAAATCTCAAACTCCACGGGTCTTTTTTGTTTTTAGGAAGACTCACATTTAAGGCTACATCCCTTCTTGGCGCGACAACAACGCGACCTAGGAATTCGCGGTCGTCTTTTTCAGATCGGCAGGACCCAAATAGTAAAATTGAAAAAGCCAATGCCCTTCGGAAAACCGCCGCATTCATATATATTAGAACAGCTTGAATTTAATATACTTTGGCGCGGGTCGAGGGTCACGCACTGGAACCAAGGCAATGTTACTTGGGAATTTTCGAGCCCAAGCTGAAAGTGGCACTACACGATCAATTGTGGCCGTCATTTTATGGGCGAATGTATTACCATCATAATTCCGTCAGCAATTGCTGGCATACTCCGGGTTGAACCGGTTTTTCGCAACATGCCCTGGAACGAAAGGCCCGTGCTCCGCACGAAAATACGCCAGTGAAGCGTCCCTTATCATCCACCATCGCCCGGCGATAGGCGGCTCCGCCGCCCGCATGAATTGCGAGGGTCATTGCCGGAAGCGCTTGTGGGTGCCGTCGCAGAGCGGCGGCGTTTTGGTGTGCTTGCACTGGCACCACCAGACGGTGGTGGTGACGCTGGTCTCGAATTTCACCGGCTGCATCCCGGTGCCCTTGTGGCTGCCATCGCAGAAGGGCGGATGACCGGTCCGGCCGCAAGCACACCACCAATGGACGCCCGCTTCCACCTCCAAGCCCATCGGCTTGGTGTCGCAGACGAGAGGTTCGTCAGCCATGCACGCCAGCTTGAGGAAGCGCGCGTGAAAAATCCAGCAGGGAATTGCCTGCTGAACCCGCTCCGCCTCGGATCACTCCACCGTTGCTACCGGCGATTCCTCATCGGACACCGCGGCTACCGGCTTTTCCTTCGCCTCCGGCGGGGCCGCTTTGGCCGAAACGGGCACCGAGCCTTTCCCGAACTGCGGGTAGCGGTCCACGGGAACTTCGTTGAAAAAAGTGGCAAGGAGCCAGAGCGCCAGCAGCGCGGAAGTACCCGTTACGAAAAATCGGACTTTCATCAGGAGGCAAGGGTGCGGCACATGGCCGGCGGGTGTTGCGGGACGCGCGTATATGCGCGGGATATTTAGCAAAAGTAAAGTATTTTCAAGGGCTTGCCGGGGCGTTGCCGCGCGGGGTTTCCAGCAGGTCCGTTGCCGCCGGGCAAGCGGAAACCCTCGAGGGAGGCAACCTGCCTTTCACCGTGCCAGGACGACCGGCGCGCTGGTATTCCCGAAGCGGTCCACCGCGCTCACCGCCACCGCATCCGGCAGGCCGGCCACATCGACCGCCCGCGTCCCGGAGGACACCACCTTGGCCATCCGCCATTGGTTCCCAAAGCGTGCCTGCACCGCATATCGGGCCGTGGAACGGTCGCCGCTCTGGATATTCACCCGCACGCCCGAGCCGGTCCCCGCAGCGCTGGCAGCGGGACGTCCCGGAGCTTTTTGACTCAGCCACGGCATCGGCGGGACCAAGGCAGGCTGGGCGTACTCTTTCTTCGCCAGCATGTTGGAGATTCCCCCGCGGTTTTGCAGCAGGCCCTTCACGCTCCAGTGGAGATGACCGGCCCAGTTCTTCCCGATATTGCGGGAAAGCCCCACTTGTTTCGTGATTTCGGAGGCCGGGCGCCCCGGATCCTCCGAACTGGCGATGCGGGCGGTTGCGATCCCCGGCCAGACCGGCCGGCTGCCCTGCTGCCGCCACCAGGAGAGGAGCGCGGAGAAGCTCTGCTTCCGCGGCTGATCGCGCCAGTAGAGCTGCGGGGCGAGGTAGTCCACCCAGCCGTTCGCCAGCCATTTCCGCGCGTCGCAGCCGAGCTGCTCGTAGGAGTCGATCCCCGCCTCGATCCCGCCCGGAACGCCCGGCCGCCAGATGCCGAAGGGCGAAATGCCCACCCGGACCCACGGCTTCGTGCCTTTTACGTCGGAGTAGAGCTTTTGTACGAAGTCATCCACGATTCTGCGGCGCACCGCGGGCGAGCGGCCGTCCGGGAAGGTCCGTCCGCCTTCCGGGTAGGGGTAGAAGTAGTCGTCGAGATGGACGCCATCGATGTCATAGCGCTTCACCACGTCCAGGATCGCGCCGAAGGCACGCGCCCGGGTCTCGGTGGAGGCCGGATCACACCACACCAGCGAGCCGAAGCGCTTCGTGATGTGCGGCGATGCCTGGCAGACGTGGCTGGAGCAGGTCCCGTGGCTCACATTGGACAGCGCGCGAAAGGGATTGAACCAGGCATGGATCTCGATCCCCCGGGCATGCGCTTGTTTGATCGCATACTCCAGCGGGTCGTAGCCCGGGGAGCGCCCCATCGTACCGGTCAGCCAAGGACTCCAAGGCTCCTTGGAAGAGGCATAGACCGCATCGCAGTGCGGGCGCACCTGCAGGATCAGCGCGTTCATGTTCAGCGCCGCCATCTTGTCCAGGATCGCGCGCATCTCGGCCTGCTGTTGGGAGGCCGGGAGACCCTTCTTGCTGGGCCAGTCGATATTATGAACGACCGCCGCCCAAGCGCCGCGGAATTCGCGCGCGGGCATCGGCGGTTTTTCCCCGGAGGGGCGGTAAGATTGCGCGGGAGCGAAGGAAGCCAGCAAGCTGGTCAAGGCGATGATCCGGGCAAGCATGGCCCCTTAGATGCCCTGATATTCGACGCGGCGCAAGCGGGGATGCCTAACGGGTAGCCGCCTCAAATTGCCCGCAACTCGAGGTAAGCCTCGATCTCTTCGGCCGGATTGTGCGCGCGCATGAGGGACTCGCCGATAAGGACGGCGTTTGCGCCGGCATCGAGGGCGCGCTGGACGTCTTCCACGCTGCGCAGGCCGGATTCGGAGACGAGGATCACGTCGTCGGAGACTTCGTCCGCGAGTTCTTCGGTGACGGCCAAGTCGATCTCGAAGGTCTTGAGGTTCCGGTTGTTGATGCCGATGAGGTCCGCGCCGAGCTCGAGGGCGCGTTCCATTTCGGGAAGGTTGTGCACCTCCACCAGCACATCGAGCTGGAAGTCCTTCGCCTCGTTGTAGAGGCGCTTCAGATTGTCGTCGTCCAAGGCGGCGACGATCAGCAGGATGGCATCCGCGCCGGAGATGATCGCCTCGTGGATCTGCACGGGGTGGACGGTGAAGTCCTTGCGCAGCAGGGGTGCGTCCGAGAATTCGGAGATCTTGCTCAGGTAGCTCAGCGAGCCTTGGAAGTATTTCTCGTCCGTCAGGATGGAGAGGCAGGAAGCGCCGCCGTCCAGATAGCGCTTCGCTTGGCGGACGGGGTCGAAGTTCGGATCGATGAGGCCTACCGAAGGAGAGGCCTTTTTCACTTCGGCAATGACGCCGACGCGGTCCGGGCCACGGTCGAGGGCGGCGCGGAAGCCGCGGAATTCGTTGCGCTGGAGCGCCGCGGCGCGGAGGTGGCCGGCACGGGCCATCAGGACTTCGACTTCCTGATGCTTGGTGGCGATGATCTCGGCGAGCTTGTCGGACATGGCGGGCGGGGGAGGAGAAAACACGGAATCCGGGGCCCGGGAAGCGGAAAGCGCGCCCCCGTGCCGCGGCGATGCGATCCGGAATCGGCGGGAAAAGCGTCGCGCGG
>CBIHMP010000174.1:0-8392 GCA_966211015.1 uncultured Luteolibacter sp. | reverse complement strand
GGAAGGAAGTGCACTCCTTCCACGATCGCGTCCGTCTTCAGCAGGCGCAGCGGCCCGTGTCCGGGATCGACGACGGCGCAATCGTCCCCCGGCCCTACCGCGAGCGAGGCTCCGCCCGGGAAACCCCGGAGCACGCGTGCGATGAGGGCATCCTCGCCGAGATCGCGCAGACGTTTTTTCATCTCAAGTCGGACTGGAGATCTCGATGATACCGTATCGGGCCATGAGCTGCAGAGCCACCGTAGCTGCGTTGAAGAGGAAATGGACGGAAATGCTCGCCCAGATCGAGCCCGTGAGCTCGTAGATCAGGCACAAGAGCATCGCGAGGATGAAAAGGGGAACCAGTGCCACCGCGTTTCCATGCGCGGCGGCGAATACCAGCGAGGAAAACAGCATCGCCCCCAGCGGGCCGCAGAAACGCTTCGCCGCCGGATAGAGGTAGCCCCGGAACACCACCTCTTCCGCGAAGGGTGCCACGATTACCGCCGCCACGGTCATCAGGATGATGACCATGGGATCCTTCGCTTCCTGGAGCAGCTTCACCGATTCCTGCATCGATTCGATCCCCAGGGTTTTTTCCAGCCAACCGTTCCAGCCACTGCGGTGGGTGACCGCCAGTACGAGCCAGATGAAAAGCACCGTTACCGGAGCGATTGCAAAGACCAGCCACCACTGCTTCCAGCGGAGCCCCAGCCACTCGGATTGCGTGATCCTGCGGATGACGAAGGCACAGACCATGCCCATCAGCAGCAGGTGGAAGAAGATGGAGGCCGTCAGCACTTCAGGGGTGAATTTTTCCTCCACGGGAACCGGGTCCCCTCCGCCACCACCCGCCGTAAGTCCGCAATAGATCAGGAAAATCAGGCCGATCAGGGGTAGATCGAGCAGGCGGTAGTGGCTCGTGGGCACCTTGAAATGCCGCGTGATCCCGGCTGGCTGCGAGGAGGGCAGGGGAGGGGGAAGCGCCTGCGGAGTCAGATAGGGAGAGCCTTCCGCGGAAGCAGCGGAAGGGATGGCACCGGTCGATAGGGAGGTGGTGCCCCGGGGGCTCCGTACCTTCCCCATCGCGGAACGCACCACCCAGAAAAGAATGAAAAGAGCGCCCGCCGCCAAAAAGGTCCATAGGATGACCCGGGTCTCGAGACTCTCTCCTGCAGGCACGGGAGTAATTTCGGAAACCGCGGTGGCGAGGGCAAAAACCATTTCGGGACGGGCGGACTGTGGGGGCGCAGGACCTACGGGGCCAGCGGGAAAATCGCAGCCGCTCTGTTTAATTAAGCCCCATTGAATATCGCGAGAGCTTGCGATATTCCGGGAAATCCGGATGCTATCTGGCATCGACTCGCAAACGGCCAAGGCAGGAAATCCTTACCGCCATATCCTGCGACGGCGCGTGCCGGAGCCGGTGCTGGCTCTCCTGCTCTTCGTGATGGGCGTGTGGCTGTGGGACAACCATTTCGGGGAGGAGCAGGGATACGAGGAAGGGGCTTGCCGCATGGCACTCATCAAGATCGACCGGGATCTTCGCCTGGCCGAGGGCATGGAGCGATTGCCCGTTTTCGTTCGGGTGGCCCTGTTGATCGATTCCGTGCCGGAAACGGTCAACAGCTCGATCCGTTCTCTCGTAATACTCGGAAAGGAAAAGGCCTTGGATCAGGAAGGCGCCTATGCCCTGGCGATCCTTGATGCCCTGCGAAGCGGCGAGAACCCCGCCCGCGGAGCTTTCACCGATCTAGGCCTTCCCGGGCCGCCGGATCCCAAGGCGGTGATCGCGAGGGTGGCCGAAAGACGGGACGCCTGGTGGGACCGCGAATACCTCATGGCCTTCGGGGACTTCGGAGGGAGCGAGATTGCCCTGAAAGCGCGCCCTGCCGAGGAAGACGGAAGGAATCAAGAACTTGTGCTGCGGGTGATCGTCTGCCGGGGAGCGGTTTGGCTATTCGCCCTTGTCGGAGCTTTCTTCGTGCCCCGGGCGCTCCGGGCCTTCCGCGTGGCCTTGCGCGCGCGCCAGGGGGGGTATATCGGCCGCTGGCCGCTCACCCTGGGCCTGGGTGTCTTCCTTCTCGCCTATCTCGCCTCGGTAGGTTTTGAAAGGCTCGTCAATTTCCTCCTCGCCACCGGCCTGCCGGTCGATGGATCGCAGCCGATCTATCTCGAACCTCCGGTGCTGGCCCTTCTCGATTCCGCCGCCCGCTTCTTGCCGGCGCTGGTCGCCCTCGGCTTCCTCTTTCACCGGGGCGGCCATGCCTCCCGCCGACTCGGTCTGCTGGCGAAGCCCGACCTTTTCGTCATCCTCGGCACCTTCTCGTTGCTTACGTTGATCGATCAGGTGCTGAAGCACCTCTTGGCCGGTCGGATGATCCCCGATCCCACCGGCGGCCTCTCCACCATGGAGGCGGGCGGCTGGGGGCTCGTGCTGGCGCTCGTGTCCGCCTGCGTGGCCGCGCCGATCGCCGAGGAAATCCTCTACCGCGGGGTGCTGTTCCGCTCGCTCGCCAATTGGATGCGCGCACCGGCGGCGGTCCTGATTTCGGCCGCGGTCTTTGCCGTGGTGCATTACTACGATGCCTACGGGCTCGTATCCGTGGGCATCTTCGGGGTGGCTTGCGCCCTCTGCTACGCCGGCACCGGCCACCTCGCCACGGCGATTCTCCTGCACGCCTTCTACAATTTCATGATCAAGGTACCGGAATGGGTCGTCTATCATGCGCCGTTATGAATTGCATGCCGCCGTTCCGCTCGCCAAATCCCTTCAAGCCCGCTATTGCCAAATAGATTTCCGATGAGTTCCTCTTCGTTTGAAGCCCCGACGCTCGAAGCCCTGGCCGGCCTCATGCCTGCGTACGATTTCGAGGCCTTCATTGCCCAAGGCGGCATGGGCGCGGTGTACAAGGCCCGCCAGCGGGCCCTGGACCGCGATGTGGCCATCAAGATCCTCCCCCGCGAATTGGGCGACGATCCCGACTTCCGCCGCTCCTTCGAGACCGAGGCAAAGGCGATGGCACGCCTGAATCACCCCAACCTCGTGGGGGTGTACGATTCGGGAGACCTCGATGGCATGCTCTACATCGTGATGGAGTACGTGAATGCCAAGTCGCTCTATCATTCCGCTTATAATATGGCGGTGGAGCCGGAGCAGGCGGCCGGAATTGTGAAAGCGATTTGCGACGGCCTCGCCCACGCCCACGAAAACGGAGTCATCCATCGTGACATCAAGCCTGCGAACATCCTCCTCACCACCAAGGCGGAGCCGAAGATCGCGGACTTCGGGCTGGCCCGCCCCGCCAATTCGGATCATCCGGGGCTGATCATGGGTACGCCGGGCTACACCGCCCCCGAGATCTACGACGACCCCGAGCACGCCGATCAAAAGACCGATATTTATGCGGTGGGCGTGATCTTGTACGAGCTTCTCACCGGCCATCGTCCCGAAGACGACGAGGTGCTGCCTCCTCCCTCGACGGTGGTCGGTTGCGACCGGAAGCTGGACAAGATCTGGGCGAAGGCCACCGCGGCGGATCCCGCGCAGCGTTACGACAGTGCCGAGGAAATGGCGAAGGATCTCGAAGGCTGGGCGGTTCCCGATCCGCCCACGCAGGCCCTGCGCACGATGCAGCGGCCGCCCCGCATGGCAGGCGCCCCTCCCGGCGCTGCCGTGCCCGCGCGTCGTGTAGCACCCGTCACGGTGGTGCACAAAAAGAAGAAAAAGGGCGACACCGACTGGGGCCTGCTTGCGCGCATCCTGATAGGCGGCCTGGTGATGGCCGCCCTCTTCTACGGCTGGAATACCTACCAAAAGGCCAAGGCCGAACGGGAAAAAGCTGCCGCTAGCGAACCCCCGCCGAAGGGCGGGGCTTTGCCGCCGCTGCCCGCCCCCGGAGAGAAGCCGGGGGAGACACCGGCTCCGACTCCAACCCCTCCTCCGCTTCCGCCTACGCTCGATCCGCCACCTTCCCGTTGAGCGCCGGAGCGGGTCCACGTCGCAGGGGAGGAATGCCGGGCTGGGGACGGAGATGGATAAAGTTACGTTTTTGCCGCGTATCGGGGCCTAAGGATTGGCCCGGTGGGGTGTCATCATGGTGAAAAATCGATGAATCTCCGGCTGAACTTTCGGACGGCGGCGTTATGAAGCGACCCCTTTTCTTCCACTCGCCAGTCGTAACCAAATTTGATAATTCAAACGCCATTACCTCCCATGAGCGCTGAATCTTTTGAAGCCCCTTCCCTCGAACACTTGGCGGAATTGCTTCCTGCTTATGATTTCGAGGCGTTTATCGCCCAAGGCGGCATGGGTGCCGTGTACAAGGCCCGTCAGCGCAGCCTGGACCGCGATGTCGCGATCAAGATTCTCCCCCGGGAGCTCGGCGAGGATCCTGAATTCCACCAGTCCTTCGAAACCGAGGCCAAGGCCATGGCCCGCCTTAATCACCCGAACCTGATCGGGGTCTATGATTTCGGTGCGGTGGAAGGCATGCCGTACATCGTCATGGAGTACGTGAACGGGAAGTCCCTGTTCCACTCCGCTTATAATATCGCTATCGATCCGATCCAGGCGGTCACAATCGTCAAGGGGATCTGCGACGGGCTCGCGCACGCCCATGAGAACGGAGTGATCCACCGTGATATCAAGCCCGCGAATATTCTCCTCACTCCGAAGGCGGAGCCCAAGATCGGCGATTTCGGTCTCGCGCGTCCTGCAGATGCCGATAGTTCCGGCATTGTCATGGGCACGCCGGGCTACGCGGCTCCGGAAATCACCCGCCACCCGGATCACGCGGACCGCCGCTCGGATCTCTTCGCGCTAGGCGTCGTCCTTTACGAGCTCCTGATTGGCCGCTGCCCGCCGTACGACTATCAGCCTCCCGCGTCCACCGTGGTCGGCTGCGATCCGGCGTTGGACCGCATTTGTGAGAAGGCCATGCATCCGGTGGCGGATATGCGCTATCCCAGCGCCGAGGCGATGTCCGCGGCTCTCGACGAATGGCTGAAAAAAGCCGCCGGGGGGGCGATTCCCCAACCTCCGGTCACCGGCCCGCGGAGGGTCCGGCGTGTCGGCGGCCGGGCTTCGTCTTCGCCCTCGTATGAACCCGTGGAGAGCGGCTCGGGAGGAATGATCAAAAGCCTTTTCATGGCCGCCGCGGCCATCGTGATCGCCGCCGTCGGTTGGGGTAAATACAAGGACATGGAAGCTGCGAAAGCGGCGGCTCTCCAAGCAGTTAACGGCGGCAACAAGCCAGCCCGGACGGAAACGCCCGCGGCTGCGAAACCGTCCTCATCCGCACTCCTCCCGGTGAAGCCGGAGAAACCCGTCCCGGAAAAGCCCTCGGAATCGCCGCTCAAATCACTCGCCCGTCTCAAGGCCGACCTCGCCGCCGGCAAGCGGGACGAACTGCCTGTCGGGAGCATCTCCACCGACGGCTCGGATTTTATGGTCGTGCCGACGCCGATGGCTTGGCACGCCGCCGCCGCCTTTGCGGAAAGCCATGGCGGGCATCTCTTCGTGGTGTCTTCCGATCAGGATCTCGACCGGCTCACCGCTCTAGTGCCGACCGGGGAGGCAGGGGCCGATCCGGGTCTTTGGCTTGGCGCGGGCCGCGCCGGGAAGGAATCCTGGGCTTCCGTGGACGGCACGGAGTGGACCGCCTCGCACAAGCCCGCGGGAACCGGTACCTATGCCATTCTGGACGCTAGCGGGGTAGTGAAAGCCCGCGAGGCCGTGGATCGTTATCCCTTCATCATCCAGTGGCGGAAGGACGGCTCGAATCCTGCCAGCCTGTCCTCCGTCCTCCGCCGTACGGGAGAAAGCATCGCGGCCGGGAAGGCGGTTTTCCCGCCTGGGACCTTCGAATTTGAAGGAAACTTCGTCTTCATCGCCCAGCAAACCGCCAGCGCCACCGAGGCCGGGGAATTGGCCCGCCTCGCGGGCGGCCACCTGATTGCTCTCCCCACGCAGGAAAAGGACGCCTGGCTTTTCGACAAGCTCTCCTCCTTCACCGGGGACCGGGGTTATTGGATCGGCGCGACAAAGGTGGACGATGCTTGGAAATGGAGCACCGGCGCGCCTTGGGAGTTCACCCGCTGGGAGGACGAAAGCCAGGACAGCGGTCTGGGCACCTGCATAAGGATCGCCCCGGGGGAAGGCTGGCGGAACGCGTTCCGCGACGATCCCTTGTCCGGCTTCATCGTGGAGTGGAGCGTCGCCGGCAGCGGTGGCAGCCCGGGCATGACCGTCCCCGCGGAGCTTCCCCTGACCCTTCCGCCCGCCATCGTGGAGCTGGAAGCAAGGGCTCGCGACCTCCTGGCCAGGCACGAGAAGAAGCGCCAGGGGGAGCTGCTGAAGAACATGAAGGACTTCCACTGGCAGCTCGACACCTGGCTGGGCGACCTGAGCAAAAACGAGCAGGCCGTCTGGTCGGATCACGTCACGCAGTTGAAGGCACGGGCGAAGGACGGCCGCGTCCCGGAGAAGGTCACCGGCATCCGCCTTTCCGATCGCATGGCGAAAATCGCCGAATACTGCGTCCAGAAGCAGGAGACGATCGACGGAGCCTTCAAACGGGAGGCCCGCAAAATCCGGGACGCCTACCTCACCCGAGTCTCCGAGGCCGCGGGCAAGGCCACCGAGGCGGAGAAACACGGGCTGGATCAGCGTGTCCAGGTATCAGCCGATCTCGATGCATGGCTCGCCGTGCTCGGGTCATCGGCACCTGCCGCTGGTTCCCCGGCGGTGCCGGATCCCGCGGATGGCCCCGCCTCTCCCGGCTCCGGGCCCGCTGCCAATCCCTTCGGCACGGCGCAGGCCTCGGCTCCGGGAACCGGGCCGATCACGGGCAGGTGGGCATGGTTCGGCAACACCGGCAATATCGTGGAGATTCGCCCCGACGGCACGGCCTATTCACATCTGACCAAGAACGCGGCCGAGTGGACCGCCAACGGCGAGAATAATTTCAAGATCACGTGGCTGGACGGTGCCTACGCCGGTAACGTCAACACTGTCCATGTGGCGGGAGATGGCAACCGGCTCGAGGGCACCAACCACGACGGCGGCCCCTTCCATGCCGTCAGGAAGAGCGCCACGGAATAATCTCAGCGGTTCCTCAGGAAATCCGCGACCTGCGCGAAGAACGGGGACATCACCGCCCGTGCCTCCCCGCCGATCCCGCATTCGTCCATTGCCGCCTCCATCAGCTCCACCCAGCGCTTGCTCTGTGCCTCGCCGATGGCGAAGGGGAAGTGCCGCATTTTCAGGCGGGGATGTCCGCGATTTTCGATGTAGGTCTCGGCCCCTAGAAAGCGGAATTGCAGGAACTCCCTGAGTCTTTTTTCGGCTCCCTCCCAATCCTGCTCCGGGTACAGCGGCCCCAGCAGATCGTCCGTGCGCACCCGCCGGTAAAAAGCGCCGACCATCGCGGCCAGACCCTCCGCCCCGACCTCGCGCGCTACGATTTCCTCCATCGATTCCATGCAGCGGTCATCGCACCCGGCGCGATCCCGTGCAAGCCCTGCAAACTCCGCTGGCGCGCCCGGCACTCCCGCCTACTCTCCCCGCGTGCCCGCGAAAAAGCCCATCTCTTCGCCTCCCGCTGCCGCCCCGCTCATCCGCATCCGCGGTGCCCGCCAGCACAATTTGAAGGGCTTGGATTTGGACATCCCCCTCGGGCAGCTCACCGTCGTGACCGGCCCCTCCGGCTCGGGCAAGTCCTCGCTCGCCTTCCACACCCTCTATGCCGAGGGCCAGCGCCGCTACGTGGAGACCTTCTCGCCCTACGTCCGGCAGTTCTTCGACCGCATGGACAAGCCGGCCGTCGATCACATCGACGGCATTCCTCCCGCCATCGCGATCGAGCAGAAGAATAACATCCGCACCACCCGCTCGACGGTCGGCACCCTCACGGAAATCAATGACTACCTGAAGCTCCTCTACGCCCGTTCCGCACGGGGCTATGATCCCGAGACCGGCGAGGAGATCCGGCCCGATTCCCCGGAATCTACCGCCGCATGGGCTTTCGAAAATCTCCCCGAAAAGCAGGTTCTCGCCGCATTTCCCGTCCTCATCCCCTCCGATACCGCGAGTTCGGAGTTATTTCCCTTCCTCAATCAGCAGGGGTACCTGCGGGTCCTTATCGGGCACGAGGTGTTCCGCACCGACGAGCCTCCCCGATCCCCGCTCCCGGATCTGAAGTCCCGGATCTGGGTCATCCAGGACCGTCTCCCGGTTACCCCGGAGAACCGGCCCCGCCTCCTGGAGGCCCTCGAGCACGCCTTCACCCTCGGCAAGGGGCATGTGGCGCTGTTCTTCCCCGCGAAATCGTCCTCCGCCTTCGACGTCCGCCTTTTCTCCTCTACCTGGACCAATCCCGCCACCGGCAATTCCCTCCGCCCGCCATCGCCC
>CBIHMP010000173.1:0-8426 GCA_966211015.1 uncultured Luteolibacter sp. | reverse complement strand
GTGCTCCGTCTCCGGCCGGTGCCAATGGCCCCAACGGACCCGGGGAAACGTCTGCACCCTGTCCTTCGCCCCCGCGGCGCGTGGAACTGCCGCATCTTCACGTCCTTCGGTCCCGCGGCCCTCCGGGACGCGCCGGGTCTGGCGCCCCTGACCGGTGGCTTTCGCCACCGGCTAATCTCCGATGCCCCTCCGGGGCGGGGAGTGGAAGAGCCGTCTTCCGGCACGCCTCCGGGCGGGGAGTAACTTCCCGCCGCCTTACCTCTTACACTTCTCCTTCCGGATAAAGCTGGTGGTACTTGATCGCCTCCACCGCGACCGCCGCGGCGGTGCCGAAGATCGTCTCCTCGGAGGCCGTCCGCGGCACCTGCGCGCAGGGACGGGCCAGACCGGCGAGGATCTGGCCGTAGTTGATCGCTCCGGCGCAGTGCTGGAGCAGCTTGAGCGAGATGTGCGCGGCGTCGAGATTCGGGAAGACCAGCACGTCGGCGGGACCGCGGCGGTCCGCATCCGGCAGCTTGATCTCGGCGGCGGTCGGGTCCAGCGCCACGTCCGCCTGCACTTCGCCGATGATCTTGAAATCGAGATACGCCTCCCGGGCCTTGTCCACGGCCAGCGCGGTGGCGGCGGTCATTTTCCGGGCCTCTTCCGTGCCCGCGGAGCCCTTGGTCGAGTGGCTGAGCATCGCGATCCGCGGCTCGCGGCCGAGGAAATGCTTCGCCAGCTTGCCGGTTTCGATCGCGATGGAGGCGAGCTGATCGACGCTCGGCTGCGGGATCAGCCCGCAATCCGCCAGGAAGAGGATGCCATCCGAGCCGAAGTGCTGAAGATGCGGTGCCACCAGCACCATCATGCCGAACATCTTCGGCACCCCGGGCAGGGGCGGGATGGTGTGCAGCAGCGCCCGGAAAAGCGAGGCCGGCAGGGTCTTGTTCCCGCCCACCAGAGCATCCGCGTGACCGTACTGGACCATCATCGCGCCGAAGTAATGCGGCCGGGCGATCACGTCTCCCGGGTCCGCGGCGCTCAGCTTCCGGTAGCGCTCCACTTTCGCGAAACGCTGGCAGAAAAGCCCGAAGTCCGAGGCTTTCGCGGGCTCGATGACGTTGATGAATTTCAGGCTCACGCCGTTTTCCTTCGCCAGGCCGCGGATCGCCTCGCGATTGCCCAGCAGGACCGGCACGGCGGCCTCGGCGTCCACCAGCCGCTGGGCGGCCCGCAACACCCGGAGATCCTCGCCCTCGGTGAAAACGATGCGCTTCGGGTGGTTCCGGAGCTTCTGGATCTGGTATTCCGTGAAAAGATTGCTGCCTGGAAGCGGGCTGGAAGGGTCGTTCGACATCGGAAATCCCGGCGGTACTTGCGCGTGGTCGGCACTCTAGTATTCCTAACGAAAATCAAGCAACCCGAAACCCCGCCCGTTTCGTGCCGGCCGACTACCACACCCACACGCCCCTCTGCCGGCACGCCACCGGCTCGCCGGAAGAATACATCGCCGCGGCCCGCGCCGCCGGGCTCACGGAGTACGGGGTCTCCGATCACGCCCCGGCCCGTCCGGAGCCTTTCGACGATTGGCGGATGCTGGAAAGCGAGCTGCCGGATTACCACGCCTGGCTCGCCCGCGCCCGCGCCGCCGCCGGGCCCATGCCCGTCCGCGCCGGGCTGGAGTGCGATTGGCTTCCCGGCTGCGAGGGCTGGATCACGGAGCTCGCCGGCCGCCATCCCTGGGACTACCTCATCGGCTCCGTACACTATCTCGGGGCGTGGGATTTCGACAATCCCAAGTGGCTCGGCCGCTGGGCGGAGACGGACGTGGAGGAAGTCTGGACGCGCTACTGGGAAACCTATGCGGAGATGGCGCGCAGCCGCCTTTTCGACATCCTCGGCCATCCGGATCTGGTGAAGAAATTTTCCCACCGCCCGCCGGGGGACCTGAGCCGCTTCTACGAGCCCGTGATCGGGGCCATCGCGGAAGCCGGCGGCGCGATCGAGCTCAATACCGCGGGCTGGTACAAGCCCTGCGCCGAAGCCTACCCGCACCCGCGCTTCCTGGAGCTCGCGTGCCAGGCGGGCATCCCGCTGGTGATTTCCTCCGACGCGCACGCGCCCGGGGAGGTGGCCCGGGATTTTCCGATGGCCATCGCATGGGCGAAGTCCGCGGGCCACACGGAGACCCTGCTCTTCGAGGGGCGGGAGCGGAAGACGGAGCCACTGTACTGACGGAAAACGGTCATGAGGCGCATTCTCGTCACTGGCAATGCGGGGGCGGGAAAATCCACCTTGGCCCGGAGAATCGCAGCGGAGCTCGACCTTCCTTGCCACGGCCTCGATGACGTGGTGTGGCTGCCGGGCTGGAGGAAGACGCCCGCGGACGAACGAGATCGGCGGATCGCGGAGCTCGTGCGGCAGGAGGCATGGGTGATCGATGGCGTCTCCTCTGCGGTGCAGGAAGCAGCGGACACGGTCATCTTCCTCGACGTCCCGCGGCGGGTGTCCTTCCTGCGCACCGCGCGGCGGAATTGGCCCTACCTCTTCCGGTCACGACCCGGGCTTCCCCCGAACTGCCCCGAAATCCTCATCGTGCCGAAGCTCTGCCGGATCATCTGGAACTTCCCCCGTCTGGTCCGGCCCGGCATCCTGGAGCGCATGGCGGCAGGTGCCGGCAAGCAGCAGTGCTTCCATGTGGCCACCCCGGCTGGCTGGGACTGCTTGAGCAAGGCCATTGCCGGAATGCGCCTTTCAAAGGAAGAGCTTGTGCGGACCCGTCGGGACGCGGATTGGCAGGAGAAAAGCTCTTGAGACGGCAGCCCTGCACCGCGCTACAGGCAGACCCGGCGGAACAACTGGTTCAGCGGGAGCTGCATGCCGATGTAGAAATCGCCGAATTCCGCATAACGGGCCGAGACCTCGTCGAAGCGCATCTCATAGACGATGGCTTTCACGTCGATGGTGTCCTTCGCGAGCAGGGTGACACCCCACTCGTATTCGTCGAGACCGGTGGAACCGGTGATGAGCTGGAGAATCCGGCCCGAGTAGGTGCGTCCCACGCGGGCGTGGCCGGCCATCAGCTCGCGGCGGGCTTCGTAATCGAGCGAATACCAGTTGTCGCCCCCGGAGCGGCGCTTGGACATCGGGTAGAAGCAAATCACCGGCCAATCCGGCAGCACCGGGTAGAGGCGGTGCTTCAGGTAGTGGTCCATGCGGTCCTCGAATTCCTTCATCGCCTGCTGGAATTCCGGGCTTCCTTCGGCGAGGCCTTTTTCGCCGATCAGGGTCTCCTTGGCATACTGCTCGGAGGAGGTGGTGTATTCGGAGCGCTCGGTCTGGGAGAGGTAGGAATAGGCGGGGCTCAGGATCTCGGGGCCGAGCGAAAGGCTGAGCTGCTTCTCGAAGGCATTCGCCACCTGGAGGTCCGGGGTCAGCAGCATGAAGCCGAGATCCGCCTTGGGGGTGGCGATGGCGAAGGTGAGGAGGTGCGTGTCCTTCGTGGCGCGGATCTCCTGCACCAGTTCGGTCAGCCGCGTCTTGGCGGCGCGCTTCTCGTCGTCACCGAGGATCGACCACTGGGCATGGTCGATCTGGTAGAAAAGATGCATGACGTGCCAGCCTTCGCGGGGCACCAGCGGGGAAACGGCGGATTCAGGCATGGTCAGCGGCGTTGCGGCAGGATGGGGATTTCGGCGAGCTTGCGGAAAGCGTTGGCGGGGGCATCCACCGAGGGACCTTCCAGGACTTCCACCACCCACGGATCCTCGGTCTGCGTGCGGTAGCCGTTGAAGCTCCCTTCCTCGATGAAGCCGTCGGTGGACGGGAAAGCGATCCTGGACTCCCCGGTGGCATCGAAGCGGCCGCGCGTGAAGGAGCGGGTGATGGAATCGCCCACGGGGGTTCCCTGCGAATTGCGGAAGATGATCCTCAGCGCGCCCAGGGACGAGTGGTCGGTATCGAGCGTGAGTTCCAGTACCGGGATCATCACGACCTCGCGGCGCGCCACGTCCCGGTCGGGGCCTTCGCGCACCGGGGCGCGCCAGTAGGTGTCCCCCCGGGCGATGGTGGCGTGCTGCCCCTGCACCGGATATTCGGGGGATTGCAGCGCGGCGCTCTCGAAGTGGAGCTGGGAAAAGAAGCGGGAGATCACCCAGATGGCCGTCAGCAGCAGGAAGAAAGCGAAAGCCGCCAGGCTGATCACCTCCCTCCGGCTGGGGCTTTTCAAAAGCGAGGCCGCATTCTCCGCGGGCTCCTTCGGGCGGTTCCGGCGCGGCGCGGGTTCGGAGGGTTCATCGGGAGCCGCGGCCGGGGATTCCGCCACGGTTTCCGGTTCCGGCGGGAGCTTTGCCGCGGGGGCGGGGGCCCAGGTCTCCGCTTCTTCTTCCGGGAGCACCACCAGCACGGCCTCGTCCTCCTCGCCGGGGCCGGGAGGCCGCTTTTCGTCCAGTTCGCCGATGTCGTCCTCCACCGGCCGGGAGGCCTGCGGGGAAAGGGGATGATCCTCTTTCATGCGCTCGGGCGAGCGGGCGGGGGTCTTCCCGCGCTGGACGTTCCTTTCGGAAAGCCCGGAAAGCTCCTGATCGGGATGGTCGCCGCTCCCTTTCCGGCCCATGGCGCGGGGGCTCGGCGCGGCGGAGGTCTTCGCCGGCATCGCTTCGTCGAGATTCCACAGATCCGCCTCTACCGCCTCGTTCGAGGCTTCCGGCTTCGGGTCACGTTCTGGGTCCGGAGGGCCGGACGGGCTGGGAAGATCCGCGGACATGGGTAAGGGGCGCGCACCGGTTTAGGAACCGCGCCCGTCCTTGGCCAGTGGAAACCTTGCCCGCGGCCCGAGGGGAAAAAGGGTTGCATGCCGGGCGCAGGGGGGCGATGCAGACGGGAGCAGCTCACCTCTCCGATGGCCGACCGCGAAGACAAGAACAGGGAAAACGTACCGGGCAAATTCTACGTCGATAGCCAGTGCATCGACTGCGATCTTTGCCGCGAAACGGCACCGAACAATTTCACCCGCTCCGACGACGAAGGCTATTCCTACGTGTACAAGCAGCCGGAGAACGACGAGGAGAGGGCCCAGAGCCGCGAGGCGATGGAGGGCTGCCCGGTGGAGGCCATCGGCGACGACGGCGACGACTGACCCGCTTCGCCATGAGGAAACCATCCCGGCTCGATGCGATCCGCCGCGCCGTGCTCCGGGATTGGCATGGCGGCGATGACCCGGCCCATCCGGACGAGCGCCTGCACCTGCCGCAGGAATTCCTCGCGTCGATCCTGCGCCAGGCCGGTGCCACGGAGGGCATCGACGAGGAGCGCCTGCGGGAAATGTGGAAGGACGTGGCCGGGGACTTCGTGGCGCGGCATGCGTCCCCCGTCTCGCTGAAGGGCGGCTGCGTGACCCTGCACGTGCTCCAGCCGGCGATGCGCTTCCATCTGGAGCAAATGAAGGGCGTGCTTTTGAAGAAGCTGCAGGAAGCCGCCGGGCCCGGCGTGGTGAAGACGATCCGCTTCGCCGTAGGGTAAGACCCCCTTTTTCCACGATGTTCCGCAATCTCATCTTCGACTGGTCCGGCACGCTGGTGGACGATCTGCCGCCCGTGCTCGAGGCGACGAACCACGTCTTTTCCCTCTACGGCGTGGCCCCGCTGGACCGGGAGGGCTTCCGGCTCGCCTTCCGCCTGCCGTACCGGGATTTCTACGAGGAGATGCTGCCCGGCGTCCCGCTGGAGGAGCTGGAGGTCCATTTCCGCAAGGCCTTCGCCGCATCCACCGCGGCGGTGACGATCCTGCCCCACGCCCGCGAGAAGCTGGAATGGTGCCGGCGGCACGGCATCCGGACCTTCGTGCTGACCAGCATGGACAGTGCCGCCTTCGCGAAGCAACTGATCGACCTGGAGCTGTCCGACTTTTTCGAGGCGACCTATTCCGGCGTGCTCGACAAGCGGGAGCGCATCCACGCCATCCTCGAAGCCCACCGCCTGAACCCGGCGGAGAGCGCCTTCATCGGCGACATGACGCACGATATCGACACCGCGCGTCACGGCAATCTCACCTCGATCGCCGTGCTCACGGGCTACACCCACGCGGGGGCCCTGGCGCAATCGAAGCCGGATCTCACCGTGCCGGACCTGGATGTCCTGCGCCGCCTGCTCGACCGCCCCGGCTGGAAATCGCGGCCGGTGGCGACGGTCGGCGCGCTCCTGCACGACGGGCAGGGGCGGCTCCTGATGGTGCGGACCCACAAGTGGGGCCACCGCTGGGGCATCCCCGGCGGCAAGATCCGCCGCGGGGAAAGCTCGCTGGATGCGCTGCGCCGCGAGATCCGGGAGGAAACCGCGCTGGAGATCGGCGAGCCGCGCTTCGTCCTCGTCCAGGATTGCATCGACTCCGCCGAATTCCTCCAGCCCGAGCATTTCCTGCTGCTCAACTACGTGGCGCGCGTGTCTTCCACGGAAGTCGTGCTGAACGACGAGGCGCAGGAATACCGCTGGCTCACCCCGGCCGAGGCGCTGGCCCTCGATCTCAACGGCCCGACCCGGATCCTGCTGGTGGAGGCGATGAATCAGGGTGCTTTGGGCACGTCGGCTTGAGCAGGGGCGTCCAGCATCCCCTTTGTCAGGCGGTACGCCTCCTTGTCCGGCGCACGGCCCGCGTCGGCGAAAAGCGTCTCCACCCGGTGCCGACCGCGGCGGCAGATGTAGCGCGCCGTTTGCAGCGAGGTCTCGTCGCCGAGCGCATGGGCCCGGGCGACGGAAACGCTCATCGCGAAAAGCTCCGAACCCGCGTCCACCAGCCTGCCTAACAGAAGCTGGCGGCGCTCGAGCTTCGGCCCGTTCCGCGCCATCGCGTGGAAGAGCGTCCGCGCGAGCTTGCGGCTGAGCTTCTCCACCGCGCGCATGCCGCGCGCGAGCTCCCGGTCCAGATCCGGAGGCAGGGCGGGAATGGAGGGGATCCAGCGCGCGGGATACCACCGCGCGTAGAAAAGCCCGGCTTTCATCGCGGCCCCCAGGCGCTCGCGGCTTGCCTTGCGGGTGTCCAGCGCGGCGGCACCGCGGCGCAGGTGCGGATCGAGCGCCTCCCGCGCGATGAAGAGGTGCATGATTTCCGTGGAGCCCTCGAAGATCGTGTTGATGCGGCAATCGCGGAGCAGGCGTTCCACCGGGTCCGGCTTATCGCCGCGGGCGCGGAGCGAATCGGCGGTCTCGTAGCCGCGGCCGCCCTTGATCTGCATGGTGCTGTCCGCGGCGCGCCAGCCGGCCTCGGTGCCCCAGAGCTTCGCCATCGCGGCCTCCAGGCGGATATCCGCGTGCTTGTCCACATCCACCAGCGCGGAGGTGTAGCGCACCATCGCCTCGGTCGCGAAGGCATCCGCGGCGAGGTCCGCCAGCTTCCCGGCGATGGCCTCGTGCTTGCCGATCGCCTGGCCCCACTGGACGCGGGTGCGGGACCAATCGAGCGCGATCTCCAGGCAGCGGTCGATCAGGCCCACGCACGCGGCGGGCAAGGTGAGGCGGCCGGTATTGAGCGTGGTGAGGGCGACCTTGAGCCCCTTGCCCTCGCCGTGCACCACGTTCTCCCGCGGGATCTTCACGCCGCTGAAGCGGATCACGCCGTTGTAGAGCGCGCGCAGGCCCATGAAGTGGCAGCGGGTGACGATCTCCACGCCCGGCCACGCCGTTTCCACGATGAAGGCGGTGATCGCGTTCGGCTTGTCCGGCAGCGGCGTGCGCGCCATCACGATCAGGTGCTTCGCCTTCAGGCCGTTCGTGCACCAGAGCTTTTCGCCATCGAGGATCCAGTGGCTGCCGTCCTCGGAAAGGCTGGCGGTGGTTTTCATCCGCGCCGGGTCCGAGCCCACCTCCGTCTCCGTGAGGGCAAAGGCGGAGATATCCCCGGCGGCGCAGCGGGGGAGGTATTTCTTCTTCTGCTCCTCCGTGCCGAAGGCCAGCAGAGGCTGCGGGATGCCGATGGACTGGTGCGCGGAAAGCAGCGCCGTGAGATTCCCGCAGTGGCCGCCCAGCAGCATCGCCGCCCGCGAGTAGTTCGTCTGCGAAAGCCCGAGTCCGCCGAGCTCCTGCGGGATCTTGATGCCGAAGGCCCCCAGCTCCGCCAGCCCGGCGATGACCTCATCCGGGATCTCGCCCTCGCGGTCGATCGCGTCGGGATCCGTCCGCTCGCGGAGGAAGGTGCCGAGTTTTTCGAGGAAGGCATCCCCCGCCGCCTGATCCGCGGCGCTCTGGGCGGGGAAGGGGAAGAGCGTGCGGAAATCGGGCGAGCCGTCGAAAAGGGCGGCTGCGTAGCCGCTCAGCTCGCGGCTGTCCCGGGAGGATTCCGCCAGCTCCAGCGCCGCGCGTTGCCCGGCGGACATCTTCGTGGTGTCGATGATGGAGTCGCTCGCGGGCCCGGCAGGACGGGCCGCGGTGCCTCGCGACGGAGCGGTCTCGCGG
>CBIHMP010000172.1:0-8434 GCA_966211015.1 uncultured Luteolibacter sp. | reverse complement strand
CGCCATCCCGGCGGGAATCGATCACTTCCGGCATTTTCCGGAGGCGGTCGCGAAGCTGCCGCAGGAAATGAAGGACGCGCCCGTGGTGACCTTCTGCACCGGCGGCATCCGCTGCGAGAAAGCGGCACCCTTCATGGAGCGCGCGGGTTTCCGGGAGGTCTATCAATTGGAGGGCGGCATCCTGAAGTACTTCGAGGAAGTCGGCGGCGATCACTACGAGGGCGAGTGCTTCGTCTTCGACCAGCGCGTGGGCGTGGACCCCGCGCTGAGGGAGACGGGTTCGGCGGTGTGTTTCGCCTGCCAGACGCCGCTGACGGCGGAGGAGCAAGAGGACTCACGCTACGTGCCGGACCTTTCGTGCCCGCATTGCTATCGCTCGGAGACCGATAAGATGGACGCCCTGATCGCGGAGCGCCACCTCGCCTTGGCGCGGGTGACACAGCCGCTGCCCGGTAGCCTCCCCTACGAGAACCGTCGGCCGCTCCGGATTCCGGGCGAGCATGACGGCCGGCCGATCCTCGGAGTGCTGGAGGCGGTCTTTCCGCACGTGCCCCGGGAGGAATGGTTGAAGCATCTCGCCGCCGGTCATCTGCTGGACGGGCGGGGCTCGCCGGCCTCGCCGGATCAGATCGCGCGGGCGGGAGAAGAGTGGATGCGGATCTTTCCGGGAACCATCGAGCCACCGGTGAATCCGGACTTGAGGGTGATCCATGAAGACGAGGCGATCCTCGTCCTGAACAAGCCCGCGCCGCTGCCGATGCATGCATGCGGGCGCTTCAACAGGAACACGCTGACGCATTTCCTGCACGAGGCCTGGCACCCGGCGAAGCCGCGTCCAGCGCACCGGCTGGATGCGAACACCAGCGGGATCCTGGTCTGCGCGCTCACCCGCCACTACGCGAAGCTGCTGCAGCCGCAATTCACCCGCGGCGAGGTGGAAAAGGTCTATCTGGCCCGTGTCCACGGGCATCCGCCGCTGGATGAATTTACGGTCGATGCGCCGGTCTCGGATCAGGCCTGTCAGCTCGGTGCCAGGGAAATCGATGCGGACGGGCTACAGGCGCGGACGGAGTTCCGGGTGATCCGGCGGGATGGGGACGGCACCGCCTTGCTGGAAGCAAGGCCGCTCACCGGCAGGACCCATCAGATCCGGATTCACCTGTGGCATGAGGGCTATCCGATCCAGGGAGACCCGGCCTATCTGCCGGGACGGCTGCGGGGCGACATGCAGACGCTATCGCCGGAGGATCCGCCGATGTGCCTGCACGCGTGGAAGCTGGCATTCCGGCATCCCGCGGGCGGGCAGCGGGTGGAATTCGAAGCACCGGTGCCGGGATGGGTGTAGCCCCGCGAGTGATTTCCTAATGCCGCTTCGGCCCGAAGCTGCCCGGCATCTTCGGCGCATATACGGATTGGAAGAAGAGCTGGCGCTCGAATAGCTCCGACGCGAGCAGGAAGAGCAGGGCGAGCCAAGGCTGGATCACCGCTCCGGCGACCGCCAGCAGGGCGAAGGAGAGGCGCAGTCGCATCACACCGTTCAGGGGGCCGTTCAGCATCCTCGAAACGTGAAGGTCGGTCGTCCACTCCGCATTCCGATCATCCGCGCGGTGGAGAAGCTTCAGCTCGGGGATCATCTTTCCCGCCACCGCCGCCACGAAGAGCACCATGGCCAGGGGGGAAGGTGCCGCGATCAGGTGTCCCAAGGCTGCAAAGGAGGCGACGGTCCCGAAGAAACGGGCGGCGGTCAGCAGGAAGCGCCAGGAAACGCGCCGCGTGTCGTGATAGATCATCACGCTGGTGAAGACGGCGAGCAGGCCGACCGGCAGGACGGACCGGGTAGCCGCCACCGCCACGAGATCCTTGAAAGGGAAGTCGGGCAGGAAGGGGAGCGCGGAAAGGAGCAGGGGAATCGGCGCGAACATCGAGAACGCGAGGATCTCCCGCGAGAGCCAGGAGGTCCGGAGGCCCAGGAAGAAGCGCCATGCCTTCAGGGGATGGCCCAGATGGAGGACGGATGCCCCCATGCCGGCGAAAAACAAGGCCGAGGCGGCGAGCGTGAGAGCGGTATTGCCGGTGCCGCCCGCCAGGAGCCCGAGGCCCGCTTGGGTGAGCATCAGCATCAGCACGAGCGGCCAGTGGGCGTGCTCCGGCACCAGGGTCTCCCGGTCCGCCGCCACGGCGGTCTCGGGGATCGTGCGGCCGACATAGCGGGTGGTGGGCAGGGTGATCGCGGGATCCGGTGCGCCGGGTAGGAAGTCCGGAGCGGGGCCGGCGTTCGCCGTTTCCTGTCCCGTTTTCACCGCCACCTTCACGATGCGGATCGCCTCGGTGGGGCAGGCCTGCACGCAGGCCGGCGCTTCGCCCTCCGCGAGCCGCTGGTGGCACATGTCGCACTTGCGGACGATGCCGCGCTTCTTCGAGTACTTCGGGACGTCGAAGGGGCACTTCAGGATGCAGTAGGAGCAGCCGATGCACTGGTCGTCCAGGTGCCGGACGATCCCCGTGTCCTCGTCCTTCTCGTAGGCACCCACGGGGCAGCCGTTCATGCAGGCGGGGTCGGCGCAATGGTGGCAGGCCGTGGTGACCGTCTGCTGCCAGCCCGGCGTCGAGCGGCCGCCATGGATCACACCCACGTCCCGCCACGCCTCGTCGTCATCTAGCCCGTTCAGGGAGTGGCAGGCGGAGACGCAGGCCTTGCAGCCGGTGCAGCGGTCCAGCGAAACCTCGAAGGCATATTGTTCGCCGGAGCCGGGCTTCGTCAGCGGGATCAGCGAGCGGTAGTGGGGTGCCAGGTCGGGCTCGCTGTCGTGGTAGTCCGCGTAGCGGGCCACCGGCGTCTGCAGCGTCTTCTGCTCCGCGATGAGGTCGTCGATCAAGGTCCTCACCTCCTGGCTCGGGGCGGCCTGCTTCTTCGCAGCAGGCAGCGCGGGGAGACGTTGGAGGAGGGAAGACAAGAGACTGATTATTGATTATTGTAAATTGAGTAGTGGTCTTGCGGGATGACTCTCCCTGATCGCATTTTGATCGGGCGTCTCAGGCCGCGGCTTTCTCGATCACCAGGCCGCGGAGTTCCTCGACGCTCAGCCTTTGGGTAAAGGTGGCGAAGCTTTCGCCGTCTTCGCGCCGGGCGAGGTAGGTGCAGAGGAGCTGCTCGATCAATTCCGGGATCTTGTCGAAAGCCACGCCGTTCCAGATCTCGCGGGCGATCGCCTGGGTGTCGTCCATCCCGCCGCCGAGCACGATGTTGTAGCCATCGACCGTGGAGCCGTCCGCGACCTTCACCCGCGTACCCATCATGCCGATATCGCCGATGTAGTGTTGGGCGCAGGAGTGCTGGCAGCCGGTGAGGTGGATATTCACGGGCTGGTCGAGGATCATCTTGCTCGCCAGGTGGCTGCCCAGGGTGATCGCGTTGCCCTTGGTATCGGCCGCGGCGTATTTGCAGCCGCGGCTGCCGGTGCAGGCGATGAGGCCGCCGGTGATCGCGTTGTTGCGGTGGTCGAGGCCGGTGGCCTGGATCGCGGTGATCGCGGCCTGCAGCTTTTCCTCCGCGATTCCCGGGATGATGAGGTTTTGCCACACCGTCAGGCGGATTTCCCCGCGGCCGAACTCGTCGGCCACGTCGGCCAGCGCGAGCATCTGCGGCACCGACATGCGGCCCACCGGTGTCAGCACGCCGATGTAGTGCTTGCCGTCCGTCTGCTGGTGGATGCCCAGGTGGCCGTGCTTTGACTTCGGCAGGGAAGGCTCGCAGCCCTCGAGCGGGAAGTAACGCATCGGGAAGGCCAGCTTCTTCTGGGTCTCTTCCAGGGTCTTCTCGAAGCCCCAATCGTCCACGAGATACTTGAGGCGCGCCTTCTTGCGGTTGGTGCGGTCGCCGTTCTCGATGAACACGCGGATCAGGGCGGCGGCGACGGGGATCGTCTCGGCAGGCGTGAGCAGCACGCCGCAGTCCGTGGCGAATTGCTTGTGGCCGGTGATGCCGCAGAGCTGCATCCGGAAATAAACGCCGGGGGCGATGCCCTGTTCGTTCTCGCCGACCTTCACGGCGTAGAAGCCGATGTCGTTGGTATCCGCGCAGACGGAAACCCGGCCGCCGGAGTCGTAGGAGATGTTGAATTTCCGCGGCAGGCCGTAGAGATCGCGGTTTTTCAGGATGTAGTGATGCATCGCCCGGGCGTAAGGCATCACGTCGATGAGTTCGTCGGGATCGAAGCCCGTGGTGGGGGTGGCGGTGATGTTGCGGATGTTATCCGCGCCGGACCCCTGGGATGTCAGGCCCATGTCGGTGAGCGCCATGAGCACGTTCGGCGCGTTCTCCGGCATGATCTCGCGGATCTGGACATTGGCCCGGGTGGTGAGGTCGGCGTGCCCCGGGCCCCACTTATCCGCGACCCCGGCCAACCCGCGGAGCTGATCGCTGGTGAGCGAGCCGCCGGCGATGCGGCAGCGGAGCATCAAGCTCTCCTGCGCGGGCGAGACGAAAAAGAGGCCGTGGAACTTGTAGCGGAAGACGTCCCCGTCTTTCGGGAACTCTCCGGCGGCGGCATTGGCCAGGATGGCATCGTAGCAATCCAGCCCGTGCTGCTCGTATTTGATCCGCTCTTCCTTGCAGAGATCCTCGAGCGGCGTGCCGAAAACACTCTGCTCGGGCTCGTGCGTGAAACGTCGTTCCCCGTCCTGACCGAGAAATGGCAGTTCCCGCCCCTGCAGGATGCCGGAGACGAATCCGGAGAGGTAGGAGGTCTGTTCGGCGCTGAAGCCGGAGTCGCTGAGATTGACCATAACGAGGTTTTGTTCAGCGTTAGGAAAAGCATCCGGCATGCGCGGGGTGCCAAAGCGGCGGGAAAAGGGATGAATTTGCCGTCATCCGAACGATGAATCCGGCTCACCGCAGCGGATGAGGGCCAGCAATGGAGCTTCTGGCGAAGCGGGCGTGGAACAGCTCCCCGGCGGCGGTCCATTGCCCGAAAAAGGTCAGCAGGAAGGAAAGGGCCAGGAGCGGGAAGCCCGGAAGCCCGCCCCAGACCAGCAAGGGGATGAGCGCTCCCGTGACCCAGGTGACCGCCCGCCGGAGCCGCGTGGCAAGGCAGGGAAGCGCTTCCCGGCCTTGAGCCGCCGCCCGCAGATCGAAGGATTCCAGGCCATAAAGCAACCACCGCGCCCCGAAGCCGCTGACTACCGCCCACGGAAAACTGGGGAGATGCTGGAAGTTCCAGCACACGGCGAAGAGCGAACTCCCGAGCAAGATGCAGGAGAGGCAGCGACGGAGTGCCGGACATCCGCCCTGCGGCGGGATGAATCCCGGCAGCTCCCGCGGAGGGCCGGTCAGGAGGGCGGCCGTCACCGCCAGGCCCAGGCAGATCCCTCCCGGCACGGATTTGCCGGCCGGGAGCCCCGGATAGAGGAGCCCCAGGAGGAAAAAGAGCGCCGATCCCCATGCCAGATTCGCCGTCGCCCGGGCCAGTGCCATCCGGGGAACTGACAGTTCCGCACCCATCGGGAAGCGGGATCAGCGGGTGGTGACCGCGGCACCCGCCGGTGTGCGGCGTTCCGGGGCGCTCACGGTTTCCGTGACGGGCGGGGTGATCCGGCTGGGCCGGATGTGGGAGCGCTCGTTGAGGAAGGTCAGCAGGTGGTTCCGGATCTCGGGATAGCGGGGATCCGCGAGGATGGCGGCGCGGTCCCGCGGGCGGTCGAAGGGAATTGCCAGGATGTCCCCGACTTCCGCCTCGGGTCCGTCGGTCATCATGACCACCCGGTCGGAGAGGAAGATCGCCTCATCCACATCGTGGGTGACCATCAGGGTGGTGAGCTTGTTCCGTTTCCACAGTTCCAGCAGGACCTCCTGGAGCTCCATCTTTGTGAGCGCATCGAGCATGCCGAAGGGCTCGTCGAGCAGCAGCATCTTCGGTTGCAGCGCGAAGGCGCGGGCGATCCCGACGCGCTGGCGCATGCCTTGGGAAAGCTCGCCGGGGTACTTGTGCATCGCACCTCCCAGTCCCACCACGGTCAGGTAGTACTCGGCCAGCTCGCGCCGCTCGGATTTCGGCGCGGTGAAATACACCTGGTTCACGGCGAGCATCACGTTTTCAAAGGCGGTCATCCATGGCAGGAGGCACGGCGATTGGAAGACCACGCCGCGGTCGGGTCCGGCCTCGTTCGTTTCGCGGCCGGACAGGATCATCGCTCCATCGGTGGTGTCGGTCAGTCCCGCGACCATGGAAAGCACGGTGGACTTGCCGCAGCCGGAGTGGCCGATCAAGGTGACGAATTCCCCTGCGGAAAGGTTCAGGTTGAATTCCTTCACGATCACCGCCGGACCCTTCGGTGTCGGGTAGGCTTTGGAGAGCTTGAAAAGCTCCAGTACGGGGGCTTGGGAATGGCTCATGATACTTCGATTTTAAGTTCTTCGCGCTGGAGCTGCGAGCGGCGGCGCGGGGCGGGGCGGTCGAAGAGGGAAAAGGTTCTCTTCTTTCCCAGGTCCTCGGGGAGGATGTCCGGGGCGGCGAGTTTCTTCGTTACCTGCGGGGTGCTGTCCTTCTTCGCGGCGAGCAGGGCGTTCACCAGTTGCAGCTTCAGGTCCTTGAATTCCGGGTTGCGCAGCAGTTCGCGGCGGTCGCGGGGCCGGGGCAGGGCCACCGGAATCTCGGCACCCAGCGTGGCACCTTCCCGCCCGGGAAGCAGCGGGATCACGCGGTCCGCCACCAGCAGGGCTTCGTCCGGGTCGTTGGTGATCCAGATTACCGTCGTGCGATTGGCTTGCCAGATTTCGGCGATCTCGTCCTGCAGGGTCGCGCGGGTGAGGGCATCGAGCGCGGAGAGCGGCTCGTCCAGCAGCAGGATCCGCGGATTCGCGGCCAGCGTGCGGGCCACCGAGACCCGCTGGCGCATGCCGCCGGAAAGTTCCCGCGGCAGCTTCCCCGAGGCCGGCGTGAGCTTCACCATATCGATGTATTTCGCGGCATGCTCGGCGCGCTCCTTTGCGCTCAGGTCGGGAAAGATCTGGTCCACGGCGAGGCGGACGTTTTCCGTCACCGTGAGCCAGGGCAGCAGCGAGTAGTTCTGGAAGACGATGCCGCGCTCCGGGCCGGGGCCCTTGATCTCCGCGCCGTCCATCTTCGCGCTGCCGCCGTCCGGCTTCAGCAGGCCGGCTACCAGGTTGATCAGGGTGCTCTTGCCGGTACCGGAGTAGCCGATGATGGAGACGAAGTCGCCTTCGGCGACGCTCAGGTTGATGTCGTGAAGCACCGTGCTCCGGGCAAGCCCGCGGCCGAAGCCTTTCGAGATGCCGCTCAGTTCGACGATAGGTGGCATGTTCGCGGATATTGAAGGTTCAAGCGGTGCGGAAGCGTCCCTCCACCACGCTCATCAGGCGGTCCAGCACGTAGCCGATGAACCCGATGGTGAGGATGGAGAGGATGATGTGGGCGAAGCTGTTCGCATTGTACTGCTGCCACAGGAAGCCCCCGATGCCGGGCTTTCCGATGAGCATCTCCACCGCGACGATGACCAGCCACGCGATCCCCAGGGACAGGCGGAAGCCGGTGAACATGTACGGCAGGGCCGAGGGAATCAGAACCTTGAACAAGGTCTTCATGCGGGAAAGTTTCAGCACCTTGGCGACATTGAGGTAATCCTGCGGCACGGCCCGCACGCCGACGGCGGTATTGAGCACGGTGGGCCACATGGCGCAGATGGCGATGGTGAAGAGGGCTGCAGCATCCGACGTGCCGAAACTCACGCGTCCGGTGGAATCCAGCACCTTCAAGCCGCTGAAAAGCACCATGCCGAGCGGCAGCCATGCGAGCGGCGATACCGGACGCAGGATCTGGATGATCGGGTCGAATGCCTTGGTGAAATTCTTCGAGAGGCCGAGCATGAAGCCCACCGGCGTGCCCACGAGCAGCGCGATGAAATAGCCCTGCGCCACCAGCTTGAGGGAAAGCCAGGTGAAGCGGAGGATGCCTTGGTCAAGTTCGCCGCGCTTGGCGAGAGGCTCGACGATATAGGGCTTGCTCGCCGTCCATGTTTCGGACGGGGAAGGGAGGTTCTTGGAAATGCCGTGGCGCTCGATCTTGGTGACGGTGTCACCCCAATCGTCCACGACGGTGGTAACGGTGGATTGACCCGCGATGATCGCCCACCCTCCCAGGCAGAGCAGGAGGCCGATGAGCGGCAGCAGGATCGTGTCGAGTTTTAGCGAGTGGAGAAACTTCATGGCTTAGGTGTGTGAAAGAAAACCCGCGGACGGACGGGCGACGGCCGCCCGCGGGGAACCGAATCTGCAACCAGGAAGAGATTAACCCTTGAGGGTCTTGACGGCGAAGGAGGCGGCGAAGGCCTCGAGGTCGGCCTTGGGGTCGAACTTCGCGCCGTCGAACATGGACTCGACGTCGTCATTCATGCCGCCGTGGGTGTAGCCGATCTCCTT
>CBIHMP010000171.1:0-8444 GCA_966211015.1 uncultured Luteolibacter sp. | reverse complement strand
TAGTGGTGCCGCGGAAAACCACGTGGTCCGCGGAAGCCGGCTTGCTGGCTGTGAGGGAAATCGCGCAGATCAGGACGGCGCGGTGTAACAGTCGGTATTTCATGGCATTGTCGGGTTGGATCTTGCGGACGGAGGGAGGCCGGAAAGGCTGTCCGGCGATTCCGGGCGTCGTGTTTCTAGTCCCATCTCCTTGCTCCGGTCAATTCAGGAGTCCCCGCCCGGCCATCCCCCCCCGGGGGCAAATTCAGGAGACGAAATTACGCCTCTGAATTTCAACGGGTTGCACGGAGTCATCGGGCAAAGCGGGCGGATTCTAGCGGGCGTTGACCCCGCCCCGAGCTCCGGTTTACAATCGCCGCATCCGAATCACCATGAAAGCCAGTTTCATCCTCATCGCCCTGCTGCCGCTGTTCGCCGTCTCCTGCACCACGCTCGACGGCACGGTGGCCAACATGCGCGGGGAGTCCCGCTATCTGGCGGGATACAGTAACAAGCGCGAGCATGATTGGAAATCCAGCCCCATCCCGGACGACGTTTCCTACTGGGACGGCGATCACCTGAGCGGGCCAGCCTCGATCAGGATCAACCTGACGCAGCAGAAGGCCTTTTTCTACAAAGGCGGGCAGTTGGCGGGGGTCTCCAAGATTTCCACCGGCAAGGAAGGCCGGGGCACCCCCTCCGGAACCTACAAGGTGAACCAGAAGGACAAGTGGCACCGCTCCTCCAGCTACGGGATGTTCAAGGAGAAAGGAACCGACCGCGTGGTGGACGATGACGCGGAGGCGCACAACGAACCGGTGCCGCCCGGCTGCTACTACGAGGGCGCCCCGATGTTCAACTACCTCAACTTTGCTCCCGCGGTGGGGATGCACACCGGCTACCTCCCCGGCTATGCGGCATCCCACGGCTGCGTCCGCATGCCGGACAAGATGGCACAAAAGTTCTTCGAAAACGCCGAGATCGGAACGCCGGTGATCGTGGAACGATGAGCGCCCTCCTGCCGCACCCGGAGTCCGGGATGGAACTGACTCCGGCGCAGGTTGACGACTTGCTTCCCGCCATCCGCGCCGGCGAGATCGAGCTGATCGATTGCCGCGAGGACGACGAGTGGCGCTTCAACCGGATCGAGGGGGCGCGGCTCGTGTCGCTCTCGCGGTTCGCGGAGGCAGCCATTCCCGAGCGTCCTGCCATCGTGTATTGCCACCACGGCATGCGGTCGCTGCGCGCGACCGCTTACTGGCGCTCGCGGGGTCAGGACCGGGTGTGGTCGATGACCGGCGGGATCGACCGCTGGTCGGCGGAAATCGATCCGGAAGTGCCGGTGTATTGAGGCACGGAGCATCATCCCGACTAGAAAAGCATGCGCGCCGTCCTCCAGCGGGTCTCCTCCTCGTCCGTCGCCATCGGCGGCGAAAATGTGGCGGAGACCGGTCCCGGCCTGCTGATCCTGCTCGGAATCGAGGGCGGCGACGGTGCGGACGACATCGCGTGGCTTGCGCCGAAGATCGCCCGGATGCGGATCTTCCCGGACGAAGCGGGGCTGATGAATCTTTCGCTGATCGACTGCGGCGGCGATGTGATCGTGGTGAGCCAGTTCACGCTTCACGCCTCGACGAAGAAAGGCAACCGGCCCTCGTTCATCCGGGCAGCGCGGCCGGAGATTTCCGAGCCGCTCTACGAAGGCTTCTGCACCGCCCTCTCCGGAGAGCTGGGCAAGCCGGTGGGCCGCGGACGCTTCGGTGCGGACATGAAGGTCACGCTGGTGAACGACGGACCGGTCACCATCGTGATCGACTCGAAGAACCGGGAGTAGGGCCGCCCGGAGCGGCCGCTTATCTTTTCCGCTCCCCGTCCACCATCCGCCAAATTCCCAGGGGATTCGAGTCGCGCAGCTCGGGCGCGAGGCATGCCTCCGGAAACGCCTGGAAGCAAACGGGACGCACGAAGCGCTGGATCGACATCGTGCCGACGGACGTACTCCGCCCGTCCGAGGTGGCCGGGTAAGGGCCGCCGTGGACCATGCTATGGCAGACCTCCACCCCGGTCGGGAAGCCATTGAAGATCACCCGCCCGGCCTTGGCGGAAAGCGCGGCTACCAGCGGGGCATTGGCGGCAAGCTCTTCCTCCGTGCCATGGATAGTGGCCGTGAGCTGACCCTCCAGCTCCGGGATCGTGGCTTCGATCTCGCCGAGCGTCCCTCGCACGATGAGTGCCGCGGGGCCGAACATTTCGCCCCGCAGAAGATCGTCTTCCAGAAAGCGGCGAACCGAAACGGAGAAAACCGCGGGAGCACCCTGCTCCTCCGCGCCCGGAGCGCCACTACGTCCGACCGTTTCCACCCCGGCGGTGCTTGCCACTGCTCCCACGGTCTCGGTGTAGGCCTGACGGATGCCTTCATTCAGCATTACCCCCGGCATCGAGGTTCCGGCCAATGCTTTGAGGCGATCAAGGAAGACAAGGCCGGTGCCTTCGGGAAGAAATACCAAACCCGGGTTCGTGCAGAATTGGCCTACGCCGAGGGTCAGGGAGTTGAAGAAAGCCTCCGCGAGAGCCGCCTCGCCGCGCTCCAGCGCGCCCGGGAGGAGGACCACGGGATTCACCGAGCTCATCTCTGCATAGACGGGAATCGGTTGCGGGCGATTGGAAGCAGCTTCCATCAGCGCCGTGCCGCCCCGCCGGGAGCCGGTGAAACCCACCGCTTGGATCGCCGGATGCTGCACCACCGGAATGCCGACCAGTCGTCCGCCGCCGTAGAGCAGCGAGAAAACGCCCTCCGGCATATTCGTGGCGAGCGCGGCCCGCAGCACCGCCTGCGCCACGATCTCGGCCACGCCGGGATGCCCGTGATGCGCGATGACTACCACCGGGCAACCGGCCGCGAGCGCGGCGGCGGTGTCCCCGCCTGCGACAGAGAAAGCCAAGGGGAAATTGCTCGCACAGAATACCGCCACCGGCCCGAGCGGCCGGAGCATGGAGCGGATGTCCGGCTTCGGCAGCGGCTGGCGATCAGGCTGGGCGTGCTCGATGCGGGCATCCACCCACGACCCTTCCTCGATCAAGGCGGCGAACATCCGGAGTTGCCCCGTGGTACGCGCGGTCTCGCCGCGCAGCCTTCCATCAGGCAGGCCTGTCTCAAGCGCGCCGCGTTCCGCGATCTCGCCCACCACGCTCTCGATCTGATCGGCGATGGCGCGCAGGAAATTTCCGCGCTCCTTACCAGAGAGGGCGGAGTAATCGGGGAACGCGGAAGCGGCCAGCTCCACGGCCTGATCCACTTCCTCCGGAGTGGCTGAGAGAAACACGGGCTCCAGCTTGGCGCCGCTGGCGGCGTGGACACCGTGACCGGCGATTTCGGTGCCGGTGCCGCGCGAGTAGCCGATGACCGAGGTTCCGGAGAGTTGGGATTTCATGAGGGAGACAGAAGACGGGAAGAGGAAAGACGCAAGACTTGAAGGGAAGCCTCCGCGACCCGCGGCAGTGGATGGCGGAGAAAGAAAGGCAGGGTGCGGCGTGTTAGAGCCTCAGACCTCCGGCGCGGTGGCGAGGGCCTGCTCGATGACGGCGGTAGCTTCGGCCAGTTCCTTGCCTTCCAGTTCCAGACGCGGGGGCCGCACGCGATTGTTGCCCAGCTTTCCGCCGCTCGCGAGCGTTTGCTGGAGCTTGATGAGCTGGACGAATTTCACCACCGTATCCATGCGCAGCATCGGCAGCATCCAGGTGTAAATCGACATGGCCTCCTCGATGCGGCCGGTGGTGCCGAGTTCCCACAACTTCACGTTGTGCTTCGGGAAAGCCCCGCCGACACCGGTGATCCAGAACTTGGCTCCCATGGCGGCACCTTCCAGCGCGCAATCGTCCACTCCCACACCAAGCGCGAGCCGGTCGCCGCAGACCTCGCGGATACCGGCGATCCGCCGGGCATCGGTAGAGGACTCCTTCACCGACTCGACGTTCGGCAACTCGTCCGCCAGCTCCTTGATGTGGGCCGGGGTAAAGTCGGTCTTGTACGCCACCGGATTGTTGTAGATGATGCAGGGCAGGTCGGTCGCGGAGATCACCGCGGACATGTGCGCCTTCATTTCCCTCCAGTCGGAGGCATAGAGATAGGGTGGCAGGACCATCAAGCCGCGGCAGCCGTTATCCTTGGCGGCCTTGGCGAGATCCACCGCTTCCTTGGTCGAAAGCGAGGCGATGCCGGGAATGATCGGCGTATCGGGCGTCGCCTCCACATACATCTTCTGGAGGGAGACCTTCTCCGCGAAAGAAAGCGTCGCGCCTTCGCCAAGAGAACCGTGGGCGACGATGGCGGTGCAGCCGTTCTCGACCAGCCATTTCCCGTGCTCCGCCATCAGGGCGTGGTCGATGGAAAGGTCGGCGTTGAACTGCGTGAGGGTGGCGGGCATGACGCCCTTCCATTCGATGCTCATGATGTCTCTTTTTAGCGTATTGTTAGAGTGAGGCGGGGATGCCGTGGCGAAAAGGATCGGACGGATCGAAGTAGTAAACGGACTCGCCGTTCACCCAGGCGCGACCTTTGACAAAGGGCAGGACCTTGCCCTCGGGGAGTTCCTCCACGCGGCCTTCGAAGACGGTGTCCAGGATGCTGGCTTGCCGCCAGATCTCGCCGGGCTTGAGGAGCCCGGCGGCATGCAGGCACGCGAGCTTGGCGCTGGTGCCGGTGCCGCAGGGCGAGCGGTCGTAGGCTTTCCCCGGGCAGAGGACGAAATTCCGGCTGTCGGCAAGGGCCGGATCGGAAGGAGGGCCGAAGGATTCGATGTGATCGATCTCCATGCCGTCCGCTCCGGTGAGCCCCTGCTCCTCCAGGGCCTGACGTACCGCCCAGGTAAAGTCCGTGAGGATTTCGAGGTTTTCGAACTCCACCGCCGGCCCCTGATCTTCGATCAGGAAGAACCAATTCCCCCCCCAAGCGATATCACCGCGGATGGTGCCCCACTCCGGGACTTCGACTTCCACCGCTCCGGCGAAAAGATAGCTCGGGACATTCGCCACGGTCACGGAGCCGTCCGGATGGAGACAGGAGGTCACAACGCCCACGGGGGTATCGATGCGGTGCTCGCCCGGGCCGATCTTCCCCAGATGTGCCAGCGTCACGGTCAGGCCGATGGTGCCGTGGATGCACATGTTCAGGGTGGAGACGTTATTGAAAAAGATCACGCCGCAGCAGCAGTCCGGCTCGTGGGGCTCCACCAGGAGCGCTCCGACCATCGCCTCGTGGCCGCGGGGTTCATTGCAGACGGCGCTACGCAGCCAATCGTGCTCCTCACGGAAGCGGCGGGCCATTTCTGCCAGCGTGCCGGAACCGAGATTGGGGCCGCCTTCGACGACGACCCGAGTGGGTTCTCCTTCGGTATGGGAGTCGATGACACGCAGGCGCGGGGAACTCATGGATTACGGAAGCAGGTTAGCCTCAGGGTCTTGGCGAATGCACTAGCGGCAGCCTCCGAATCCGTATAGCCTTGGCATGTAAGATGCCAGCAGAACGCATGACACCCGCTGCCCGGCTACGCAGAAGCTTTTTCGAGTCCTTGGACGGGATGCCACCGGTCGATAGTCTCTTCGACGCCGTACCGGATATCGTGTTCTTCGTGAAGGACGCCCATGGACGGTACATGGCCGTCAATGGAACGCTGGCGAGCCGCTGCGGCCTTCCGGATAAGGAGTCCGCGATCGGACTGACCGCGGAGGAACTTTTCCCGCCGCCGCTGGGGGAGGGATTCGCTTCGCAGGACCACGAAATCCTGAAAACGGGCCAGGGCATCCGGGACCACCTGGAGCTCCACCTCTATGCCGGCGGGCGGCGCGGCTGGTGCCTCACTTTCAAGGAACCGGTGCGCGCGCGGGATGGCCGCGTCATCGGCGTGTGCGGGATTTCCCGCGACCTCCACGGGCCCAGCGACCGTCAGGAAGACTTCGCCGCGATGTCCAAGGCGATCGATCACATCCACAAGCACTTCGACGAGCCCCTGCGGCTCCCGCAACTCGCCGAGATGGCGGGGCTATCCGTTTACCAGTTCGACCAGCGCATCCGCTCGCTCTTCCACGTCACCGCCGGGCAATATCTGGTGAAGGTGCGCATCGATGCCGCCTGCGACCGCCTCGCGCAGACAAACGAGGTGATCGCGCAAATCGCCTTGAGCTGCGGCTACTCGGATCAATCGGCTTTCTCCCGGCAATTCAAGCAGGCGGTGGGGATCAGCCCGCTGGCTTACCGGAAGAAGATGCAGGGCGGTTGAGGCCCCGCCCGATACTTACCCGAACCTCATTGGAGACATCCGGGCGATTTCGCGGAGCGGTTGCTCTTCCGCCAGAAGATCCGCCACCAGCCGACCCGTAACCGGCCCCAGGCTCAGGCCCATCATGGCATGGCCGGTGGCGATTGTTAGATTAGGGAGCTGCGGTGCTTTTCCCAAATAAGGAATCCCGTCCGGCGATACGGGTCGCAATCCGGCCCACGGCTTCACCCCCTCGAAATCGCTTTCGGAGAACTTGGAGAAATAGGAATGCACGGACTTGACGATGCCGCGCACCCGCACGGGATCCACCGAAAGGTCCAGCCCGCCGACTTCCATGGTGCCGGCGAAGCGCAGGCTGCCGCCCATGGGGGTGATGGCCACCTTTGCCTCCACGAAAATCGAGCAAATCGAGGGAAGTTCCGGAGGGGACGGCAGCGTCAGCGAATATCCCTTTCCTGCTTGGAGGGGCAGCTTGATCCCCGCTTTTTCCAGCAGGCCGGGAGTCCAGGAGCCGCCGGCGACGACGAACTCATCGCCTTCGAACCGGTGGCCATTGCCCATGAGTGCGATCACCCTGCCGCTCTTCGTTTCGATTCCATCGATCTCCACGCCGCTGGTGATTTCACCGCCCAGTGCCTCCACGCGGCGGCGGAGGGCGGCCATGAAGCGCGCGGGATCGAGGTGGCAGTCCTGCGGGAAATAGACGGCCCCTGCCACGTCCATGGTGATGCCGGGATCGAGCCGCGCGGCCGCGGCGGCATCCAGCACCTCCGCCTCCAGTCCGATTTCCCGGGCTTCGGCGGCGACTTCGGCCTCCCCGTCGAGGCCCTTGGCCGTCTTGCAAAGCATCAGCATCCCTCGCTTCTCCAAGCCGAAATCTTCCTCAGCGGCTAGTTCCGCGAAGAGGCGACGGCTCTCGAGATTAAGGTCCCGGAGCAGCTCACGGGTCTCTTCCACATGCCGCCGGGTGGAATTCCGGTAGAAGAGCCAGCCCCAGCGCGCCAGGGAGAGGTCCAGGCGCGGTCGCACGTAGAAGGGGCTCTCGCGGTTGAACATCCAGCGCAGGCCCTTCGAGATCATGCCGGGTGCCGCCAGAGGGATGAAGTGGCTGGGCACGATCATGCCCGCATTTCCCATGGAGCAATTATCGCCGCCCGCCTGCTCGCGCTCGATCACGGTCACCCGGAAGCCGCGGCGCAGCGCATAGTAGGCGGAGCACATCCCGATCACCCCGCCGCCCAGGATGACCACCCGGTTTTCGCGAGGGTTCACGGGATAAAGCTAGCGCGGCGGTCTTGCCGGAGTCTTGAGGAAATCCTCGGAAAACGCGGCATCTTCCGGGCACTGGACACGGTGCCGGAGCGCGTGCATCATCCCGCCACGAGATGAAGAAAGCCGCCGCCATTGTCGCAACCCTGATCGTGGCGTCGCTCGCGGCCGTCGCGGCGCCGCCCCGGGTGGCCACGGTGCGCGTGGCGGAGGTCTTCCGGAAGTTGGAGAGCACTGCGAAGGCCAACGACGAGGTCCAAGCCAAGCGGGAAGCGCTCAAGAAGGACAAGCGCCAAGCCGCCCTCGACGAGCTGACCGCGGATCTCAAATTGCGCGCTGAAAAGCTCGCGGAGGGAGGCGCTTCGATCGACCCGGTCACCCGGAAGAAGCTGGAGCAGGAGTTTCTCCTGAAACGCCAGGAAGCAAAATCGCTGGAGGAGGACTTCGAGGCCTTCCGCACCGAGAAACATCGCGAAATCAACGCCGAAATGATCGCTGACATGCGGGTGCGCCTCGAGACGATCCGCAGCGCGGCGGAAACAATCGCCAAGGAAGAAGGGTATGATTGGATCTTCGACAGCTCCGGCCAGACCAACACCGGCGTCCCGCTGATCCTCTACGCGAAAAATCCGAACGATCTGACCGACCGCGTGCTTGCCGCGCTGGGGCCTGCGAAGGCCCGGCCGAAAGCGTCCGCGACGAAGCCGCCCACCGGCCGGAAGAAACGCTGATCTCCTTTTTCTCCATGGACCAATTCTGGGAACATCTCAAAGAAAACCAGTTCGCCTCCGGTCTCCTGCTGGGTGCCTTGCTGGGCCTGGCCGTTGCAGCGGCAGCTTGGAAATCAGGCTTTTCCGCCCGGAGCCGGCTGGCCAAGGACATCCGCAAACTCGAGAGCGAGCTGAGGGAGATGCAGGGGCA
>CBIHMP010000170.1:0-8526 GCA_966211015.1 uncultured Luteolibacter sp. | reverse complement strand
AGGGGCAACGAGGGCCGTGCGGCGCAGCCGCCTTGGACTGCGGCAGCCTGCTGCCGCTTTCGGCGAGGCCAGCCTGCTGGCCGTGAAGGGGTGAGAAGCTGGAGTTTTCACGCCGCGGACCGCAGCAAGGCCAGCCTCTCAGCCGGGGAGACGTGAGGATGGATCTTCACCACCCCCTGCCCCCGCAGCAGGCTGCGGGGAAAGAAAAGCGGCAGCGGGCTGCCGCAGTCCAAGGCGGCTGCGCCGCACGGCTGTGGCGGGCATGGTGTGATTTCTCACCCTCCCAGTCTTCCCGGCCGGCAGGCTGGCGGAACGGGGAGAATGGCGCCGAATTCTCCCTGCACCGAGTTCCGCGACTCGATCCCGAGCAGGTAAGCCTTGGCTTCCAGTCCGCCTGCAAAGCCCGTCAGCTTCCCGTCGGACCCGACCACCCGGTGGCACGGCACCACGATGGACACCGGGTTTTTCCCGTTCGCGGCCCCCACCGCGCGCACCGCCCGGGGGCTTCCGATTTGCCGGGCGATCTCCCCGTAGCTCCGCGTCTCGCCGAAAGGAATGGTCGTCAAGGCCTCCCAGACCTTCTTCTGAAACCCCGTTCCCCGGAAATCGAGCCCGAGGGTGAATTTCCGCAGCGTTCCCCCGAAGTAGCCCTCCAACTGGAGTTCCGTTTCGAGCAGCACCGGGTGGTCCCGATCTTCTTCAAGCGGACCCAGGCGCACGCGCTCCGGGCGGTCGTTCTCCCATAGGATCGCAACCAGGCCTTTCCCGCTCGCGACCAGCTTCAGCGTGCCTACGGGCGAGGGCATCGTTTTATAGAAGCCAGGAGCCTCGGTGTCCGTTCTCGCTTTCATCGGCGGGCCGTTGGCGGTGGAGCAGTCTCAGGGCCGGATCTCCGCCATGGCGCGGGGACCGGCGAGCATCTCGCCCGCCACGGCGCGGATTTCTTCCGCGGTGACGGCTTGCCAGATGGCCAGTGCTTCGGCCGGTGTCACGATGCGCCCGTATTGAAGCAGGCTGTCGCCGGCCCAGGATCCGTGCGAGGCGGTGCTCTCCATGGCCATCTTCGTCTGGCTGGCGGCGAGGCGTTTGGCGCGCCGGAGCTCGTCTTCCTTCGGGCCGTTTTTCGCGAGGTCTTCCAATTCGCGCTCAATGCAGCCAATGGCTTCCGCGCGGCCCTTCGGGGAGAGTCCGGAGTGGATCTCGAAAGAGCCGGTTTCCGCGAAGAAGCTCGCGTCGCAGGAGACATGATAGCAGAGCCCCCGCTTCTCCCGCAGCTCCTGGAAAAGCCGCGATCCGGCACTTTCGCCGAGGACCATCGAGAGCAGGCGATAGGCGTGCCGCCGGACATCGGAGCGGCCCGGAGTGCGCCACGCCAGCGCGAGCTGGAGCTGGTCGGTCTCCCGCTCGTCGATCACGTGACCGGGCTGCGGCAGGCCGTTGACCCGCGGGGAAGCCACCGGGGGAGCCGACTTCGGCAAATGTCCCTCCAGCAGGGAAATGAGCTCCGGCGCGGCGAAAGGGCCTGCCACGGAGATCACCACGTCCTCACGGAAGTGATGCAGGTCCCGGAATGCGGCGAGTTCCTTCTTTTTGATCCGGGTAATGCTTTCTTCCGTGCCGGAGACGGATTCTCCCAGCGGATGCGGGGACCAGAGCGCGGCCGAAATCAGATCGCCGATGTGATCGCCGGGAGATTCCCGGTACATCACGATTTCCTCCGCGATCACGTCCCGCTCCAAGCCGATCTCCTTCGTGGGGAAAGAGGCGTTCCAGACGATGTCCGCGGTGATGTCCGCCAGCAGGGACAAGGAATCGGCATCGCCGCGGGCCTCGTACACCACCTGATCTTCCGTGGTGCACGCGTTCAAGGAGCCGCCGGCATCCTCGATGTCCAGACTGATCGCCCGGGCATCGCGGCGCGGGGTGCCTTTGAAGACCATGTGCTCCACAAAGTGCGCCGTGCCCGCCAAGCCCGGAAGGTCGTCCCGGCTGCCTGCGGGCACGTGAATGGAAAAGGATGCGCACTCGCTCTGCGGCAGCGTGGAAACGGCCAGGCGGAAGCCGGACGGCAGGATCAGGGATTCGTAGGTGGCCGGGTTCATCGCAGCAGGGCGGCGGCGAGCATGATGTCCGCCGGCACGGTGATCTTGGGATTCGGGGCAGGGGAGCTCACCAGTTTCGTCGGAACGCCGATGGCTTCAACGGCGGAGACCTCGTCGGTGACGATCAGGCCCTTTTCACGCACGGCGGCGTAAGCCCGCCGCAGGAGCGCCGTGTCGAAAATCTGCGGGGTCTCCATGAACCAAAGCTTGTCCCGGCTTACGCTCTCCACGGTGAATCCCGCGTCGTCCGCGCGTTTCATGGTCTCCGTCGCCTGCCGGGCCAGCGCCGCCGCCTGATGGTCCGCCGCAGCGGCGATGCAGGCGTCGATGGCTTCCGGCGAGACCAGCGGGCGGGCGCCATCGTGCACCGCGACGAGGGCTTCCTCCACTTCCGCCAAGCCGCTCTCCACCGAGTGTTGCCGTTCCGTCCCGCCGTCCGCGCGGAGCAGGGGCTTCGGGAAATCCTTGCCGAGCGCCCCGAAACGGTCCTCCGGGGTCACCACGATGACCCGCGAGATGCCCTCCGCCGCCATGAATGCATCCACGCTCCTGCGCAGCACGGATCTCCCGAGCAGCTCCGCCGCGAGCTTGTCGAAGCCCATGCGGCGGCTGCTGCCCGCGGCCACGATGATGGCGGCGCAAGAAGGCATCAAGAAAGACGCTTGGCCACTTCCTGGGAGAGCGCTTTCCCGTCGGCCCGGCCGGCGGCACGCTCCTGGGCGAGCTTCATCACCCTGCCCATGTCCGCCTTGGAGGAAGCCCCGGTTTCGGCCACCACGGCATCCACCAGCGCGGTGATTTCCTCCGCGGAAAGCGCGGCAGGCAGGTATTTTTCGAGCACCTTGATCTCGGCGGCTTCATTCGCGGCCAGTTCCTCGCGGCCCGCGTTGGAGAATTGCGTGAAGGAATCCTGCCGCTGCTTGATCTGCTTGCGGATCAGGGCTTCGACTTCCGCCTGATCGAGCGTTGCCGTGAGGTGGCCTTTTTCAATCGACGCATTGGTCATTGCCGTCTTCAGGGCGCGCAGGACCGCGAGCGTGACGGTGTCCTTCGCCTTCATCGCGGTTTTCAGGTCTTCGGGAATCCGGGTGGCTAGATCGCTCATGGGAGGGATGTGGTAGCCGCTCGGCCCTTGGCGGGAAAGTGGAATCCGCGTGGGTCCGGGGCGGCGGAAGCGGGAAAGCGGTGGCGCGGGGGAAAAGGGGTCTATATGGGAAGCGCATGGAGACGTCTTCCACCGGTACCCGCGTGTATCTTTCCATCATCGGGCTGCTATTGGCCGTCGTCGGCGGGGTTTTTCTCGCGCTCATGTGGCGCAGTTTCCAGCGGGCGAGGGAAGTGGAGCAATGGCCGGTGGTGCCTTGCACGATCCTGCGTTCGGCGGTCGATGAGCGCCAGATCGACCCGAACGGCCCGGTCGAGCGCCGTTTTTCCGTGCTCTACGGCTACCAGTGGGAAGGTGCGAACCGCGACAGCGAGCTCTGGAAGCTCCGTGGTAGCGGCTGGACCTCCAAGGAAGAGAACGTGCAGGCGCTGGTCGCGCGCTATCCGGAGGGGTCGGCGCAGGAATGCCGCGTCAATCCCGGCGATCCGGAGATTGCCGTGCTGGAGCTGGAGTCGAAGGCCCCCGGCTATTCCCTGTGGTTCCCCGGCATCTTCGTCGTGGGCGGCATCGGCATGATCGTCGGTGCCTGGCGGCGGTGATCAGCCGCATTTCGCGATGCCGTCCGCAGTTGCCAGGAAATGCATCGGGAGATCGTGTAATTCCACCGGCAGCTCGGCGAGCACCTGTTCCCGGAAGCTCACGCCCACGCGTAGGGATTCGCTATCCGCGGCGGAGAGGGCGCGGTCGTAGAAGCCTTTTCCCCGGCCGAGCCGTTTTCCGCCGCGGGTGAAGGCCATGCCGGGACAAAGGAAGAGCGCGATTTGCTCCGTGGGGCAGACCGGACTATCCGCCGGCGGCTCCAGGATACCGAAGCGATTCGCCGGGAAGGCTGCCACGGAAGCGGCATCAGTGAAGTGAAAGACGAGGGACTCTCCCTCCATGCGCGGGAGGACCCATTGCCGGTCCGGCAGGTCCGCGAGCAGCGGTAGCAGCAGCGGCTCGCCGAGGATCGATGAAAAGGCGGCGATCACCCGGGCCGGATGGTTCGCCAGCCATTCCCGGAGATGGCCTCGGATGGCGGAAGACTGCGCGAGCTGGCTGTCGAAATCCGGCCGCGAAGCGCGCAAAAGGCGGCGCAGGGCGGGTTTGGAATCTTCGCGGGGACTTGTCACTTGCATTGGGGCGGCTGCATCGGGAACCTATCCGGCGTGATCCGCCGCTGGCAAGCCGTCCTGCTATCCCTCCTTTTCCCCCTCTGCGCGCGGGGCGATGGGGCTGCGGGCAAATTCCAGTGGAGCGAGCCCAAGACAGGGGCGGGCATTTTCACCGACGAACTCGGGATGCTGGACCGCGAGCGGGAGGAGTATGCGAACAGCTTGGCCGGCTACGCGTCAAACCGCGTGGCGGAGGCAAAGGCGAGCGCGGCATCGCTCGCGGAAGCCCGGCGGTTGGTGGCGCTCGCATTGCACCTGGCTCCCAGGAACCGCAAGGCGCTGGTCCTGAATTTCCAGCTTTCCCGCGGAGTCCTGCCGGAGGCCGTGGCCAATGACTACCGGCCGGACGTCCTGGCGCGGCTGCTTTTTACCCGCAGCGAGCTGCTGAAGAAGCAAGGCGGAACGGAAAACACGCTGCTTTCCAAGATTTTCATCGAACTGGCAGCGGAGATGGATCCGAAGAACGACGACGCGGTCTATGCCAGCGAGCTGCAGCGGCTGGATCAGGGCAATGTGAATTGGACCGCCCTGACGGATGTGAAGACAGGTGGCCCCAAGAAAGAAGATGCCGGAGACAAGGCCGGGGAGCTGCCTTGAGGGGGAGAGCTACTTTTTCTTAAAGCCGAGAACTTGCTTATAAGGAGCCGTCACATTGCCCTTTTTCGTGAGGATACCTGCATCGACAAGGGTCTGCTTGCGTTGTGCGGCAGTCATCTTCGCCAAGCGCCCCGAAGTGCGCTCCCAAAGTTTCTCAATGCTCTGCTCGCCCCGGCTTTCGCTCACGTCCTCAAGTTGGCCGGAAATAGCCTAAAATGCAAGACGGACCCCGAACGGCGATTTGAATATGGGATTTAAGGCGCAGCGGTTTTAGATCATTTGCCAGCGTTCTCGTCCATGCGGGCGATTTCCGAGGGGTGGGGATGCCGAAGTGCCAGCTTGCCGATGATCGCACCAGGGGCTTGCCAGCGTGCGGCGGAGCTTTAGGCTACGCGCTCTTTTCCCATGAAAATCTGGCTCGACGGCGAATTGGTGGATGAATCCGCGGCGAAGATCTCCGTGTTCGATCACGGCTTGCTCTACGGCGACGGGGTCTTCGAAGGCATCCGCTTCTACAACCGCCGGGTCTTCCGCCTCGAGGAGCACATCCGCCGCCTCTTCGACTCCGCCCGGGCGATCGTGCTGGAGATCCCGTGGACGCAGGAAGAAGTCTGCCGCTACGTGGTGGAAACCGTGGCCGCCAACGGTCTGGACGATGGCTACATCCGTCTGGTCGTGACCCGCGGGTCGGGTGGCTTGGGCTTGAACCCTTACCTGTGCAAGCGGGCGAGCATGTTCATCATCGCCTCGACGATCAGTCTCTATCCGAAGGAGCACTATGAGAACGGCCTGGCCGTCATCACCTGCGCCACGCGGCGTCCCGCGCCAGCCGCGCTGATGCCGCAGGTGAAGTCTCTGAACTACCTGAACAACGTGATGGCGAAGGTGGAGGCGATCCAGGCCGGGGCGCTGGAAGCCGTGATGCTCAACGAGCAGGGCTACGTGGCCGAGTGCACGGGGGACAACATCTTCATCATCCGCGACGGCGTGCTGCACACCCCGCAGGTCAACGACGGGGCGCTGGACGGCATCACCCGCCGGGTCATTCTGGAACTGGCGAGCCAGCTCGGCGTGCCGATCGTGGAGCGACAGCTCACCCGCTACGACATCTTCGTGGCCGACGAGTGTTTCCTTACCGGCACCGCCGCCGAAGTGATTCCGGTGGTAGAGCTCGATCGCCGGAAGATCGGCGAGGGCAAGCCGGGTCCGGTCACGCGCCGCTTCATCACCGCTTTCAAGGATCTGGCCGGGAGCACCGGCACGCCGATCGATTGAGGCCGGACCGCTGCCCGTTCAATTGCGGGAAGGATGTGCCGCAAGCTTACTTTTGCGGAGAAGCAGGGGAGCTCGCGCAACTCCGCGAGAAAACACCGTTTCTGCCGGAGATTTCCTTTCGCATTCCGTCCGGGCGCTTTTAGCTTGGCGTAGCAATGGACTGCGACATCTGCGGCAAGAAAGCAAAGGTGCACCTCACCCAACTGGTGGGCGGGCAAATCAAGAAAATTGCCCTTTGCGACGACTGCGCCAAGGAGAAAGGCGTGACCGATCCGACGGGCTTCGCCTTGGCGGAGATGCTGCTTGGCAAGACGCCGGGAAAGGCGGTCATCCCCTCCGCGCCGGTGCTGGCAGGTGCGGGACGGCGTTGCCCTGAATGCGGCTTTACGCTGGACGATCTGCGGCGGATCCGGCGCTTCGGCTGCGCGACCTGCTACACGACTTTCAAGGACGAGGTGAACCAGATGCTCCGCGGCATGCACAAGGGCAGCAAGCATTGCGGCAAGGTGCCGGCGGGCTTGATGGAACTGCACGAGCGCACGCAGCGTCTGGAGGAACTACGCGGGAAGCTGGATCAAGCGATTATCTCCGAGAATTACGAGGAAGCCGCCGGCCTGCGCGATGAGATCCGCCAGATCGAAGTCCGCACCGCCTCCCGATCTACCGAAACGCCATGATGCGCTTTTCAACACTAGTCAAAAATCCCGCCGACTGGATGACCGGCGAAGGGGCGGATAATGCCATCGTGCTGACTTCCCGCATCCGGCTCGCACGCAATCTCAAGGGCGAACCGTTCCCCGGTTGGGCGAAGAAGGAGCAGCGCCAGCACACGTTGGACCTGCTGCGCCCCGCGGCGGAGGGGCTGCCTTGCATGAAGGACGCCTTTTCGCAGGAGCTCGACGACCTTACGTCCGTGCAAAAACAGGTGCTGGTAGAGCGCCACCTTATCAGCCGGGAGCACGCCGCCCGCGGGGAGGGAAGCGCGGCCGTCATCGAGCGGCGGCAATCGGTGGCCCTGATGCTTAATGAGGAGGATCACCTCCGCATGCAATCGATCCGCCCCGGCATGGCCTTGCGCGCCGCCTACGATGCCTTGGCCGAAGTGGACGAGGAGATCGAGCAATCGCTGGAAATTGCCTTCGATCACGAGTTGGGTTATCTTACCACTTGCCCGACCAACCTCGGGACGGGCCTCCGTGCGTCTTCGATGCTGCATTTGCCCGCGCTGGTCCTCAGCGACCAGATCGGCCAGGTGCTTCAGGCCGTGAACAAGATCGGCCTGGCGGTGCGGGGACTCTACGGCGAGGGAACGGAGTCCCTGGGGAACCTTTTCCAGATCTCCAACCAGTCCACGCTCGGCGAGAGCGAAGAGACAATATTACGCAGGCTGGAGCGCGTTATTTCCCAAGTTGCGACACATGAGCGCAATGCCCGCGACAAGTTGTTGGAGGATGACCCCGAGATGGTGAGCGACAAGATCGGCCGCGCCTACGGGGTTCTACGGCATGCGTGGATCATTGACTCCAAGGAGGCTCTGAACCATTTGTCCTTGCTACGGCTGGGGGGAGACCTCGGTTTTCTACCGCAGGAAACCGTGAAAACGTGCGATGCTCTCCTGATGGACATCCAACCGGCACACCTCCAGCTACACAGCGGCAGGAAATTGTCTCCGGAAGAACGCGATGCGATTCGCGCGGAAATCGTCCGCTCCCGGTTGCAATCCCTTGAAGCCCCTGATATTCGTTCTACAAGGAGAAAGAACGGAAACGACCCAGATCCCGAGATTCTATGAACAATTTCACACCCAGAGCCCAACAGGTGCTGGCCCTCGCCCGGAAGGAGGCCGACCGCTTCAATCACAGCTACGTCGGGACCGAGCACCTGCTGCTCGGTCTGATCAAGCTGGGGCAGGGAGTGGCGGTCAACGTTCTGGAACGGATGGGGCTGGACCTCGAAAGTGTCCGGATGGAGGTCGAGAAAGAAGTCGGCACCGGCACCGGTCAAAAGATTTCCGGAAGCATCCCCTACACGCCCCGCGTGAAGAAGGTGCTGGCGCTCGCCAACAAGGAGGCGAAAGCCCTCAATCACAGCTATGTCGGAACCGAGCACATCCTGCTCGGCCTGCTCCGTGAAGGCGAAGGAGTCGCTGCCCGCGTCCTCCGCCGCATGGACGTGGACATCCAGCGCACGCGCAACGAGATCCTGGCCGAGATCGATCCGAATTTCACCCCGG
>CBIHMP010000169.1:0-8542 GCA_966211015.1 uncultured Luteolibacter sp. | reverse complement strand
GCCCGCTAGCGTCGCGCCCGTGTCCACCGTGCCGCTTTCACGCACCGCGCCCGCGGTCATCGGCGGCCTGTGGATCAGCTTCTTCCTGTGGGGGATGGCACCCGGCTATTACACGCCCGCGATCCCGAATATCCTGGCGGCGAAGGGCTTGGGAAGCGAGTGGCTTTCCTATGCGTTCCTGGCGGGCCCGCTGGCGGCGATAGTCTCGCCGCTGATCATCGGGGCGCTGGCCGACAATCGCTTCGCGGCGCAGAAGGTCGTCGGCTGCATCTCGATCGTCAGCTCCTGTTTCCTCGCGTCGGCCTTCGCGGTACTGGACCGCGGCGGCGCACCTTCCGTTTTCATCGGCCTGCTGGCATGCAGCTCCATCATGGGCGCGCCGATGGCGAGCATGCTGGCGAGCATCTCGATGGTGCACCTGAAGTCCGGGGAGCAGGAATTCCCCATCATCCGTCTGGGCGGGACGCTGGGCTGGATGGCGGCGGGCTTCATCACCAGCTTCGTCCTCTTCGCGGATGCATCGCCGCGGGCGGGCTACGCGGCGGCGGTCACGCGCTGCACCTGCGGGATCTTTTGCTTTTTCCTGCCGCACACTCCGCCCCTCGGCAGATCGCGGTCCCTGCGTACCTTGCTGGGGCTCGATGCCTTCAAGCTGCTGAAGGAGCGGGATCACCTCGTGTTCTTCTCGGTCACGGCCCTGCTCTCGATCCCGCTGGCGGCCTTCTTCATGCACACGCCGATGCATCTGGCCGCGCTGGGCAATGAAAAGCCGACCGCGACGATGACCATCGGCCAGATCAGCGAGATCGCTGCCATGCTGCTGATGTCGATCGTGATGACGCGCTTCCGGGTGAAGACGGTGCTGATGTTCGCCCTTGCCCTGTCCGCCCTCCGCTATGTCCTCTACGCGATTGCCGGGACCACCGGGTCGAGCACCTGGCTAATCGGCGGGATCGCGCTCCATGGGCTGTGCTACACGCTGTATTTCATCACCGGGCAGCTCTTCCTGGACCGCCGGGTGGAGCCCGGGATGCGCACGCAGGCTCAGGGCCTGCTTTCGCTGGTGAGCAACGGCATCGGCTCGGTGATCGGGACCTTGCTGGCGGTGAAGCTCCACGATTTCACCGTGGGGGCCCATCACGGCGGCTGGGCCGCCTACTGGGGGATTCAGGCGGGCTGCATCGCCCTCTGCGTGCCGATCCTCGCGATTTTCTACCAAGGCGTGGCGGCGACCAAGCGCAGCGGCTAGGGCGTGGGAATGGTGCCGATGCAGGCACTCAAGGCGCGGACATTTTCCGGCGCATGCGCCGCGGAGAGGGAAACGCGGAGCCGTGCGGTGCCACGTGGAACCGTGGGGAAACGGATCGCGGGGACCAGGAAGCCGTGCTCTTCCAGCCGCCGGGCCGCATCCAAGGCCGCCTCGTTCCCGCCGAGGATCACCGGCACGATGGCGGAAGGATGCCCGGGAGAGAGGGCGTCGACATTCACCCGCAAGCGCTGCCGGAGGCACTCACCCTCCGCGGACCGGATCAGCTCCAGCGAGGTCAGGGAGGCATGGGCCACCGCGGGCGGCGGGGCGGTCGAGTAAATGAAGGACCGGGCGCGGTTCACCAGAAGATCGCGCCACGCCGAGGTGCATGCGAGATATCCGCCGGAAAGTCCCGCCGCCTTGCTGAAGGTGCCCATCTGGAAATCGACGCGGTCTTGCACGCCAAGTTCTGCTGCCAGGCCCATGCCCCGCGGGCCCAGCACGCCGAAGGCATGTGCTTCGTCGAGGAAAAGCAGCGCTCCGTGCCGGTCCTTCGTTTCCACGATCTCCCGCAAAGGGCAGAGATCGCCGTCCATCGAGAAGACCGATTCCGTGACCACCAGCACGCGTGCCTGGGCATCCTTTCCGCGGATGCTTCTGAGCATCCCGTCGAGCTTCGCCACGTCGTTGTGCGGGAAGACCCGGAGGGTCGCGCCGGAAAGCCGCGCCCCGTCGATGAGCGAGGCATGGCAAAGCTTGTCGAGCAGCACCGTGTCCCGCTTCCCCACGAGGGCGGGCAGGCTGCCGGTGGCGGCGGCGAAGCCGGAGGAAAAGGCCAGGGCGGCCTCCGTTCCTTTCGCCGCGGCGAGAGCTTCCTCGAGCTGCCGGTGCGGCGGCAGCGTCCCGCTGACGAGGCGGGATGCCGTGGCACCGGCGCCGTATTCCCGCACGCCTTCGATGAAGGCTTCCGCCAGCTCCGGATGGGAGGCGAGGCCGAGGTAGTCGTTCGAGGCGAAGTTCCACAGTTCCCGCCCTTCCCGCGCGACCCGAGGGCCGGCCGGGGAATCGAGCGGGCGGAGCGTGCGCAGCAGCCCGGCCGAGGCCAGCCGGGCAAGCTCGTCCTGCGGGCCGCTCATGTCACTGCTCCGAGCCGGGGCGTTCGAGCGCCCAGCGCAGGAGCTTTTCGGAATCGTTCCAAACATTGGCCGAGTTGCTCTTCAGCACCACCACGACCGCGGAGCGATTGCCGAGGGTGCCGGAGGAGACGAGGCAGCGGCCGGCGGCATTGGTCGTGCCGGTCTTGAGTCCGTCGCAGTAGGGCACGCGCTTCAGGAGCTTGTTGGTATTGGTCAGTGTCTTCGTGCGGCCATCGTTGTGGCGGAAGGTGGTGCTCTTGAGGGCGGTGAAGGAGCGGATCGTCTGACTGCGCCATGCGGCGCGGGCGGCGATCGCGATATCGCGGGCCGTGGAGAACTGACCGTCGGCAGGCAGACCGTGCGGATTCAGGAAGCGGGAATGGCGCATGCCGAGCGAGGCGGCCTTGCGGTTCATCATCGCGGAAAAGGCTTCCTGGCTGCCGGCGACGTCGCGCGCGAGGGCACGGCCCACGTCGTTGGCGCTTTTCACCATCAGCACCCGCAGCAGGTCGCGGCGGGAGTGCACCTCCCCGGGCTTGAGGTAGAGCTTGGTAGGCTCGCAACGGGCGTCGTCGGTGGAAATGGTGACGGGCTTGTCGATATTCCCGGTGTCCATGACCACCAGCGCGGTGAGGAGCTTTTGGGTGGAGGCGACGGGGCGCTCGGTATCGGCGTTTTTCGCATAAAGAACGCGGCCCGAGACGGGATCGATCACGATGGCGCTTTCCGCGACCACGGGCGGCGGCGGCGTAAGCGGGATGGTGGCGGTGCGGACCGCCTCGGCCCGCATCACCTGCGGCCCCGATCCGTCAGGACGCGAGGGCGGGGCACCGCCGCCGCAAGCCGGAAGAAAGACCGAGAGGGCGAAGAGGGCAAAGGAACGCAAACTGGCTCTGCGAAGCATCGGGGCAATCATCCCGCTTCAGCCGCCCCGTCTCAAGGCGGGAATCCACGAATTTCCGCTTGCTTCACCAAAGCTGACATGTTCTTGTTCCTAAGAACACTGTTCACATACGCCATGCAGGACGGCTTGACCCAACGCCAAAAGGAAATCGTGGAATACCTGAAATTCGCCCAGCGGAAGACCGGGGTGATGCCATCTACCCGCGAATTGCAGCACTACTTCGGCTTCGCCAGCCAGACGGCGGCGATGAGCCATCTCCGGGCGCTGGAGCGCAAGGGGGTGATCCAGAGGCTGCCCGGGAAGGCGCGCGCCGTCGTTTTTCCGGAGGAACTGGATCGTGAGGAAATCGTGGATATTCCCGTTTACGGTCAGATCGCGGCCGGGATGGCCCAGGATGTCGAGGCGGAGCGCGAGGGATGCATTTCCATCGATATTTCATCGATCGGGATCCCGCGCAGCGCCCGGACCTTCGCCCTCAAGGTCCGCGGGGACTCGATGATCGACGCGCATATCTGCAGCGGGGATACCGTGATCCTGGAATTCCGCGAACCGCGGGACGGGGACATCGTGGCGGCGCTCATTGACGGGGAAACCACCTTGAAGCGCTTCATCATGAACAAGGGAAAGCCTTTCCTGCGTGCGGAGAACGAGGAGTTCCCCGATCTGATCCCGGCCCGGGAGCTGATCATCCAGGGCGTGCTGGTCGCGCTCCTGCGGAAGGCGGCCTGATGGGACTGGTGGTGGGGGTTTCCCGCGAGACGCATGACTGCCGGAGACGACCGCGACTTGCTGGACGAACAACTTGCCTACTACCGGGCGAGAGCCGCTGAATATGACCAATGGTGGTTTCGGCACGGGCGCTATGACCGCGGCCCGGAAGAGAACGCCCGATGGTTTTCCGAGGGCGAAGAGATTGCTGCCGCTTTGGAGGAATTCCGGCCTTCAGGCAGGATACTCGAGATTGCGGGCGGCACCGGGATTTGGACGGCGAGATTGAGATCCTTCTCCGACGACCTTGTAGTGCTCGACGGCTCCAAGGAGATGCTGGCCATCAATGCCGCACGGGTTGGTACCGGCGGCGTGCGCCATGTGCAGGCGGAGATCTTCACTTGGGAGCCGGACGGTCTTTACGATACCGTGTTTTTCAGCTTCTGGCTTTCCCATGTGCCTCCGGTCCGCTTCGACTCCTTTTGGGACCTTGTCCGAAGGAGCCTGGCACCGGGCGGACGGGTCTTTTTCGCAGACTCCCGTCGTGATGCAGGTTCAACGGCGATAGATCATCAACTGCCGGAGACGGCCTCGATCATCTCCCGGCGCCGCCTGAATGACGGGCGTGAATTCGACGTCTACAAGGTCTTCCACGATCCCGCGGCGTTGTCGCAACGGCTTCTCGCGCTTGGCTGGGATGCATCCATCCGCCAGACGGAGCGCCACTTCATTCACGGCTCGATGGTCCGCTCAGCCGATCCCGCGTAGCGGTGTCGTGGCGTCGCCGAGCTCCTTCGTCTTCACGCCGGCCTTCTCCAGCATGCCGAGCCAGAGCGAGCAGAGCGGCGTGCCCTCGTCGTAGGTCTCGTGGGTGCCGGTCTTCAGGCCGGCCTTCGTGCCACCGGCGATGACGATGGGAACGTTCTTCGGATCGTGCGAGTTGCCATCGCGGATCGGGGAGCCGAAGGCGACCATGGAGTGGTCGAGGAGGTTGCCCTCGCCTTCCTTGATCTCCTTCATGCGGTCCAGCATGTAGCCGTACTGCTCCACGTGCCAGCGGTTGATCTTCTCGTACTGGTCGAGCTTCTTGCCGTCGTTGCTGTGGTGGGACAGATCGTGGTGGCCGCCGTTGACACCCTCAAGGAAGGAGAAGTTCCGCCCCGTGACGTCGTTGCCGAACATGAAGGAAGACACCCGCGTGGAGTCCGACCAGAAGGCGAGCACCATGAGATCCATCATGATCTTGCAGTGCTCGGCATGATCGAAACGCGGGCGCGAATTGAGCTCCTCCTCGCGCGAGGCCTTGCCCATTGCTTTCGAGATCCGCTTGTCGAGCGTGTCGAGCTGCTTGAGCAGCTCCGGCGGCAGGTTTTCCCCGGCACCGAGCAAAGCGGCCTCCGCTTCAATCCGGCGCTCCACTTCCCGGATCGACTCAAGGTACTGCTCCAGCTTGTGCTGGTCCGCCTGGCCGAGCTTCGACTGGAGGCGCTTGGCATCGGTGCGGACGAGATCGAGCACGGACTTGTCGTCTGCCGCCTGTTTCTCGCCGCCCTTCGAGCGGCTCCGGAAGAGGCGGTCGAAGGCAACGCGGGGGTTGATCTCGCAGGGCAGGGGAACGGTGGAGGTTTTCCAAGAGATGTGCGAAGCGTAGAGGCGCGTGTAGTTGACGTTGGTGTCGATGCCGGTGGCGACGGGCTCCGTGCCCAGCTCCAGCGAGGGGAGCTTGGTGTTCCGGCCGAGGTGTTGCGCCGCGATCTGGTCCATCGACATGCCGCCGGCCGCAATATCGGAGCCGGTGGTCTTGGTGATCGTGGTGCCCGTAAGCCAGCCACCGGTTTTCACATAGTGGCCGTCTCCGGTGAAGGATGCCTTGTTCTGGAGTCCGGTCAGGATGAGCAGTTCCTGGCGGTGCTTTTCGAGCGGCGAAAGGATGGGGGAGAGCTTGAAGCCCTTGCCCTCGCCCTCGGGCGTCCAACGGTCGGCGCGCACCCCGTTCGGCATGTAGAGCAGCGCGATCCGGATGGGAACCGCGGAAGAACCGGCCGCCATCAATGGCCGCATCGCATCGAGAAAGGGCAGGGCAAGCGTGGCGCCGGCTCCGCGGAGGAAGCTGCGGCGGGGCATGAGCCACTTCTGGGTCTGGATATTGGCCATGAGGTGAAATGACTAATTTTAAGCACTAACGTTTCAACGCGGGCTAGCGTTTCGCGCTGCGGTTCTGGAAAGGATAGGACTCCACGATGGAAAGGATCAGCGTCTGCATCTTCAGATCGTCCTTGCGGAGCTTCGCGACCAAGTCGGTGACCACCGCCTCGTCGTAATACTCCAGGGGACGGCCCAGCGAGTAGGCTAGCATCTTGCGGGCGAGATTCCGAAGGAAAAGCTCGTCGGAGCCGAGGAGCAGCTTCTTGAGCTCGGCGGGAGTGGAGAAGGTGACATCGCCGGGGAGGGTGGCCTTGGAGTCGATGGGTTTGCCATTCGCGTCCGTGCTGCGCCAGCGGCCGATGGCATCGAAGTTCTCGAGGCCGAATCCGAGCGGGTCGATCTTCGCGTGGCAGCCGGCGCAGGAGGCCTTGGTGCGGTGAACTTCGAGCATCTCGCGGAAGGAGAGGCCTTCGGTGGACTTGTCATCGCCGGGCAGCACCCCGGCATCGGGCGGCGGGGGCGGAGGCGGGGTGCCGAGCAGCGTGTCCAGGATCCACTTGCCGCGCTTCACCGGGCTGGTGCGGAGCGGCATGGAAGTGGCGGTCAGGATGGAAGCCTGGCCGATCACGCCGCCGCGGTTCGGATCGCTGAGCGCCACGCGCTGCATCCGGGAGCCCGTGACCCCGTCCAGCCCGTAGTGCTTCGCAAGCTCGGCATTCGCGAAGGTGTAGTCCGCGCCCAGCAGTTCGAGCACCGGGCGGTTCGCACGGACAAGGTGGCTGAAGAACTCCACGGACTCGCGGTACATCGCCACCCGGAGGGTTTGCGTGAAAGTGGGAAACCGCTTTGGATCCGGCTCCGCGTTCTCCCGTAGTTCCTCGAAGCCGAGCCATTGGCCCGCGAAATGGCGGGACAAGCTCTCGGCGCGCTTGTCGGCGAGCATCCGCAGGGCCTCCCCCCGGAGCGTAGCGGGATCGGAGAGCTTGCCCTCATCCGCGAGCTTCAACAGGCGGCGGTCCGGCATGGACGCCCACAGGAAATAAGACAGGCGGGTGGCCAGCTCGAAGTCATCGACCCGCCATTCCGTCTTGTCCGCTTGATCGGCCTCCATCCGGAAGAGGAACGAGGGATGCACCAGGAGAGCCTGGATCGGGGCGCGCAGGGCCTCCTCGTAGCTCGCACCGGCGGCCAGGCGCTTCGAGAACAGCTCCAGCAGAGGAGCCAGATCCTCATCGCCCACGCGGCGGCGGAATGCGAGCGAAGCGTGGGAGAGCAAGACGGTACGCGCGGCGCGTTCCGGCGGCATTTTGTCCCCGGGCTTCGCGATCAGGATCCGGTCGAGGCGGGCCGGGTCCTCGTAGAGGGATGCGACGATCTTTTTCGAGGCCGTCAGGTATTTCTCCATCAGCGATGGCTGGACGAAGAGGGCGTCGCCAACATTGTCGAAGCCCTCTCCGCCCGCTCCGTCGGAGGGGAAATCGCGTCCTGCCTGGAAATCGATACCGAAAAGGTCGCGGACGGTGTTGTTGTATTCGTTGCGATTGAGCCGGCGGACGGTGGTGCGGCCGGGGTTCCGGGGGAAGTCGCCGGTCTCCAGTTTTTTCAGCACGCTGCGGATCTCCGCGACCAGTGCCTCGCGCTCGGCATCGCTCGGCAAGACGTCCTCGTCGTCGGGCGGCATGTCGCCGAGTTCCACCTGCTTCGCGATATTCTCCAGAAAGCGGTGCTGCCGCAGCGCGGCGTCGGTCGAGCCGAGCTGGTGCACCTCGATCCCGCCCTTCTGTTTCTTCTCCCCGTGGCAATCGAAGCAGTATTTCGAGAGCAGGGGAGTAGCCGTCCGCGCGAAATCGTCCGCAGCTCCCGTCAGGGAACCGGCGAGAAGGAGAGTGGTAATGGCGCGGAAAGACACGAACCGGACCTGAAACGTCCCGGAATGGCCCATGCTTTCAAGGTTTTTTGGAGCGGGAACCCCCGCCAGGCTATCGAGAAGCCTTAGCACAAGTGCGCCCCGAGCGAGGGTCTCGACGCGAAAATCTGCGGGGTGATGCCGGTGGCTTCCTTGTATTTCTCCGCGAGGGTCGCGGCGATCTCCGGTGCCTTGCTGGATTCGCAGAGTGTCACCGTGGAACCGCCGAAGCCGCCGCCGGTCATGCGGCTGCCGATCACACCGCCATTCCGGCCGATGGCACGGGCGATTTCCACCATGATATCGAGCTCCGCGCAGGAGACCTCGAAGTCGTCGCGCAGCGAGTCGTGGCTGGCGGCCATCAGCGGGCCGAGGGCTTCGAAGTCGCTCTTTGCGAGGGCTTCGGCGGCGGCGACCGTGCGGGCGATCTCGCCCACCACGTGGCGGGAGCGGCGGTTCACCGGCTCGCCGAGACGTTCCCAGGCATCCTCCAC
>CBIHMP010000168.1:0-8628 GCA_966211015.1 uncultured Luteolibacter sp. | reverse complement strand
ACCAGGAAGCGTAAGGGCTCTCCTTGTTCCGCGTGTAAGTGAAGGCGTGGGTGGAGGTGCGCAGGCCGAGCAGCGGCTTGCCGGACTCCACGTAGTCCGCCAGATGCTTCATCTTCTCGTCCGGCAGCTCGCGGAAACGCAGGCCGAGGATCAGGAAGTCCGCCGTATCGATCGCTTCCACGCCGGGAATGTTCGTTTGCTCGTTCGGGTTGATCTCCCCGGTCTTCGGATCGGTCGCGAAAAGGACGGTGCACTTGAAGCCGTGCTTCTCCGCCAGCATGCGGCCCAGCATCGGGAAGCTTTCCTCGGTGCGGTACTCCTCGTCGCCGCTCACGAGCACCACGTGCTTGCCCTTGCCCGGGCCCTTCTTCCCCTCGAAGACCAGCCACGGATCATCGGCCATCGCGGTGAGGCTCAGGGCCAGCGGGAGGAGCGTGCGGAGGATGGTTTTCATGGGTTCGGCTATACCGTGGAGGCAAGCGGCTTCTTGCGGGAGTGGCAAGGACTGCCGGTGAAAAACGCAGGAATTGCCGAATAATCGCAGATTTTCCCTCAGGGCCAGATGACCCTTGCCCACACCGGGAAGTGATCCGAGGGCTGCTCCTCGATCGTCCGCGCCCGCTGGATTCCCGTGGCCTCCACCTTCGCGCCTGCCGTCACCAGGATGTGGTCGATCCGCGGCCAGCCTTCACGCAGCGGCCGCCACAGGTGGAGCGTCTGCTGGCCCCGGCCCGCCGGGACCACCGAGCGGAAGACATCCACGAAGGGCGCCCGCAGCGGCGGCACGCTGCTCCCGGAAAGGCTCACCCGCTTGCCGGTGAAGTAGGCGACGGCGGGGTTCGCGTCCGCCGCATTGAAATCCCCCAGCAGCACCACCGGCTCGTCGCGGCGGCTGCGGGCGTTGATCCGCTGGGAAATGAGCAGCGCCGCCTTCTCCCGCGAGGGCTGGTTCCGGTGATCCCAGTGGGTGTTGAAGACGTAGAAGGCCTTCGCCGTCGCGCGGTCGATCAGGCGCACCCAGGTCGCCACGCGCGGGTACTCGTTCCCCCAGGTCATCGAGCCGGGCTGCTCCGGCCGGTCGGAGAGCCAGAACATGCCGCGATCCGCGGGGTCCGCCTCGAAGCGGTCCCTTCGGTAAAAGATCGCCGCATACTCGCCCTTCTCCCTCCCGTCGTCGCGTCCTGCACCGGTGAAGGCGTAGTCGGGCATGGAGGCCCGCAGGTCGGCGCATTGGCCGTGCAGCGCCTCCTGCACGCCCAGCACGTCCGGATCGATCCCGCGGACCGTTTTCACCACCCGGTGGATGCGGTTCGGCCACTCGCGCCAGGGTTCCTCGGCCGGGCCTTCATAGCGCACGTTGAAGCTCGCGAGCGTCAGGCGCAGGGCCGCGTCTTCATCCACGCCCGCGGCCCGCGGCGGCTCCTTCTCCCGGCAGGCACCGAGGAAGAGCGGCAGGCAAAGCAGGACGCGGATCGTGCGGGCGGAAATCATTCGGTACATCACCTCGCTGGAGATCCCGATGGCCCGGGCGACCCGCTCGCGCAAGGACTTCCGGCAAGCGTGCGCCCTTTTCCGGCGCTCATCGCACCTCCACCGTCGCGCCGGGGCGGATCAATGCCGGGATCCGGATCGCATCCCAATTCGCCAGGCGGATGCAGCCGGCGCTGCGGGCGCGGCCGATCGTCTCCGGGTCCGAGGTGCCGTGCAGGCCGATGCCCGGGCGGCTCAGGCCGTTCCAGATGATCCCCACCGGGCTATTCGGGCCGGGCGGGATGTTCAGGGCGTTGTTGCTGCGCTTGCCCGTATCCAGCAGCGATTGGTCGTAGCGCCACACGGGCATCTCCACGCTGTTGTTCAGCTTCCACACGCCCTTGTGGATGAATTGCGGCTTGCCCGGGGTGATCGGGAAGCTGGCGATGAGCGCCAGGTTCGGCTTCACCAGCACCGGCTTGTCGGTGATCAGTTCTTCCTCGGTGATCGCGATCGCGGAGGGTGCCGCTTCGAAGATCCGCACCTGGTTTCTCTTCGTATCCACCACCGCGTGGCGCTCGGACATCACCGCATCCTTCTCATAGCGCGTGCCGGTGATGGCCTCGATGTGGAAGGGCTTCACGTTCGGCACGATCAGCGTGCCGCCGGGCTTCACGCCCCAGGTGCTTTTGGAGCCGTTGAGATCGAGGATGAATTCCACGTCGGTGTGGAAACGCTCGGACATGAATTCCGCCAGACTGCGGTAGCTCATGCGCTTGGCCTTCGCCTGCAGGCTGCGGTTATGGGAAAGCCCGCTGTTCACCCACTTGGTCGCCACCTCCGGCACCACCGCCGTCGCGAAGGCATTCGGCACGGCCTTGCGGGCCGCCGCCATCACCGCGCTCAGGTCGCCCGCGGGGTGTCCGTGCACCTCGTTCCACGCATCCACGGCCAGCACCGTGAAGCGCCCCGGTTTGCCGTCGATCACGCCGGGCCCGAAGTTCTCCTGATCGAGGAAAATCTGGAGCCGGATCGCGTCCTCGCCGGAGGGCAGGTTCGCGATGTCCGGAGCGTCCGTCTTCACGGAGGGCTTCTGCTCCGGCATCTTCACCGTGCCGGGCGGCAGCGGCGTCACCTCCGCCACGGGAGCGGCCGGCTCCGCCGGTGCCAGCGGGTCGGTCTTTTGCTGCGGCGTGATTTCAGAGGGATCCACGGGCAGGGCGCGCAGGATCTCCGACTCCGCGGCGAGAGGGAGGGCGGAGGCGAGAAAAGCGAGGGCGAACGATTTCCGGAACATCTTCGATTCGTTTGAAGTCGGGACAAGACGAGTATTTCATGGATCCTCCCCGATGTCACGCCGGGATGCCTAACGGTTGGGTGGGGCCTTTTCCCAGCGGCCCCCCGCGGGCTCTCCACCGGCCCGCCGCGGGACCGCATCCCTCCGGGTCCGGTCCCTCCCGGCGGACCTCTTGCCGCTCCCGAAAACCCCACAAAATTCCGGATTGCCAAACGAAAGCCTCGCGCCTAGCGTTCGCGCCCCGACGCCGAAGAGCCCCTTGGTGTAATGGTAACACTACGGATTTTGATTCCGTCTTTCCAGGTTCGAGTCCTGGGGGGGCTGCTCTTCGGAGAGCTTCATCGGCGGGTGCCTCTAGTCCTGTAGTGTAACGGTAGCACAACAGATTCTGACTCTGTTCGTCTTGGTTCGAATCCAGGCAGGACTGCCAACCCCAACTTGCTGAAACGGGGTTGGGCGTGCCTGAATTGCCCGCAGCACGGAGACTTGTTGAGGGCTTCCCCTGCGGCGCCTTGGTCGCGCCACCAAGGAGCCGCCTCAAAGAAAAGCCCCCTCAGCCGGAGTGAGCAGGGCTGTGATGCAGCGATCGGGAAAACCTCGCGAAGATCCTATCGGCGGCACCGATCACCGATTCACCCGCGCTGACAAGACCCGCGCCTCCACGGGACCGACACGAATGCTAGTGCCCATGCCCAAGTGCATCTCTCCCCTTATGGAATCTTGGGATTCCAAGGTATAGGTACGTGTGTATGTTTCGTAGGGAGGGGTCCTCTTATCCGTGTATTGAATTACCGTGGTCACCGGGGAGCGATGGGTATTCGTAACTCTCCAATAAATCAAGGTGGTCCCCGGGGTTGGTGGGAGCTGCTCTTTGGTCAAGCGGATGAAGGTCTTCGCATCTGCCTTCGTGGCCGTCGCTTCGCGGTAAGCGGGGATGGCGGGGCCGCTCGCTGTTGTAGTGCAGGAAACGAGTTGAGGCCCAAGAAAAGCCGCAAGACTCAACGAGATGAATGTTTGTTTTAACATGGGGGTAGCAAGATCTCGGTTAAGTCATGAAACACAAGATAAAAAATTACAACGGGTTCGGCGGGGCAAGTTAAATATATATAGGTTGCTAATAATCTCTTCCGATGAAGCGGTTCACGTTTTTTCGAACTTAGGCAGGACTGTCATAGCTGGCTGGAGGGGCGATCATGGGAGTTCGAAATGCAAAACTCCGCCCTAGGAAACAGGCACTTGTCCCCACCCCATCCTCTATTTCCCGGTGCGGGTCTCGGGAGCTTTCTTCGGCCGTTGGCAGGCGCAGGCGTGGCATCCGCAAGGGCAGCGGTCGGAGCCGCGATGGGCCTTGCAGGCCGCGATATCGACACAGTTCATGCTGAAGCGGTTCCCCGGATCGGCATCGACCGACCAGCCGCTCAGGTTGCGATTCTTCACCGTCCCCGACCGTTGGGGCTGGATGACGCCGGCGGTGGAATAGTGGTTGTTGTTTCCCCCCGCGCCGAAGGGCTTGGCGGGAGTTCCCAAGCGGCCCGCCATCTTGCGCGGAGCGGGCGCCGGGGGTGCGGGGATCATCGTGCGCACCGTCGCCTTCGCCGCGGCAGCCGCACCCGCGGGACGAACCTTCACGGCATCCCGTTCGATCGAGAATTCCACCCCGGCTTGCCCGCCGAGATGACGGAGAGCCTCCCAGAACGGCACCGCCTTCAGGTCGAGGGTCAGCTCGTAGCGCGGCTTGAAATCCGCGGGCAAGTGGACGGCGAAGGGAATCCGCACGGCGTCTTGCGAGGAGGCGAGCGCCTGCGCCTGAAGATAGACGAGCGCCTCCGTGAGATCGGCGTCGTGAAAGCGCACCTCCGGCAGGATCCGGGATTCGAGCTCTCGCTGGAGCGCGGGTTTGAGGACAGGCGGTTCCCCGGCCCACGCGAGCAAGCCGCCGGCCACGAACCCGGACAGGAACATCAGAGGCTTCGTTCCAAGCGCCTTCATCGGGAAGCAGTGACGGCTGGGAATCCGCATGGTGAGCAGAGTAGCAGCGAAGCCATCGGGAAAGGTCAAAAGATTGTCAAAAATCGGAGCGCCGCATCGGCCGCTCCGCGCCCTATCCTTCCCTGGATTGGACAAGCATGGTAGTTCATGCGGGATGCACCCCCGCCCGGTTTACCGCTGGAAGTCCTTCTGGTTCGGCGTGGTGGTGCTCGCCTTCCTCGGGTGGAGTTGGATCCGGTCCATGGGCGCGGGTGACTATCTCGCGTGGAAAGGAGCCATGGATGAGGTGGTCCGGATCGATCAAAGCGGAGGCCGCATCGCGGTGGTCTGGGTGCGGGAAGATCCGATCTTTTCCCTCCCCGAGATGCCGCTCGCCAAGCATGGCGGGGGGAGCGGGATGCGCTGGTTTCCCCGGGCCTTCCGCTACGGCTCGCCGGTCGATGGCTGGAATTGGATCGCCCTTGCGCACTGGTTCATGATCCTCCTCTTCCTGCTGGCGTGGTGCGGCTGGCTCACGTGGAGGTGGAGGGGCCGGAAAAGAGTGCGGGCGCCTCTCCCTCCCTGATGCTCCCGCGCCGCCTTGCCCCGGATGGGAGGCGGGGCAGCTAGCCCAGCGGCAGCTCCACGCGGAAGACCGCGCTTTCTCCGGGCGGGCTGATCAGCGCGATGCGGCCGCCTTCCTGCTCGACCAGGCGCTTCACGATGGAAAGGCCCAGACCGGTGGAGGGTTCGTGGGCGGTAGGCCGCGCGCTCAATTGCCCGTAGCGCTGGAAGAGCCGCGGATAGTCGTCGGCTTGGAAGCCGGGCCCCCCGTCCGCCACTTCCAGGATGCCGAAGCCTGCTTCCCGGCGGATGGAGATGCGGACGCAGCCGCCTGCGGGGGTGAATTTCAATGCATTGGTCAGCAGGTTCTCCGCCACCTGCTCCACCACCCATTCGGCGGCCTCCAGCGGCACGCATTCGTCCGGACCTTCGAGGGCGATCTCGATGCCCTTGCCGGCGGCTGCCGGGGCATGGCGCTGCACCAGGGTGCGGAGGGCGGACCGCAGGTCCGTGCAGCTCCGCACCATCTCGCGGTCCCGCAGCACCAGGGACTCCACCAGATCGAGGGCCTTCGCGGAGGATTCGATCAGGGCCCCGGCCATCGGCTGGAGCATGGGCGGAAGCTCCGCCGCATGATCGGCGAAGGCCCCCGCGAGCAGCCGGATCCCGGCGAGCGGGGATTTCAGGTCGTGGATCAGCACTTCCGTCGAGTTCCGCTGCTCCTGCCGCCCGGCGTTCAGCTCGATCTGCTCCGCTGCCAGAGCGGCGAAATCCCGCATCATTTCCAGCTCCTCCACGGTCCAATCCCGCGGCACCGTATCGATCGCGCAGAAGGCCCCGTGGAAATGATGGCCCGCATCGATGAGGGGGAAGCCGAGATAGGCGGCCACGCCCGGATCGATCACCGTGCCATCCTCCGCCAGCAGCGGCTCCTCCCGGGCATCCCGGATGACCAGCGGGCGCCGCAGCGCGGCGGCGTGCCGGCCGAAGAAATGGCTGAGCGGCGTTCTCCCGATCACAGGATCGCCGGAAGGGGGGAGCCCGCTGGCACCGATGAATACCTGCCGCTTGTCATCCACCAGGGAGACGAGACACACCGGCACGTGGAGCATCCGGGCGGCCAGGGAGGTGATCGTGCTGAAATCGATCTGCCGGGGTAGGTCCAGCAGGCTCGGGGCAGCCGGCGAATCGAGCGTGGCCTGAAGGGGAGGGCACATAGGAGCGAGGGGTAATCTCCCGCCTATAGCTTTCCCCGGCCTCCTGCAAGAACCTCCGCCAAGCGTTATTCCCGGACCCGCCCGGCTGGCTGCGTCCAAAAAAAGAGGCGGCGGATTTTGCACCCGCCGCGTGAGATGGATTCCTTAAACAGTTAGCCTTCCTTGCCGCAGCACTGCTTGTATTTCTTGCCCGAGCCGCAGGGGCAGGGGGCATTGCGGCCGAGCTGATCGATATCGAAGCTCGGCGGCCGGCGCTTCGGCAGGTTCAGCTTGATCTCGCCGCCGCTCTCCTCGATCAGGACGCTGCCGGAGTTCCCCGTGGCGGCCACGTTCTCGCGGCTGATCTGCTGCTCGGCGCTCTGGAGTTGCTGCGGCATGCCGTGGAGCTGGCGCAGGATGCCTTCGAGATTCCCGGCGGAGCGGAAGAGGTTCTGGAGCGCCTCCTGCTCGATATTCGTCATCAGGGTCTCGAAGAGGTCGTAGGCCTCGACCTTGTACTCCACGAGCGGGTCCTTCTGGCCTTGGGCGCGCAGGTGCACGCCCTCGCGCAGCGCGTCCATGTTGTAAAGATGTGCCTGCCACTGGCGGTCGATCGCGGCCAGCATCATCCGGCGCTCCTCCATTTCGAGGATCTCCGGCGGCAGTCCGTCCACCCGCTTCTCGTAGGTCTCCTTCACCCGCTGCATCAGGAAGTTCGCGATCTCCTCCGCGGACTTGGAGGTGGCATCGAGGTCTTCCGGGGAGACGCGGATCGGCAGGGTGGCATTCACCCAGTGCAGCAGCTCGTTGTAGTCCGGGCTCGCGTCGTCGCGGTCCGCCAGGAAGCCCTGGACCTTCTGCGGGATGACTTTCTCGATGATCTCGATCACCAGCTCGCGCGGGGTTTCCGTGGAAAGCACCTCGTTGCGGTAGCCGTAAACGACTTCCCGCTGCTTGTTCATCACGTCGTCGAATTCCAGCACCCGCTTGCGCCAGGTGTAGTTGCGCTGTTCGACGCGCTTCTGCGCGGTCTCGACCGATTTGTTCAGCCAGGAGTGCTCCAGGGCCTCGCCCTCCTGCATCCCGAAGCGCTCCATCATGGAGGTCATGCGGTCCGCGGCGGCGAAATTCCGCATCAGGTCGTCCTCGAAGGAGATGTAGAACTGGCTCATCCCCGGATCGCCCTGGCGGGCGCAGCGGCCGCGGAGCTGGCGGTCCACGCGGCGGGATTCATAGCGCTCCGTGCCGATGACGAAGAGGCCGCCCACGTCGGCGACGCCTTCGCCGAGTTTGATGTCGGTGCCGCGGCCGGCCATGTTGGTGGAAACGGTCACCGCGCCGCGCTGGCCGGCATTCGCCACGATCTCCGCCTCCTGGCGGTGATACTTCGCGTTCAGCACGGTGTGCGGGATCTTGCTCCGCTTCAGCATGCGGGAAACGGTTTCGGACGCTTCCACGGAGGCCGTGCCGACGAGCACCGGCTGGCCCTTCCCGTGGGCTTCCTCGATCTTCTTGATCACCGCGTTGTACTTCTCGCGGCGGGTCTTGAAGACCTGATCGTTCAGGTCCTTGCGCTGGTTCGGCCGGTTGGTCGGGATCGGCAGCACGTCCAGCTTGTAGATGTCGGAGAATTCGGCCGCCTCGGTCTCGGCGGTGCCGGTCATGCCGCCCAGCTTTTCGTAGAGGCGGAAGTAGTTCTGGATGGTGATGGTGGCGAAAGTCTGGGTCTCCTTTTCGATGGCGACGCCTTCCTTGGCCTCGACCGCCTGGTGCAGGCCGTCCGACCAGCGGCGCCCCGGCATCTCGCGGCCGGTGTTTTCATCGACGATGATGACCTTGCCTTCCTTCACCACGTACTGGACGTCCTTCTCATAGACGCAGTAGGCCTTCAGGAGCTGGGAGATGTTGTGCATCTTCTCCGCCTGGGTATCCAGCTTCTGCTGGAGCTGCTCCTTGCGGATGGCGAGCTGCTCTTCATTGAGCGTGGTGTCGGCCTCCAGATCCGCGAAGAGGGTGCCGATGTCCGGGAGCACGAAGGCGTCCGGATCGCCCGGAGCCAGGAATTCGCGGCCCTTTTCCATCAGGTCGGAATCGTGGCTCTTCTCGTCGATGGTGAAGAAGAGCTCCTCCTTC
>CBIHMP010000167.1:0-8662 GCA_966211015.1 uncultured Luteolibacter sp. | reverse complement strand
CGACCATGCAAATGGGGTCGGCATAGCGGGAAATCGCGAGGGCATCGCTGGCCGCGAGGACGGGCGGGCTATCGATCACCACGGCGTCGAACCACCGGTAGGCATCCTCCAGCAGCACCGGAAAACGGGTGCCGGAAAGGAGTTCCGCCGCATCGTTCCGCATCGGGCCGGAGGACAGGAGATAGAGGTTCGGCAGCGAGGTGGGATAACAGGCGCTGGCGGGGTCCGCCTTCCCCTCCAGATAATCGCCGAGGCCCCCGGAGGTCCCGTTCACGTGCTTCCGGCTGAGGCCGGGGCGGCGCATGTCCGCGTCGAGCAGGAGGGTGCGCTGCCCCTGCACGGCCAAGGAGGCGGCATAGTTGACGGCACAGAGCGAGCGACCTTCACCGGGGCCGGCGCTCACGAAAAGGACGGTACGGGCGTCGGGCTTCGCCGGCGAAGGCGAGAGGACGGCCCGCAGGCGGCGGAAGGCCTCCGCCACCGGCGAGGCCGGATCGGAAAGCAGCACCATGTCCCCCTCCCGGCCGGAAGCCAGGACGGGCAGGCTGGCAAGCAAAGGGGTGCCGGTCGCGCGGGCGGCGGCGGCGGAATCCCGCACGCGTCCATCCGCGAGCTCCAGACCCACCAGCAGGAAGCCTCCCATCAGCGCCCCGGCAAACGCGGCCACGGGCAGGAGCACCTTCTTGTTGGGCTTGGAAGCCTTTTCGGGAACGAAGGGCGGTTCCGCCCACGACACCGAGGAAGCAGCCACGGCGCTCGCGAGCGTGGTTTCCCGCAGGCGCTTGTCCACGGTGGCATGCAGCTCCCGGGCCGCTTCGGCTTCGCGTTTCAGAACGTCGAAACGCGCGCGGATACCCTCCACGCCGACCGCCACGGTGCGAGCCTGGTTTACCTCTCCCTGGAGTTTCGCCTCGTTTTCGAGCGCGACATGGTAGCTCTTTTCCAGTGCTTGTCCGGCGGAGTTCACCGCATCGGCCAGGTTGCCCTTCAGGCTGGCGACCTCCTGCTCGGTCTCCTTGTAAACCGGGTGTTTCGGTCCGTAGCGCTCCTTCAGCCGGGCGAATTCCAGCTCCTTGACCTGAAGCGAGCGGATGCTCGAAAGCACTTCATCGGCGCGCGTGCTGCGGCCGATCCCGGCCAAGGCGTCCGGATCCTCGGGATCGAATTTCTTGAACGCCTCGTACTCCGCCTCCAAACGCAGGCGCTCCGACTTCGCTTGGGAAAGCTGGGTGTTCAGATTCCCGAGCTGGTTGGCACCGGAGCTGGCGGAATCGCGCTCGTCGAGACCGGGGATCGGATGTTCCTCGCGGAAAGCCTGCAGGCGGTCGGCCGCGGCATCCATATCGGCGCGCAGTTTCGCCTCCTCCTTCGCGAGCCCCTCGCCCGCCTGCCGTGCGAGGGTCTCCCGCCGTTCCTTGATCCAAAGGTCGTACTCCGCCACCAGCGACTCGACGAGACGCTTGGCCCGCTGCGGGTCCGTGTCTTCGACATGGAGCACCACCACGCGGGTGCCGCGGTCGAGCTCCACCCTCACCCGCCTGGCGAGCAAGCCGAGCAGCCCCTGCTCGGTCGTCCCCGGGGGGGCGAAATCCGGAGCGGCCGCGAGCCCGTTCGCCCTGACGACACGCAGCAGCAGCGCCGTCGAGCGCATGTTCCGCTCGATCGTGCGGAGCTGCTCCAGATCCTTCTGATCTTCCGGCGAAAGCCCGTCGATGTTCAGGACCCGCGGAGCATGGCTGCTGACCTCCACCGAACCGGTGGCGACATAAACCTTCGGCACCGTTTTCAAATAAGCCCACATGGCGGCGACCGCCACGGCCATGCCGAGCCCGACCATCCAACCGCGGCGGAGGACGATGCCGATCAGGCGGCCGGGCTCCACCTTCGGCAGGTACAGCGTGGGCGAGACGGTCGCCAGTTCCGCCGTACGCGGGGACGAATTCGTGAGATGATATTCCGGTTTGCGGGGGGCGGCCATCGGGACAGGGGGAAAGGATCAGAACAAGCTTTCGGGAATCGTCAATACGTCGCCGTCACGCAGCGGGATATCGGCCACCTTTCCGGAAGTGATGTCCTTGAGGTTGAGGTGGAGAAGCTGTGCCTTTCCCCCCTGGCTGCGCTTGAGGGTCATTTTTTTGGTATTCGCAATCCGGGTGGCACCGCCCGCCATGCCGATGGCCTCCACCACGGTGAGCTTGCGGTCGGCCGGGAGTTCGAAGACCCCGGGATTCTGCGCCTGTCCGAGCACCGTCACCGTCCGCCGGACGCGAGCTTCGATGGAGACGCTCACCTGCGGGTTCACCAGATACCCGTCCTTCAGCTTCGCCTTGATCGAGGCGGCGGCCTGATCGGTGGACAACCCGGCGATCTTCACCGGGCCGATCAGGGGCATCGTGATGGTGCCGTCCGCGGAAAGCTGTCCCGTGGTAGTCAGGTCGTCCTCCCGGAAGACGCGGATCTCCACGGTGTCCATCTTTCCGATGATGCCGGCAGAGCGGCCTGCGGCAGGCGATTGGCCGTAGGTGATGGCCAGCAGCGCGCCCAGGAGGGTGCACAGGAGGAGGAACAGTTTCACATTCATGGCGGGGGCAAGTGTGGTTCAGAAGCGGTAGCCCACCTCGGCACCGGCGGTGTGATTTTCGTAGCCGAAGGCGGCGCGGTTCGAGCGGTTCTCCGAATAGCGGTAGAAGAAGCCCATGCTGAAATCGTCGGTGAAACGGTATTCCAGCGCGGGGCGGATGAAATGGATCTTATCGACACGGCCGGCGGCTCCGGCGCCCGATACCTGGGTGTAGGAAGCGCGCTCCAAGCCGCCTTCCAGGCGTGCCACCCACTTTTCGCCGAGGCGTTGGGAGATCCCCAGGGCCGCTCCGCTCTGGGTGTAATTTTGTCCGGGCAGGAAGGCGGACGCGCGCTCGCGCCGGTAGCCGGTGAGGTAAAGCTCGGTGTTCTCGCGGGGCTTCCAGCCGACCCGGGCCTCCACGACCGGCGTGGTATCCGAGCCGTTGTCAAAGCTGCGGTGTTCGGCACCCGCTTCCAGATCCACGGCGATTTTTTCGGTGGGGTTCCACTCGATGCGACCGGTCGTCCGGTGCACGGTCTGTTCCCCGGCACCGTCCACCTCGAAGCGCCCGCCCTTGTAGGCGAGGCCCAGCCGGGTCTTCGGCGAGTAGGCGTAGCGCAGCGCGATTTCCCCGTAGGTAAGGTCCGAATCGGCGAAAGCCCCGGACTCGTAGTCGGTGGACTCTTGTCCCGCCGCCACTTCCACGGACACCTTTTCGCGCAGGGACCAGGCGATCCTCGCCTCGTTCGCGAGCTCGCTGCGCTCGGTCAGCGTGCCGGTGTCGGCAGTCGCATCGCCGAGGCGGCCGAAGGCACCGCTGTAGGCGAGGGTGATCGCCTTGCCGCGCCAGCCGGCTTCCCAGGCGGCCTGATGATCGATGCGGTTGTTGTCGCTGTGATCGGCGTAGGCGATGACGGCGGGCTTGTAGGCGAGCGCGAGATAGCCGCCTTCACCGGTGGCCTTGTCGCCCTTCCGGTAAGCCACCGAAGGAGCGACCTTCACGACGAAGTCCGCTTTGGGGGCGGTGGCGCTGAGAAAGATATTGTCGTCGTACGCGGCCGAGATCGCGATGCCCATCTCCAGCTCTTCCTGCCGCGTCTGGCCGACTCCGGGATCACGCCGGACCGCGCTGCGGGGAAGAATACGGCCGTCCACTTCCCCTTCCAAGCGGCCGGGAGCCGTGGATAGGAGTTCTTCTCCCCATGACGGTACCAAAGAGCCCGCCAGAACGGCGGAAAGCATCAGAGGGACCACCCGGGGGGCGCGTGGCACTCGGTGGGACATGCAGGAGTCAGCGCCCCGAGGCTAAAAAATAAAAAGACGCAGGACAAGGAATTTCAAAATCATGAACCTTACGAGATCACGTAATGCCAGCCTTCTCTCTTTCTGATAGGAAGGGCTGCGGCGATAAACAAGGCGGCATAACCTGCGTAAACCAAGGCATCGCCGGTCCCCGCCCCGCTTGATGTCCTCTAGCAGCCGACTATTGACCTATCTGAAATTTTTTAGATTATCGGCGCGGATCGCCAGTTTTACCCCCCAGCCGCATGACCGCACCCCCCCTCGTGCAGGAAGCACTCCTGCCGGATGATCTGCTCGCCGCGTTCGAGTCGCAGGTGTCCGCCTCGCCCGGCCATGGCGCGGTAAGCGCGGGAGATTGCACGCTTTCCGCCGGGGAGTTGAACGCACGGGCGAACCGTCTGGCCCGGCATCTCCAGGCTCAAGGGGCCCGGCCGGGGGTTTACATCGGCGTCGGGCTCGGCCGCTCGGTGGAACTCATCGTGGCCCTGCTGGCGGTGGTGAAATCGGGGGCCGCCTATGTGCCGCTCGATCCCGCCTATCCGCAGGCACGGCTTTCGCATATGATCTCTTCCGCCGGGCTGGAGCTCGTGCTCAGCCGGCGAGACCTCGCCGATGCTTTCCGCGAAGCGGGAGCCGCCACCGTGGTGGATGTGCTGGATCCCGAGCTGGAGACGCTTTCTCCCGCGGCCGTGGCGAGCCACGCGACGCCCGACGATCCGCTCTACGCGATCTTCACCTCCGGTTCGACCGGGCAACCGAAGGCCGCTTCCGTATTCCGCAAGGGCTTCGCGAACCTGCTGGCGTGGTACGCCTCCGAACTCCGGCTCGGGGCTGCGGACTGCACGCTCGTCATCAGCTCGCCGAGCTTCGATCTCACGCAGAAGAATTTCTTCGCCCCCCTGCTCACCGGCGGGCGGCTGTTGCTGGACGATTGCGGCACCTACGACATCTCCCGGATCTCCGCGCTGATCCGCGACCACGGGGTGACTCTCGTCAATTGCACCCCGAGCGCGTTTTACCCGCTTGTCGAAGCCTCCGCAGCGGAGGGCTACGCCGATCTCTCCTCCCTCCGCTTCGCGGTACTCGGTGGCGAGCCGATCTCGATCCCGCGCCTGCGCCCCTGGTTCGATCATCCCGCGTGCCGCGCGGAGGTGGTCAATACCTACGGCCCGACCGAATGCACGGACATCTGCGCCTTCCACCGCCTGCACGGGGCTAACCTCGACGACTTCCCCTTCGTCCCGCTGGGTCGGGAGATCCCGAACGTCACCGTCACGATCCGCGATGAGGATCTGGCCGTGGTGCCGGACGGGGAAGCGGGCGAGCTCTGCATCTGCGGCGCGGGCCTGGGCGGCGGCTACCTGAACGATGGGGAGCGGACCCGGAAGAGCTTTCCCCTCGCCGGTGCCCTTTACCGCACGGGTGATCTGGCGCGCAGGCTGCCCTGCGGCACCTTGGAATTCCGGGGGCGGGCCGATCATCAAGTGAAGGTGAACGGCTTCCGCATCGAACTCGGCGAAATCGAGCTCGCACTGAACCGGCACGAGGAGGTTCGCGAGGCCGTGGTGATCGCCAGCGGCGGACGGCTGATCGCTCATGTGAGGGGCGGAGCCTCCGCCCCGGCCTTGAAAGCCTTCCTCGCGGAGAACTTGCCCGCGTACATGATCCCGGGGGAATTCCATTTCACGGAAGCCTTTCCCCTCACACCCAACGGCAAGGTGGACCGCCTGGCGCTGGCCGGGCTGGAAAAGTCACCCGTGACGCAAACGGGGCTTGGTGATACTCTCACGGCTCGAATCCTGATGCTGTGGTCCGAAGTGCTCGAACGTCCCGTCGATGACGCCTCGGCGAATTTTTTCGACCTGGGCGGCACCTCGATCCATCTGGCGGTCCTGCATGTGCGCCTGCGCGAGATGACCGGCCGCGATCTGGCGATCACCGATCTCTTCGCCCGCCCGAGCGCGCAATCGCTGGCGGATTTCCTTTCCCCGCAGGCCGCCGATAGCGCGGCACCCGGTGCCCGGGACAGGGCGCGCCTGCAGCAGGCGGGACTCGCCCGCTTCCGCCGACCTACCCCCCGATGAACGAAGAACTTCCCCCGCCCGAAGCCGTTGCCGTGATCGGCATGGCAGGCCGCTTTCCCGGCGCCGCGAATCCCGACGAGTTCTGGCAGAACCTCATCGAGGGAAAGGATTGCATCACCCGCTTTGAAAGCCGCACGGGCGAGGACGGCCGGGAATATGTCGGGGCCCGCAGCATGATCGAGCGGCCGGATCTTTTCGACGCCTCCTTCTTCGGAATCTACCCGAAGGAAGCGGAACTGATGGATCCGCAGCACCGCATATTCCTGGAGTGCGCGTGGGAAGCCATCGAGCACGCCGGCTACGACCCGGGCGCATACCCCGGCATGATCGGCGTCTATGCCGGGCTGGGCTTGAACACCTACCTGCTCCACAACCTCGGCAAGGCGAAGGAGCTGGCGAGGAATTATCAAGTGGGCGAGTACCAGACCATGCTCGGCAACGACAAGGACTTCCTGCCGGTCCGCGTCTCCTACAAGCTGAACCTGCGTGGCCCGAGCATGACCATCCAGACGGCGTGCTCCACCTCGCTGGTGGCAATTTGCCAGGCCGCCACCTCGCTGCTGACCTACCAGTGCGACATGGCGCTGGCCGGCGGCGTTTCCCTTAGCTTCCCCCAGCAGCGGCACTACCTCTACACCGAGGAAGGCATGGTCTCCGGCGATGGCACCGTGCGGGCCTTCGACGAAAATGCGGCGGGCACGGTCTTCGGCCACGGCTGCGGCGTGGTGCTGCTGAAGCGCCTGAGCGAAGCGATTTCCGACCGCGATCCGATCCTGGCGGTCATCAAAGGCTGGGCGGTCAACAACGACGGCTCCGACAAGATCGGCTTCGCCGCCCCCGGCCTGAATGCCCAAGCGGACGTGGTCGCGCTGGCGCAGGCCTCCGCAGGCGTACATCCCTCGGAAGTCTCTTACATCGAAGCGCACGGCACCGGCACGCCGCTAGGCGATCCGATCGAGGTCGCGGCTCTCACGAAGGCCTTCCGCGAGGGCGGTGCGGCCGGAAACGGCTACTGCACGCTCGGCACCGGCAAGACCCACATCGGCCACCTCGACGTGGCCGCGGGCGTCACCGGCCTGATCAAGACGATCCAGCAATTCCGCCACGGCAAGATCCCGGCACTGCTGCATTTCCAAGCGCCCAACCCGCGCATCGACTTCGCCAACAGCCCCTTCGCACCGGCCTCGGAAACCACCGCGTGGAGCAGGAACGGGGCACCGAGGATCGCGGGCGTGAGCGCCTTCGGCGTGGGCGGCACGAATGCCCACGTGGTGATGGAAGAAGCGCCCGCGAGCGCTCCGGCGGCACCGGGCCGGAAGCAGCAACTGCTGGTGCTGTCTGCGAAGACGGCGTCCGCGCTGGATGCGATGGCGGAGAATCTGGCGAGACATATGGAGCAGGGACATTCCTGTCCCTGTTCTTCCAGCGACAAGAATGTCGCTGCTCCTTATCTCCCTGATGTCGCGTTCACCCTGGCCACCGGCCGGCGCGCCTTCCCTTTCCGCCGCCATGTCGTGGCCACAAGCACGGAAGAAGCCGTCGCCAAGCTCCGCGAAGCCGCGAAGAGCAGCGCGGCGGGAAAGAGCGCGAAGATCGCCTTCCTCTTCCCCGGCCAAGGGTCGCAGTACTTGGACATGGGCCGGGAACTCTACGACGCCGAACCGGTCTTCCGCAGCGCTGTCGATGACTGCGCCGCGCACCTGCAGCGCCACCTCGGCGTCGATGTCCGCGCGACGCTCCATCCTACCGGGGAAGACCGAAGCGCCGCGGAAGAACGGATCCATCAGACCTGGCTCACCCAGCCTTGCATCTTCGTGGTGGAGTATGCCCTGGCGAAGCTCTGGATGTCATGGGGCGTGCGGCCTTCCCTCCTCATCGGCCACAGCATCGGCGAATACGTCGCCGCGGTTCTTGCCGGGACCTTCAGCCTCGCGGATGCGCTCGGCTTGCTCGCCACGCGCGCCCGCCTGATGCAGGAGCTCCCCTCCGGAGCGATGCTCGCCGTGAGGCAGGGTGCCGAGGAGTTGACGCTGCCGCCGGGCATCGACCTCGCCGCGATCAATAGCCCTAAGCTCTGCACGGTATCCGGCAGCCATGAGGCGATTGCTGCTTTCCAGCTCGACCTCGAGGCGCGGAAGATCGCGTGCCGCCCGCTGCAGACCTCGCACGCTTTCCATTCCGCGATGATGGAGCCGCTTGTAGCACCTTTCACGGCGGAAGCGGCGAAGGTCCGGGCAAACGCCCCGCAGATCCCGTGGATCTCGACTTGCACCGGCAAAGCAATGGACGCCGCGACGCTGGCGGATCCGGGCTATTGGGCGCGGCAACTGCGCCATGAGGTGCGCTTCACCGACGCCCTTGCATCCGCCTTTTCCGAAGAGGACGTGATCCTGCTCGAGGTCGGCCCCGGGCAAGCGCTGGCCCCCTTCGCGCGCCAGCACCCGGGCCGAGGCTCTGCCACGGTGCTTTCCACCCTGCCATCCGCCTCCGGCGACCTCGCGGATCTGCTCCAGGCAGCGGGCGAGCTCTGGAAACGGGGTGTCGCCCTCGATTGGCCCGCATTCTTCGCCGGCCAGGATCGCTCCCGCGTCCATCTTCCCACCTATCCCTTCGAGCGCCAGAGCTACTGGATCGATGCCTCCGGGGAAGATCCCGCGGCGACTCCTGCGCCCCGCTCCGCCGCGCCGCTACCGCTCACCCCTGCCCTCACCCC
>CBIHMP010000166.1:0-8718 GCA_966211015.1 uncultured Luteolibacter sp. | reverse complement strand
TTGCTGACCGGGATCGGCTCCCCTGCCGTTACCCGCGCCGTCCGCGGTGCTGGATAGTTCGGGAAACCGAGAAGGTCTTCCTCCAGCTTCATGATGGTTTCGGCGCGGCGGTCGAGGGTCCGCTCGGCGAGGAAATAGTCGCCGATGTAGCTATGCGCCTGCAGGGCGGTGAAAACCCGGTCCAAATCGTCCAGGAGCGCGGTCCTTTCTTCGGCCGAGGGCGGCTTCTCCAGATCCAGCAGGCGGCGGCGGATGCGGTAGCGCTGGGCGCGGACCCGTTCAGGCGCGGTAACGGCCTTCGGATCCCAGCCTTGGCGGGTCTCGGTTTGCGAGAGCAGACCCTCGCAGAGCAGCGAGAGACGCTCCTGGATGGCCCCGCGGCCTGCTTCTCCCAGATATTCCATCTCCTTGAGCCCCAGCAGCCCGGTGCCGAGCCGCAGGATTCGCTCGTCGAGCGCCATCGCCGGGCGCGGGGTCCAGCCGATCCGGTCTTCCAAGCGGGAAAGGCGTTCACTGAAGGTCGCCTCCACCGCCGGGTCGTGCCGGAAACGGATGCCCACGGGCACCAGGAAAGCCTCTTTCCCGCGATTCATGCGTACTGCTGCTTTCAGCAGGATCGACGCAACTCCTTCGTGCAGGGGATCGAGCCGTTCGTGATGGTGGTAGATCTCCCCTTCCGGATAAATCACCAGGGGATCGCTGCTCTTTTCCAAGAGGCTGATGGCCGTCTTGATCGCCGAAAGGTCCGGCCCGTCCCGGTCCACGGAGAAAACTCCCATGCTCTCCAGCGCCCAAGAGGCGGGTTTACTCACCTCGAACACCTCCCGCGCGGCCATGAAATGCGAGCGCATGCCGTGCCGGGCGATGACATCGACCATCACGTGCGGATCGGAATGATCGGCATGATTCGGGGCGAGCAACACCGCGTGCCCGGCGGCGGAAAGCTCTTTCACCCCCTCGAAACCCCGGACATCGAGACAGGTGACCGCGAATTTCCGCTGGAGATACGCCCGGTTCGCCCACAAGCCGAGGGGCCTGAACCAGCCGCGCGGCTTCGGCGGGCGGAAACTGTAGGGCAGATCGTTCCTCAGGCGGCGCACCGGCGGAGGCTGACGAGCCCGGGGCGCTCTGCCAAGGAAGTTCCAAGTCCCCGCCGGGCAGCGGCTTACTGCCGGTTGAACCGCGCCACTTCCCGCTGGGCCTCGCGCAATTCCACCTTTTCCTTCAGATCATGGCGCTGGTCGGAATGGCTCTTGCCCTTCCCGATGCCGATCTCGACCTTCACGCGCCGGTCCTTCCAGTACATCTTCAGGCAGGGCAGCGAGGCACCCTTGATCGCGGTGGCCTGTTCCAGCTTGAGGATCTCCTTCTTGTGGACCAGCAGCCGGCGCGGACGCTTCGACTCATGCTGGAACCACTGCGATGCGGTCTCCCAGGGTTGGATATCGCAGCCGTAGAGGAAAAGCTGGCCCTTCTCGACCCGCGCGAAGGCGTCGGAAATGTTCACCTTGCCGGCGCGGATGGACTTCACCTCCGTGCCGCGCAGCTCGATACCCGCCTCGTACTTGTCCGAGATGTGGAAATCACGGAGCGCCTTGCGGTTGCTGGAGATCTCCGCGCTCATGACAGGTCGCGCCACATGCGGGCGCGGGATTTACCGGCGGCTATCAGGAGTCGCCCGGAGCCGGAGCTGGAACAACCAGCCGGATCTTTCCTTCGATGATTTCGGTCAGCGCGATGTCGGCCGCACCCATGCTCGGACGGGTCGGAATCAGCGGCGAACGGCCGCTGTTCAGCTGGCGGACACGCTTCGAGACCATGTTGATAAGGACCAGCGGATCGCTGACAATCTCGGACGCCTTCTCGACAAGATCACTTTTCATGGGTGTACCTGGAAACCGGGACTCAGACTTCGGCTGCTCAAAGGGGACGATATTGTCGGGAGACATGCCTTGTCGGATTCCTTGCTGGCCTACCGCGGCCGGAAGGCGGGAAAGATCAAATCAACCCCCGAATGACAAGGCCAAAAAGCCGGAGCCCGCCGATTTCACATGAGATTGAAGCCGAAACGCCTCAAAACGACCACCGTTAGCCAGAAAAATCCCGTCGTCAGGAGGCAATTTAACCCAAGCGCCTGCCAGAATCCCCAGCCGTGCCGGAGCATCCACGGGAGGATCAGGAACATCGGCAGCGTGGGCAAAACGAACCAGAAGGTCCCTACGGCGTGATTGGCGATCCGCTCCGGAGCCTGCTTTTCCGCCTGCATCCAGATCATCGCCACCAAGGAAGTGAAAGGCAGCGCGATCAACAGGGCGGAAAGCTTGTCGTTGAAAAGCTGGATTTTGGTCACCAGCACGATCACGGCCGCGGAAACGAAGAGCTTGACCCCGTCCTGAGGGGTGAAACGGAGAATCTGGTCCCAAGGGATCTTGTCCATGTCGTCGGCGCAGTGTCTCCCGATAGACGGGCCGGACAAGCCCCGGTTTTCACCGGATACTTCCGATAGTCCTGCTTGCGGCGGGTGAAAAAGTCGTGGAAATACGCCTTTGTGCAAACTTTCCGCTACGCGCTCCTTGCCAGCCTCGTCCTCGCCGCGTGCGGGCCGGTATCGCTTCCGTCCCAAGCCGCCGCGAAGCCGGCGGCCTCCCACCTGACGGGGGCGCAAAAAGCCGCGATCGGCCGGAAAATCTGGCAAAATGAGTCTGGCGGCTCGGTGGACGGTCTCACGGCGTGGAATGCCGGAGAAGAGTTTCCTTCGCTGGGAATCGGCCACTTCATCTGGTACCCCGCCGGTTTCAACGGCCGTTTCGAGGAAAGCTGGCCACAGTTCGTGGCCTTCGCCCGCCAACAGGGTGCCCGCCCCCCCGCCATTGCGCTGGAGAGGAATGCGCCGTGGGCAAGCCGCGCCGCCTTCCAAGCGGAGTTCCGCGGCCCCCGTCTGACCGCGCTGCGCCAGTGGCTGGCCAATACCGTGCCCCTGCAGACCGATTTCATCATCGCCCGCTCCCGGGCCGCCCTGCCGAAAATCCTCGCCGCCGCCCCGGGGAGCGACCGCGGCCGCCTCCAGGCGAACTATAACAAGGTGGCCTCCACGCCGAACGGCACCTATGCGCTGATCGACTACGTCAACTTCAAGGGCGATGGCACCCAAGCTTCGGAAACCTACAAGGGCAAGGGCTGGGGCTTGCTGCAAGTCCTCGGCAGCATGAAGGAAGTGCCCGCGGGTCAGCCCGCCGCCGCCGAATTTGCCGCTAGCGCCAAACGCCTGCTGGACCGCCGGATCGCCAATGCCCCGCCCGCCCGCGGTGAAGCGCGCTGGCGGGAAGGCTGGCACAACCGGTGCAACACCTACGCTCGCCCGCTCTGAGAGGCCCCCATTCATGAAGCGACACCTCCCCGGACTTTCCTGGCCGCGCCTGAGCGACGAGCCGATCCGGGTGAGCTGTCACTTTTGCGATGCGCTTCAGGAGGCCCCCCGCTTGCTTGAGGGGAACGCAGCCTATTGCTGCCGCTGCGGGGAAATGCTCTACCAGAACCGGCCGCGCTCGCTTGCCCGCGCCACCGCCTTCTCATCCTCGGCGCTCATTTTCATGGCGCTTGCCCATCTCTTCCCGTCGATCACCGTCGATTCCGGCGGCATGCGGAAAGAACTCACCATTATGGAAGCGGCGGACGCGCTGTTCCAGGAGGGCAATCCGCTGATCGGCATCGTGGCCATTGTCTTTACCATCATCGCCCCGCTGATCCTGATGGGCGGCCTTCTCTACGTAGCGGCCCCGCTCCGCTTCGGCATGGCCCTGCCCGGCGCGGTAACCGTCACCCGGCTTTTCCAGATATCCGAGCCCTGGAGCATGCTGGAGGTCTTCCTGGTGGGGATCCTGGTGAGCCTCTTGAAATTGGGGGCCGTGGGAGACGTTCACCTCGGCACCGGCCTGTGGGCACTGGTGGGGCTGGTATTCTGCACCGCCTCCGCCATGTCGGGAATCGACCGGCTGGAGCTATGGGATCGCCTCGAAATCGCGCTTCGCAAGGATACGTGACGATGGAACAGATCCGCACCGCCGCCTCCGAAGGCCTGGCCTCCTGCCACATGTGCGGGAAGGTCAGCCCCGTCGCGGAGGTCCGTTGCCCGCGCTGCCACAGCAAGCTCCACCTGCGGAAGCCTCACAGCTTGGAGCGCACCTGGTGCTTCCTCATCGCCGCCATCGCCTTCTACTTCCCCGCGAACCTGCTGCCGATGATGAACATCACGGGCATCGCGGGGAATAGCAGCGACACCATCATGTCCGGCGTCATCAATTTCTGGAAGACGGGGGACTTCCTCGTGGGTGGCATCATCTTCTGCGCCAGCATCGTGATCCCGATCCTCAAAATGATCGCCCTCGTCTGGCTCTGCCTCGCTGCGGTGGGGTTCACCTCCGCCTCACCGAAGAACCTTGCCCGGCTTTATCATGTCACCGAACTCGTGGGACGCTGGTCGATGGTCGATGTCTTCGTGGTCGCGGTGCTCGTCGCCCTGGTGCAGCTCGGGGTGATCTCCACCGTCACCCCCGGGCCCGCGATCCTTTCTTTTGCATCGGTGGTGGTTCTGACCATGTTCGCGGCGATGAGTTTCGATCCCCGCCTGCTCTGGGACCGCTACGTCGATGAAGCCGCCGATTCTCCCGACACCAAATGACCGAAGAGGAAAACATCGATGAGCCGCGGGCCGTGGTGCGCCACCGCCGCCGCTGGAGCAGCGTGTGGGTGGTACCTGCCGTGGCACTGGCGCTGGCCGGATGGCTGGTGTGGAAGCACTACCATGACAAGGGCCCGCTGGCTTACGTGCGCTTCTCCACCGCCGATAGCATCGAAGCCGGGAAGACCGAAGTGCGGTGCCGCTCGGTCCGCGTGGGCCTCGTCGAAAAGATCGAACTCGCCGACGACCTGCAATCCGTGGTCGCGGAAGTACGCATCGATCCCGATTCCGAGGATCTCCTGAAGCGCGACAGCCGTTTCTGGGTCGTGCGCCCGCGGGTATCCGCTTCCACCATTTCCGGCCTCAGCACGCTCATCACGGGAGCCTATATCGAGCTGGAGCCCGGCGACGGTCCCGCTCCGGTGAACCATTTCGACGGCCTGGAAGAGCCCCCGGTAACCAGCGCGAACGTGCCCGGCCTGCGCCTGACCTTGGTCGCGGAGGACGCGGGATCGCTCACCGCGGGATCCCCGATCTACTACCGCGGCTTTGAAGTCGGCCGCGTGGAACGCCGTACCCTCGATCTCGAGAACCGCCGTATCCGCTTCGATGTTTTCATCGATGAAGACTACGCGAGCCTCGTCCGGGAGGGCACCTGCTTCTGGAATACGAGCGGGATCGACGTCACTGCCGGTGCCGATGGTTTCAAGCTGAGCACCCCCTCCTTCCAGGCGATGGTATCCGGCGGCGCTTCCTTCGCCGTGCCGAAGGGCGGAACCGCGGGGCCGCTGGTAACCGACGGCAGGGTATTCAACCTGTTTCCCGACGAGGACACCGCGAGGAAGTCGATTTTCGTGCCGGATCACAAGTGCCTCCTGTTTTTCGACCAATCCGTGCGCGGCCTCACCACCGGCGCGCCCGTGGAATTCCGGGGCATCCCGCTCGGGCGCGTGGTGGAGATCAGCTTCCGGCACTCTCCGCCCGGGGATTCCCGCGTACCCGTGGTCATCGAAATCGACTCCGACACCTTGGGAAAGGCGGTGGAGAACATCGAGAACCCCCAGGAGGTGCTCGCCGAATGCGTCCGCCGCGGCCTGCGCGCCACCTTGAGCACCGGCTCCCTCCTCACCGGGGCGCTCTATATTGATCTCGATTTCGCGCCGGACGCCGCTCCCGCGGAACTTACCACGTTCGGGGATTACGAAGTGATTCCCACGGAATCGTCGGGGTTCGCCCAGCTTCAGGACAAGGTGAACGCCATCCTCACCAAAATCGAAGGGCTGCCGCTGGACGAAACCTTGCACAAGTTCGGCAACGCCGCGGACGAAATCGCCATCACCGTGAAAGACGTGCGCGGCGCGCTGGATGAAGCCGAAGCGGCGCTCGCGGAGGCCCGGAAACTTCTCTCCCGCGAGGAGACGCAAAACCTCACCGCGGAGCTGGACGCAACGCTGAAGGAGGTGCGCAGCTCCGTCGAAAGCCTCGGCCCGAACGGTGCCGTGCAGGGCGACCTGAGCAGGACGCTCGACGAGCTCCGCGCCGCCTTGCGGGCCTTCAAGACGCTTTCCGACTCCATTGAAGAAAAGCCGAACTCCCTGCTATTCGGCCGGGAGAGTTCGGGAAATTCGGAACCGAAAGCCCGGAAGAAATGAGCCCCGCACTTCGACATTTCCTCTCCTCCATGCGCCCCCACTTTCTCATCGCCCTCGTCGTCGCCTCCTGCGCGTCGCCGAAATCCTTCTACGTGCTGAACGCCGAGGGACCGCCGCCTTCCGGAGGCGGAACCGGGGTCGGGGTGGGCCCCGTCTCCCTGGCAGGCTACCTCGACCGGCCGAACCTGGTTTTCCAGGAAGGCGGCAACCGGATGTCGATCGCGGAGTCCCACCGTTGGGCGGGGGATCTGGAGGAAAACATCGCCCGCGTGACCGCGACCAATCTCGGCCGCAAGCTCGGCACGGGGAACGTGCGCGTGTACCCATGGGGTGCCGACGGCGAGCTGCGTTACCAGGTCTCGCTCGATATCCGGCAGCTCCACGGAACGGCCGATGGCGATGCCGTGCTGGATGCCGCATGGCGCGTCTATTCGCTGCCGGACCGCCGGATGATCGCCTCGAAGTCGTGGTCCGGCGTGGAACCGCTGGCCGCAGACGGCTACGACGAAATGGCCGCCGCCGAGAGCCGTCTGCTCGCGAGGCTCGCCGGAGAGATCGCCGCCACGCTGCGCTGAACGCGAACACCGCGACGCAAGAATGTCCGCTTCACGCCGGTAGAGGCCGGATCGTGAACCGCTTTTCGCAAACCCCAAACTTCCCGGCCGCCCTCTTAGGCCGCCTTCTGAGCCTCGCCGCAGTGGCGAGCGGCGAAGATCTGACGCTCGCTGATTTCGAAAACGGCTATGGTCCCGGATGGGAGTTCAGTGGAGACGCCTTTCAGAATGGCCCGGCTTCAGGGCACCTGCTCGGCAAACTGGAAATCGAAAACTCCTCCGGCAACGGCGTGGCAAGCAGTGAGATCAAGGGGGACGGACCCCGAGGAAAGCTCGTTTCCCCGGAATTCACGGTCGAACGGAAGTACCTAACGTTTCTGATCGCCGGCGGAGACTACGAACACTCGACCTGCGTGAATCTCCGGATCGGCGGCAAGACCGTGCGCAGCGCTACCGGCTGGAACAGCGACCGCATGGTTCCGATCACCTGGGATCTCGGCTCCTACACGGGGAAAACGGCTCGTCTGGAAATCGTCGATGCCGCGAGCGGAAACTGGGGCCACATCAACGTGGATGCTATCGTGCAGACCGACCATCCCGCCTTCATGCCTGCCCCGGCGGCTCCGCTCTACCAAGAGCACCACCGCCCGGGATTCCATTTCACCGCCCGCCAGTGGACGACCGACCGGCTGAATCCCGGGATGCGGCAGGAGGGCTGGCTGAACGACCTGAACGGACTGATCTACTACGAAGGCGAGTATCACCTCTTCGCCCAACGCTGGAACAAGTGCTGGATCCACGCGGTGAGCCGCGATCTGGTGCACTGGACGGAGCTCGAGCCCGCCTTCTGGGAAGAGGAACTGGACAGCGGCGTGCAATCCGGCACCTGCGTGATCGACTACCAGAACAGCTCGGGCCTCTCCCCCGACAAGGCCACGCCACCCATGATCGCCTTCTGGTCCCGGAACGACAATCGCAGCCAGTGCCTTTCCTACAGCCTCGACAAGGGCCGCACCTGGAAACACTACGACAAGAACCCCATCCTCACCCTCCCGGAGCGCGACCCGAAGGTTTTCTGGCACGAGGCCAGCGGCCGCTGGGTGATGCTGCTTTACGGGGACGATGCCTATCACGTCCTGACGTCCACGAATCTTCTGGACTGGAAGAAAGAGGAAGAGCCGATCCGGAAAAGCTTCGAGTGCCCGGATCTCTTCCGGCTGCCGGTGGATGGGCAGGCGGAGGAAAGCAAATGGGTGCTCATCCGGGGCGACGGCAAATACTCTATCGGGGAATTCGACGGAACCCGCTACTTGGAGGAGACGGAGCCCGTGCCCTGCGACGTGGGCCCGCATTTCTATGCGACGCAGACTTGGGAGAACACCTCCACGGGCGACGGGCGGCGAATTCAAACCGCGTGGATGCGCGGCGGCCTCTATCCCGACATGCCCTTCAATCAGCAGATCTCCTTCCCCTGCGAATTGACGCTGCGCAGTACTCCCGACGGCGTCCGCCTCTTCCGTGAACCTGCCCGCGAGCTCTCCCTCCTACATGACGGGGAGCAATCGTGGCGCGACATCACCTTGCGCGGCGGCGCAACCTTGAATTTGGCTCCTTCCGGCGATCTCTTCCGGATCAAAGCCGAAGTCACGATCCCCGAAGGAGGGCAGCTGATCTTTAACCTCCGCGGGGCGAGCGTAATCCTGACCTCGAACATGCTGGAGTGCGGCGGCACCAGGGCACCCGTCCGCGGAACCACGGAAAACATCGAGATCCTGCTGGACCGCACTTCCGTGGAGGTTTTCGTGAACCGCGGCGAACTCTCCCTAAGCCGCTG
>CBIHMP010000165.1:0-8843 GCA_966211015.1 uncultured Luteolibacter sp. | reverse complement strand
GCTCCACGGCAGCGACAGCACCTTCACCGCTCCGCTCAGGAAATCCTGCATCGCCGTCTGCGTGGTGGTTTCCCAGAAGAACCCGACGCGGCGGAAAAAGATCATCGTCGCCAGCGCAATGAAGGCACCCGAATGATAGCCCTCGGCCGCGGCCTGGGTTTTCGCCGCGATCCGCCAGCCGAGCGCCTTGGCGAGTTCCGGATTGCCCTCGATCCGCTCCAACACCTCCCGGCCCTTCTCCCCGGTGAATTTCGCCGCCAGGTTTTTCAGCAGGGTTCCCGCCAGCCCGCCGCCGACGGGGCGGAAGATCCACGCCAGCACTCCGCCGATCAGGACGAGCCAGGGCACGAACAGCGTCACGCACAGGAAGACCACCACGTGGATCCCCTCCCGGCGCGGGTCGAAGCAGCCCCAGGCCGCGCCGAAGCCCGCGATTATGGCCAGGAGGGCAAGCAGACGCCCGGCCCAATTCAGCGACGAAATCCAGGACCGGCCGGGCCCGCCTTCCGCGGCGCTCTCCTTCCACGCCTTGAAGACCGCGCTGCGGGATTTCGTGGCGGGCAGTTCACCGGGACGCGATTCACCGTTCCAAGCCGCCAGCGCGACTTCGAAATCGATCAGCTCTTCCAGTTTCCATCGCTCGCGGGAGCCGCGCATCGCTCCCTCACTTTCTCCATCCCGGGCACCGGGCCAAGGGGGAAGTGGCACAACTTGTCATAGGGCAAGCCACCTCCGGTTACCTCAAAATGGCACCGAACCTCAAAGATCGGGCCGCTGCCTCAAATGGGTAGGTGCAATCCGCGACAGGATTTGCCAGCGTGGGACGTCCTGATCCGGACGTTTCATGAGAAAAACCCTGCTCCTCCTTTGCCTCGGCGTGCCACCGCTCCTCGGGCAGCCGCTGCTCACTTTCGAAAACCGGCCCCTCGGAAAGCCGGATGAACCTCTGGTGCTCAGCAGCTACCTGCCCGACCCGGGGTTGGATCCGGAGGTGTTCCCCCGACATCACAAGGGCCTTCCCGCCCCGAAATACAACCCGGGCAAGGGCGAGGACGTGAAGGGCGAGGAAATCCCCATCGCCGGTATTCCGGCCGCCATGGCAGTCAGCTTCGGACCGGCTCTGGCCTACGCTTTCGACACCGTGGAATGCCGGCCGCTCTATGCGTGGCAGGGTGGATTCCTCGACATGACTCCTTACTGGGGCGATCAGAAGCGAGGCTCCCGCGTCTCCTTCGATTACGTGCCCCGCTTGGTGGGCAATCTCTTCCACAAGGCCTCCGGCAAGCATCCCGTTTACATCGACGGCAAGAGCGTGGACGATCTGGGCGGGCCGGAATATGTGGGCTATTCGCTGGTGAAGGGAGTGCCTCGCTTCGAGTTCAAGGCGGGCGGCCGCGTTGTCTCGATGGTGCTGCGGCCTTCCGACAAGCCCCTGGCCTTCGACGCCGAGATCACCTGCAATCCGCCCGCGAAGCTCGCTTGGAAAGAGGGCGACTTCTCCGCCGAAGGAAACGGCAAGCTGGCGTTTACCTACTCCGGCACCCAGCTCGCCTCCTATCAGGGCTACAAGCTCGACGTCGATCTCAGGAAGGCCAATGTGAAGGCCGGTGAAACCCTCTTCAGCAGCTACGGCTGCTTCGCCTGCCACTCGCTCGACGGCTCCAAGGGACACGGCCCTACCTTGGCCGGACTGGCCGACAGCAAGATCGAGATCGAGGGCGGCAAGGAGCAAGTAACTGCGGACCGGGCCTATCTCCTGGAGTCCATCAAAACCCCGAACGCCAAAGTCGCGAAGGGCTATCCACCGAACTACATGCCGCCCTTCGATCTGCGCGACGTGGAATACGATTCCCTGATTTTGTTCATCCAATCCCTCGGCAAACCCGAATGAAAGCCCCAGCCATCAATCTTTCTCCGGCCTCCCCGGCCCCAGGATTCCGCACCTTCCCGCGCCATTTCGCGGTTACGCTGCTATCCTCCCTCGTGCTGGCGACCGCAATTTCACCGGCTGCCGATTTCGACGATTGTTACAAGGTCGAGGACATCAAGCTGCCGGAAGGCGCTCCGCCCGAGGTAGGCGGCATCGATTTCGCCCCGGACGGCACCCTCTACGTCGTGCTCCGCCGCGGCGACGTCATCCGGGCGAAACCCGCTGCGGACGCGAAAGGCTTCCAGTGGGAGCTCTTTGCCACCGGCTTCCACAATGGCTGCGGGATCGACGCGATCAGCGCCACGAAGGTCCGCATCACGCAGATGGCGGACATGATCGAAGCGGAGGATACCGACAAGGACGGCAAGGCGGACCGCTACACCCGCTTCGCGAGCGGCTGGGGTCTCAGCGGAAATTATCACGAAACCAATACCCTCACGGACGACGGCGAAGGCGGCTACTACCTCGCGATCGGCACCGCCTCCCATAACGGGCCGGTCTTCGAGCACGTGCTGGGCGACTATTCCCCCGCGGGCAGGCGCGGCCGGAACTTCTCCTCGGTAAAGTGGCGCGGCTGGGTGATGCACTCCGACGCCAAGGGCAAGCTCACCCCTTTTGCCAGCGGCTTCCGCATGCACAACGGGATCTACCGCGATCCGGATGGCAATATCTGGGCCGGGGACAACCAGGGGGATTGGAAAGCCGTGACGCCGCTCTACCACGTGGAGGAGGGCAAATTCTACGGCCACCCCAGCAGCCTGGTGTGGGACAGCTCCTGGAAAGGCAAGGACCCGCTCGCCACCTACCGGAACGATCTGGACGCCTATAACAAGCACCGGACCAAGGCCGCGGTGGAACTTCCCAACGAGGAGATCAACCGCTCCGCCGGCGAGCCGATGGAAATGCCTCGCAACGGGTCCTTCGGCCCCTTCGCCGGCCAATTGCTGGTCCCGGACAACAACAACACACGCATCTCCCGCGTGATGCTGGAGAAGGTGAACGGCAAGTTCCAAGGCGCAGCCACCCATTTCATCAACGGCCGCGGCCTGCGCTCCGGCAATCACCGGCTCCGCTTCTCGCCCGATGGGAAGCAGATGTACGTCGGCCAGACCGTGCGGGGCTGGGGCACTCCCGCGGAGGGCCTGCAGCGGATCACCTGGAAAGGCGGCATCCCCTTTGATATCGAAAGCTTCAAGATCACCCGGAAGGGCTTCACCCTGACCTTCACCAAAGACCTCCCGGACAAACTGAAGGACAAGAAGGCCTGGGATTTCTCCTCCTTCACCCTGCAGCCGAAGTGGACCTACGGCAGCGACAAGGACAACCAGCGCGATCACGAGGTCAAAGGCTTGAAGATCAACGGCAAGCGCAGCGTGGAGGTGGAACTGGAGGATTTCTCCCCCGGCAAGATCTACAAGCTGGAGCTGCCGAAGGATCTGAAATCCGCCGACGACAAATCGCCCCTGCAAAACCGGCTCGCCTTTTACACGGCGAACGAGCTGCCAAAGTAAGGGAATTTTCCCATCAACGCATCCTGATACGACGATTTGACTCTTGCGAAACTCCGGGGCGGACCTAGCCTCGGAGGCATGCGGCGACCCGATCCCACGGCCGAACTCCAGCAAGCCCTGCGCCAGCGTATCCTCGTGCTCGACGGAGCGATGGGCACGACCATCCGCACCTACGGCCTGAGCGAGACGGATGCGCGCGGCCCGCGTTTCAGCGACTCGAAGAAGGACCTGCTGAACAACGGCGACATCCTCTCGATCACGCGCCCGGACGTGATCGGGGACATCCACAAGCGCTTTTACGAGGCGGGATCGGACATCTGCGAGACGAACACCTTTTCGGCCACCTCGATCGCCCAGAGCGAGTTCTTCGTGGACGACCCGCGCGAGCACGGCGGCATCAAGGACCCGGAATTCTTCCAAAAGATCATCGAGAACCCGATGCTGCGCGATCTCGCGTGGGAACTGAACGTGGAATCCTCCCGCCTGTGCCGGAAATGGGCGGACAACGTCGGCAGCGATACCGGTATCAAGCGCTACGTCGCCGGTGCCGTCGGCCCCTTGACCGTCTCGCTGAGCACCTCGCCGGATGCGAACGACGCGGGCTTCCGCACCGTCACCTTCGATCAGGTGAAGGAGGATTACACGCGGCAGGTACGGGCGTTGATCGAGGGCGGCTGCGACATCCTGATGGTGGAGACGATTTTCGACGCCCTGAACGCGAAAGCCGCACTCGTGGCGATCCAGGAGGTTTTCGATACGGACGGCCTGCGCCTCCCCATCATCGTCAGCGCCGCCGTTGGCCGGGGCGGGGAAACAATGATTTCGGCCCAGAAAGTGGAGGCCATGTGGAACGCGGTGTCGCACGTGAACCCGCTCGCCGTCGGCCTGAATTGCTCCCTTGGCCCCGACCTGATGAAGCCGCATCTGGAAGAGCTGGCGAAGGTGTCGGCCGCTCACATTTCCTGCTACCCGAATGCCGGCCTGCCGAACCCCCTGGCTCCCACCGGCTTCGACCTTGAGCCGCCGCACATGAATGCCTACATGAAGGAATTCGCCCTCGACGGGCTGCTCAATCTGGCCGGCGGCTGCTGCGGAAACACCCCTGAACACGTCGCGGCCATCGCAGAGGGAGTGAAGGGAATCGCTCCGCGCGAGGTGCCGGTTCTGGAGACATGAACCGCTGAGTCGCAGAGGTCACGGAGGTCACGGAGGATCGCAGAGTATGAGCGAGGAATTGAATTTGCTGAGTGAACAGGTCATCGGTGCAGCGATCGAGGTTCACCGGGAGCTGGGTCCGGGAGTGCTCGAGCATTCCTACGAAGCAGCTCTCCAGCATGAACTTGCTCTTCGCGGGATATCCTCGACCCGTCAGGTACTATTGCCCCTGACTTACAAGGATTTGGTCATTCCTGACTCCTATCGGATCGACCTCTTGGTCGAAGACAAGATCGTCGTCGAAGTAAAAACGGTCGAATCCCTCAAACCCGTTCACGCAGCACAGGTCCTAACCTACCTGAGAATGAGCAGAAGATCTCTGGGGCTGCTCATCAACTTCCATGTCCCACTCTTGCGCGACGGCTTGAAGCGCCTCGTTCACAATTTCCTCAAATAAAACACTCTGCGATCCTCCGCGTTCTCTGCGTCTCCGCGGTCAACCAACTTGCCCATGCCCACCATTCCCCGCGTCCTCCGACTGTCCGGCTCAGAAGCGTACAACCACACGCCGGACAAGAACTTCCTGATGATCGGCGAGCGGACCAACGTCGCCGGTTCTCCCAGGTTCGCCAAGCTGGTCCGCGAGGGAAAGCTGGACGATGCCTTGGAGATCGCCCGCCAGCAGGTCGAGAGCGGCGCGAACGTGATCGATATCTGCTTCGACGACGGCCTGATCGACGGCAAGGCGATGATGGCGCGCTTCCTCCAGCTCGTGCAAAGCGAGCCGGAGATCTCGAAAGTGCCGATCATGGTCGATTCCTCGAAATGGGAGATCATCGAGGAAGGCCTGAAATACCTGCAGGGCAAGGGGATCGTGAACTCGATTTCCCTGAAGGAAGGCGAGGAGAAGTTCATCGAGCAGGCGCGGCACATCCGCCGCTACGGGGCCGCCACCGTCGTCATGGCTTTCGATGAAAACGGGCAGGCCGCGACCTACGAGGAGAAGAGCCGCATCTGCGAGCGCGCCTACCGCGTACTGGTGGACAAGGTGGGCTTCCCGCCGGAGGACATCATTTTCGACCCGAATATCCTGACCGTCGCCACCGGGATCGAGGAGCACAACAACTACGCCCTCGATTTCATCAACGCCACGCGCTGGATCAAGACCCACCTGCCCCACGCGAAGGTCTCCGGCGGCGTCTCGAACATCTCCTTCTCCTTCCGCGGCAACAACGTGGTTCGCGAGGCAATGCACTCCGCCTTCCTCTACCACGCCACGAAGGCGGGCATGGACATGGGAATCGTCAATGCGGGGATGCTCGAGGTTTACGACGAGATCCCGAAAGAGATGCTGGAGCATGTGGAGGACGTGCTCCTCAACCGGCGCCCGGATGCGACGGAGCGGATGCTGGAATTCGCCGAGCGCTTCAAGGGCCAGGACGGCAAGAAGCTCGAGGAAGACCTGAGCTGGCGCGAGGCGGGCGTGGAGAAGCGCCTGGAGCACGCCTTGCTGAAGGGGATCGACAAATACATCGACGAGGACACCGAGGAAGCCCGCCTCAAATACGGCCGCCCTCTCAAGGTGATCGAGGGCCCGCTGATGGATGGCATGGGAGTGGTCGGCGATCTCTTCGGCGCGGGCAAGATGTTCCTGCCGCAGGTGGTGAAGTCCGCGCGCGTGATGAAGAAGTCGGTCGCGTGGCTCACCCCTTTCATGGAGGCGGAAAAAGCCGAGTTTCTCGCGGGAGATATCGCGGAGCTGATGGCTGCCGACCCGGCGCTGACGCAGGACGAGGCCATCGCCCTGGCAGGACGGCGCCGCTCGGCCGGCCGCTTCCTGATCGCCACGGTGAAGGGCGACGTCCACGACATCGGCAAGAACATCGTCGGTGTCGTGCTGGCATGCAACGGCTTCGAGGTCACCGATATGGGCGTGATGGTGCCCTGCGACAAGATCCTCGCGAGGGCGAAGGAGATCGGCGCGGACGTCATCGGCCTGTCCGGCCTCATCACCCCGTCGCTTGATGAAATGATCCATGTCGCGAAGGAGATGGAAAAGGCTGGGTTCAAGGTGCCGCTGCTGATCGGCGGGGCGACCACCTCCTCGACGCATACCGCGGTCAAGGTCGCACAGCATTACTCGGGGCCGGTCGTGCACGTGCTGGATGCCTCGCGCTCCGTGCCCGTGACCACCTCGCTGCTTTCGCCCGATCAGCGCGACGCCTTCATTGCCGAAAACAACGAACGGCACCGCAAGGCGCGGGAAGCCTTCACCGGGGGGCCGAAGAAGGAGACGCTGGGCATCGTGGAAGCCCGCGCGCTGGCCCGGCTTACCGATTGGTCCGGCTACACGCCCCCGGTTCCCGCCTTCACGGGCACCCGTGTCCTCGCCAATCAATCCCTGCGCGAGCTGATGGAATACATCGACTGGACGCCCTTCTTCCACGCTTGGGAATTGCGCGGCGTGTGGGACCGCGAGGCAGGCGTGCTGAAAACGAAGAACGAGGAAGGCGCCAAGGAAGCCGCGAAGCTGCACGGCGAGGCCCTGGAACTCCTGGAGAAGATCATCGCGGAGAAACGCTTCATCGCCCGGGGGATCTACGGCTTCTTCCCGGCGAATGCCGACGGAGACGACATCATCGTCTGGAGCGACGACACGCGCACCCGGGAGAGACAGCGATTCCACACGCTGCGCCAGCAAGTGAAGAAGGAAAGCGGCAAGCCGAACGAGGCACTCTCCGATTACGTCGCGCCCCAAGGGGCTGGCAGGGACTACGTGGGCGGTTTCGTGGTCGGCATCCACGGGGCGGACGAGTGGGCCGCGGAACTGGAAAAGGCGCACGATCCCTACAACTCCATCATGGCGAAGGCGCTGGCCGACCGGCTTGCCGAGGCCTTTGCCGAGTTGATGCACCACCGCGCCCGGGTGGAGTGGGGCTACGAACGCACGAACGAATTCGGCCCGAACGAGCTCATCAAGGAACTCTACCGCGGCATCCGTCCTGCACCCGGCTATCCGGCCCAGCCCGACCACACGGAGAAGCCGCTGCTTTTCGATCTCCTGCAAGCATCGGAAGCCACCGGGGTGGAATTGACCGAGAGCTGCGCCATGCATCCCGGGGCGGCGGTTTGCGGGCTCTATTTCAGCCATCCGGAGAGCCACTATTTCGCCATCTCCGAAATCCAGAAGGATCAGGTGGAAGACTATGCCCGCCGCAAGGGCATGAGCGTGGAGGAAACGGAGAAATGGCTGGGACCTTGGCTGGGCTACCAGTAAGCGGATTGGTCCTCCAAACCGCGGATCACACCCCGCGTTTCAGATCCAGGTAGCGCCTCATCGCCGCGATGCGGTTCTCCACGCCGAGCCGCTGGAAAACGGCTTCAAGATGCTTCTCCACGGTGCGCGGGCTGATGCCGAGGATGATCGCCGCTTCCGCGCTGGTCTTGCCTTCCGCGATCCAATCCATGATCTCGCGCTGGCGCCGTGTCAGGATCGACATCTCCTCCTCCCCTGCTGGCTCAGCCCCTTTCATCTGATACATCAGGATCATCTCGCCGCTCAATTTCGGCAGGACCTGTACGGAGACCTCGCCGCCTCCCAGATCTAGCTTTACCTCGGTCCAGTTCGCGGTGACGGGATTCTCCCAAGCGCCGTCCAGCTCGGCTTCCAAGCTCTCCAGTCGCGCTGCGGAAAGCTGGAAGGTGGCCTCGTCCGGCCCCCACCACGTCTCCGTCAGGCTCACCGCGGCGTGGTTTAGCGGGAAAATCTCGCCGGGCTTTTTGGTGATAAGCACCGCCATATGCGCGCCGGAGCGCGTCATGAGCAATTGCCGCCGCACCGCCATCTCGACATTGTGCGCCTCCATCCGGTCGAGCACCCCCCGCGCGGTGAGGAGGATCGCGTCGAAGCGCTCGCGGGCTTGGAAAGCATAGGTGCGGTTACGGAGATAGCAGTTGATGTAGGCTTTCCTCCGCTGCCCCTGAACCAGCATCCCGAAGAGGACGTCGTTCATCGCCAGCTCGCCGAAGACTTCCCTCACGAACTCGCTTTCGCGATACTCCGCGGGCGGGATGTAGTCGCTCATGGCGAATCCCAGATCCCCCGGATCATTGAAATCCACCCGCTTGTAGATGGGATGATCGCCCGCCAGCCGGTTGATCAGGTCCATCCGGGAACGCAGTCGCTTGGCGATCGGACCGTGGTCGCTGATCCCGCAGATTCCCCGCAGTGGGGACGCTTCCATGAT
>CBIHMP010000164.1:0-8845 GCA_966211015.1 uncultured Luteolibacter sp. | reverse complement strand
CTCCATGGTCGAACCGGGAGCCATCGACCGCAGCTTGAAAGCGGCGATGGATGCGAGGCCGCAGGCAATCCTCATCGCGGGAGGAGACGGAACCGTTTCAGCCGCAGCGCGGCAGCTCGGAGGCTCCGCCACTCCGCTCGGCATCCTGCCGATGGGCACCTTCAATCTCGCGGCCCGCGACGTCGGAGTACCCTTGGAAATGGAGGAAGCCGTACGCTTCCTCGCTTCCGCGGAGGCGCTGCCGGTCGATGTGCTCGATGTCGGCGGCCACGCCTGCCTCTGCACCCTCATCCTCGGCTTCTACCCGGAATTCGCCCGCACCTTCGAGCGCCGGGACCACGGCGGCCTGTGGTGGAAGAAAGCCCTGCGGCTGGCCGCAGGGCTACCGCGCTACTTCTCCGAAGCCCGCCCGATCCCGCTTTCATGGGATGGCGATGCACGGGGCGGCGCGCGCACCAAATTCGCCGCCTTCGTGCCGGGGCGCTACAAGGCGACGCGCGGCATCGTCCCCGCGCGCACGGACTTCCGGTCCGGCAGCTTCACCGCCTATATCGGTACCCAGCGGAGTGCCGCCGCGGCGGTGCGCGGGATGCTCGACTACGTTTTCGGCCGCCAAGAGGAGAATCCGGAACTGCTCCGGTTCCAAGCCTCGCGGCTGGAGCTTCGCGGCGGTAGCCGGAAGGACACGGTGGTCATGCTGGACGGCGAGATCCTCCGGATGCGTTTTCCGATCCGGATGGAGATCAAGCCGGGCCACCTCCATGTCCTCACCACCCGCCAGAATCTGGCCGACGAAGAGAAAACCGCAGCATGATCCGTCTTCTCCATCTTTCGGATCCCCACTTCGGCGCGGCCGATCCCGTGGTTGCCTCCTCCTTTCTTGCAAGGGCGGAGCAGCTTGCGCCCGACCTCTCGATCCTGAGCGGGGATCTTACCATGCGGGCGCGGCGCGCGGAGCTGGCCGAAGCCAAATACTTCGTTGAGCGCCTCCCGCGCCCGCGTCTCGTCATTCCGGGGAATCACGACATCCCGGCCTTGAACCAGCCCTTCCATCGCTTCTTCGCTCCTTTCAAGCGCTACCGGCAAACCTTCGGCTCGAACATCGAGCCTGTCTATACTGCCCCCGGCCTCCACGTTGCCGGCATCAATAGTTCGAAGCCCTTCGGCCTGCATGCAGACTGGTCCACCGGTCATCTCACGCGGGACGCCTTGCATCGCCTCGACCAGCGGCTCGCCGGGGCTCCGGGCACCTTCCGGGTGCTCGTGCTGCACCACCCGCTGATCGCTCCGGAGGATCACCGGCGGGACGTCGTGCAGCCGCTGGAGGAGCTGCTCGCGCTGATCGGGAAGCACCGGGTGGATCTGGTGCTCTGCGGCCATTTCCACAGGTCCCACCTCGGCGTCCTCGGCGCGCGGGATGGATGGCAATGCATCGTTTCCCAAGCGGCGACGGTCTGCTCCACCCGCCTGCAAGGCGAACCCCAAGGCTTCCACTTCATCCGGATTTCAGAAGATTCCGTGGAGATCGAGCGGCATGTCCATCGGGAGGACTCCTTCGAAGCGGATGCCGTTTTCAACTTCGTCCGGGGCGACTCCGGATGGATGGCCGCCGACCGTGCCACCCGCCATGAAAGCAGCCGCATCGCATGAGGTGATCGTGATCGGCGGGGGCAGCGGTGGCCATGCCGCCGCAAGAACCGCCGCAAGTCTCGGCGCGAGGACCGCCCTGATCGAGTGTGCCCCCATCCTGGGCGGGCTGTGCGTCCTCCGCGGCTGCATGCCCTCCAAAATTCTCATCGAAACCTCGAACCGCATGCGCCAGATCCGGGATGCCTCCCGCTTCGGCATCCGCGTGGGGCCGCCGGAACTCGACCCGGAGGCACTCCGCGAGCGGGTCCGGGACCTGATCGCTGAATTCCGCCAAGCCAGGGAACACGAGATGACTACCGGGGCGTACGAACTGCTCCGCGGCACCGCAGCCTTCAAAACGCCCCATGAGCTCCAACTCACGGCTCCCGACGGCCGCGCCCGCCTGCTTTCCGCGCACGCCTACGTCATCGCCACCGGGTCTGCCACTTCGATCCCGGAAATTCCCGGGCTGGCGGAGACGCCTTACTGGACCAGCGACGACGTGGTCCACCTCCCATTCCTTCCCCGCCACCTGGCCGTGGTGGGTGCAGGAGCGGTCGGCATGGAGTACGCGCACCTTTTCGAGGGTCTGGGCAGCCAGGTGACGGTGATCGCCCGGGGGGGCACGATCATGGGCGGTCTGGACCCGGAAATTTCCGCCGTGATCGAGGCGGAAAGTATGGCCCGCGGGATCCGCTTCCTCAAGGAGACCACGCTGAAATCGGTAAACCACGGAAAGGGCGGCTTCCGGCTGGAGTTGGAAGGTGCCGCGGAATCGCTGGAAAGCGATGCCCTCCTGATGGCGACCGGCCGCTCGCCTTCCACCTCCGGCTTGGGCTTGGAGGAGATCGGGATCGCGACGGAGAAGGGCAGGATCGTGATCGACGAACGCTGTGCGACCTCGCGTTCCGATGTCTTCGCTGCGGGAGACTGCGCCAGTCCCGTGCCGGTGGTCCATCTGGCGGTGATCCAAGGCGAAGTCGCCGGAAAGAACGCGGTACGGCTGGTGAAGGACGGCGTCCGCGACGCGCCGGCCGAGTGGAACCGGCGCTCGGCGATGACTGCTTGGTTCACGGCACCGCAGTGCGTCCAGATCGGCCTGTCCTTGCAGGAAGCTGCGGCTCAAGGAAGGCCCGTCCTCTCGGCGAAAGCGGACTACGCCGACCACGGGAAAGGCATGATCGCCGGGTGCCGCCGGGGATTCGTAAAGATCATCGCGGATGCCGCGGAGGGCAGGCTGCTGGGCGCGAGCGGGGCGGGGCCGCAGGTGGCGGAAACCGGTCATCTCCTGCAAGAAGCCCTCGAACTGGGACTCACCGCTCCCGGCTACCTGGCCATCCCGCATTACCACCCCACCTTCGCCGAAGCCTGGTCCCGAGCGGCGGAGGGAATCGTCTCCCAACTCGAGGGCATTTAGATTGCAAAGCGCTACGCGGGAGCGCGAGGGATTGCAGATTGCTTCGGTTTCCCGGGTATTCCCTAACAGGTGCCCTTCCGTGGAACACTTGCAGCGCCGAGACTTCCCCTCAGGATTTCCCCCCGGATGACTTTCGGCATGGCACCTGCAAACGTGCGGGGATGAACGAGCTTCGGCTTCCGACTCAAGCTTCCTCCGTGTCCCTCCAGACCGCCCTGACCCGCACGCTCGATTCGGTGTGTTCCTACCAGCAGGCGATGAGCATCTCGGAATCCGATATGCTCGCGAAGCTGTGCCGGGAGCTGGCGGCGGAGCGGAACGCGCAGGCAGACCGGATCGCCACCTTGATCCGCACCGGCGGCGGCACCCCGGACTTCGGCTTCAGCCGGGAAGCGGGATTCCAGCAGATCTGGATGTGTCTGGTGAACCGCCGCTTCCCCACCTTCCGGGAAGGCCTGCCCCGCGAATGCGAGCGCAGCGACCGCCGGCTGGAACGCGTGCTCCTGCGGCTATGGAACGATCCCGCCACCGATGAAGATCTCCGGCACGAGGTCGGCGAGCTTCTCCGCGAGGTGCGGGGTGGCATGTCCCGCCTCCACCAGCTGCGGGACCCCCACGGAGCGATTCCCATGACGGTGTAGCGCCGGCGGTGCGGGAAATGGAAAATCCGCAAGATCCGGGCGTCCGGTGGTGGTAATAACGGCCTCATGATCGTCCGCTTCGCCCTGATCGGCCTGCTTCACCTCCCTCCCCTCGCCGCGAATCCCGTGATGGACGGGGCGGACCCCCACGCCTGCGTCAGCGGCCGCGAGTATTGGCTCTACCCCACCGAGCCCCGCAGCCGGGAGCCGGTTTTCGCCGCCTATCGCTCGAGCGATCTCCGCTCCTGGAAACGGGCAGGAACAATCCTCGAGCTCAGGAAGGTTCCCTGGGTCAAGGAGGACGGGGCATCGTGGCACGGGGCATGGGCTCCCGCGCTCGCCGAAAAGGACGGGAAGTTCTACTTCTACTACTCCGTCGGGCCCCAGAACCCTACCCCGAGCCGGATCGGAGTCGCCACGGCGGATTCGCCCGCCGGTCCTTTCCGCGACTCCGGCAAGCCGCTTCTGACGGGCGGGGACGGCTTCGAGGCCATCGATCCGATGGTTTTCGTGGATCCCGCCGACGGAAAAGCTTGGTTCTACGCCGGCGGAAGCGCCGGAGCGAAATTACGGGTCTTCGAGATGGGTGCCGACATGATTTCCCTGAAACGGGAGGTGGAAATTCCACAGCCCGAAAAATTCACCGAGGGCCCCTTCATGCACCTGCGGGGAAAAACCTACTACCTCTCCTACAGCCACGGCAGGTGGAACGACTCCTCCTACTCCGTCCACTATGCTACCGCCCCCTCGCCGGCCGGTCCTTGGAAATACCGCGGCTGCATCCTTGAAAGCGACGCCAAACACCAAGGGCCGGGGCATCACTCCTTCGTGGAAAACCCGGCCACCAAGGAATGGTTCATCGTCTATCACCGCTGGGAAACCGCCAGGAAGGCCGCCCCCTTCCGCGGCGGCCGGAAGATCGCGGTGGAGAAGATCGGGTACGACGAGCAGGGCCTGATCCGCCCTGTCGTCATGACCGACGGAAAATCTCCCGCTTCGCCGATCCGGCGCTAGCGGGAGCCGCGTCGTCAAACGGCGGCAGCCATCTCCCGCAGCCGTACATAGACCGGACACTCGGGGGCGATTTCCCGGACTTCGGTGGTCATGGTGGCGTCATGTCTGAGAAGAGGCGAGGTCTTCGCGATTTCCACCGCCTCTTCCATGCTGTCCACCCTGAGCAGGAGGTACCCGGCGACGGCTTCCTTGGATTCGACGAAAGGACCGTCGCTCACCGAGGCACCGCCGTTCCCGATACGGACGGTTTTCCCGCCTTCCATGAGAGGGCTTCCTCCCGCGACCTTGCCTGCCTTTGCCAGGGCATCGAACCAGGTGCGGACGTCCTCCATGATCTTCATGATCTCCTCCGCGGAGAGGCCCTCATCCCACTTTCCGTGCCGGAAAAGGAACATGTACTGGCTCGGTTCGCGCTCCGGATTGGCTTCCGAACCGACGGGGTAGTGATGTTTCAGGGGCATGATGATGGTTGTCTGAGATTCAATTCCGCGGGGCGTCCGGTGTTTCGGAGACCGCCTTGAGCTGCGCCAGACCTTGGTCGAACTGGCTGCCCAGCATTTTGTCCATGTCCATGAAAAGGTCGAAAGCCTTGCCAGCGAAATTGCTCTTCCCGGCCATGTTCCAGGTCACGAGCGTCTCGCTTCCCTGCGGCTTGAAGGTGAAATTCACATCGCTGGTGCCGGCCATCGGCTTGATGAATTCCAGCCGAATCCGCACCTGCTCGGGGGCCTTGCTTTCGGTGATGGTCATGCTGCCCTCCCCCACCTCGTTATTGCCGGCCCAGCGGGAGACGGCCCCGCTTCCCGCGGCCGGACCTTCATAGGTCTGCTTCATGGAAGGATCCATCTTCGCCCATGGTGACCACGCCTCCCAGTTGCGCAGTTCGTTCACCTGGGCGAAGACCTTTTCCGGCGGCGCGCTGATGGCGGCCGAGCGGCTGATCCTGAAATCCGACGGCTGGAGCGCCACCACGATGGCGAGCAGGACGAGGAGCACTACCAGGCCGATGAGGATTTTCTTAAACATGATCCGGGAGGGGCGGTGGTTGGAATCCGGCGGGCGGTCAGGCGGGCACGATCACCATCCAGTTCACGCCGAATTTGTCCTGCACCACCCCGAAGCACGGCGAGAAGAAGGTCTTGTTCAGCGGCGCATGGACCGTGCCGCCTTCGGCGAGGGCGTCGAAGTATTTCCTGGCCTGCGCCTCGTCGGCCGCGCTCAGCGAGAGCGAAAAGCCGCCGAAGCCGGAGCCGCCGCCTTCCATGCAGCCGAAGTCGGTGGCCATCAGCATGGTTTCGCCGATACGGACGGAACCGTGCATGATCTGGTTACCATCCATCTCGGGCGCGCCTTCGCAAGGGCCGTCGGGAGCATCCTTGAAGCGCATCAGCATCTCCACCTGGCCGTCCAGGGCCTGGCGGTAGAATTCGAGGGCCTCTTCACAACGGCCGCCGAATTGAAGGTAAGGCTCGATCTTGGTGGTGGTAAGAGTCGCGTTCATTTTCTGTAATTCGATTGGTTTTCAGTGGGAGTCATCAGCATGACGAACGACGGGCGCTTTCCGGGACATTTCCGCCTCATTTTTTTCGGCGATCCGTCCTTCCCGGCCTGACGCTTCGTCGGGATCCTTCCCTCAAGCCTTCGCGTACACGATCGACTTGAAGCCGCCGTAAGCCATTTTCGAGCAATCGAAGGGCATTCCCTCGGCCCCGCACATTTCCTGAAGGCGGGGATCCGCCATCACCTTCGCATTCACCTCGTCCCGGTGTTCCCGGGAATTATAGACGATGTAGGCGATCACCACGGTCTCCTCTGCTCCGGCACCCGCGAGTTTCGGGAAGGGAACCAAATCCTTCACTTCCATATCGTCGCCAACGCATTCCCGGTATTCCAGGGCGCCGTATTCGATCCAGATCTTCGAGGCCTTTTCGGCGATTTCGCGGTAAACTTCCACCTTGTCCTTGGGAAGCGGCAGAACGAATCCATCAACGTAATGTGACATGACGATATTTTTTCGGGTAGTTTAGTTGCGGGGACAAAGAGCCCCGGAGACGTGAGATCTTTCTAGCAGCTGCCGCCACCGCCGCAGCAGGTCTTGCCTTCCGTGCTCTCGTAGCGGTCGTGATAGCGCGGCCAGACCTGCGGGTCTTCCTCGCCCCGGCCCTTCGGCGTCAGGTCGAGATAATGGTTCGCATCCAGGAGCTCATCCAGACCGCGGGCGTAGGTGGAATAGGTGTGGTAAATGTCTCCCGCCCCGTCCTTGAAAAAGACGCTAACGCCCGGCAGTTCCTCCAGAAGGTACGGCGAGGTGCCGTAGTTGTAGCCGGTTTCGCCGCTCGCCACCTCTTCGGGCGTGAAGGTCACGCGATAGTCGCGGTTGAAGTCCGTCCCATACGAGGACACCCAATCGAACTCCCAGCCCATGCGCTGCTTGAAAGGCGCGATATCGGTCCACGGCGCACGGGAAACCGCGACGATCATCACATCGCGATGCTTGAGGTGCATCAGCGGGCCGCCAATGTGATCGGCTTGGAAAGAGCATCCGTGGCAGGCTTCCTTGTCGCCCGGCGTGAACATCAGATGATGCACAATCAACTGGCTGCGTCCTTGGAAGAGATCGGCCAGGGAGCGTTGCCCCCCGGGTCCCTCGAAGACGTAATCCTTGTCCACCTTGACCCAGGGAAGCTCCCGCCGCTTGGCGCTGAGGGTATCCCGCTGCCGGGTGAATTTCTTCTCTTCGTCCAGCAACTCCCTGCGGGCCTTCAGCCATTCCTCGCGGGAGACAACGGGATGATCCGGCCGGGTGGCGGCTCGCTCGGGTTCTACGGTTTGCGTGCTCATGTCGTACGGAGTTCACAGGACGACGAACGAAGCCGCCCCCCTCGGGACAACTTTCTGCAGATTTTTGCAAACTGCCGCTTCAGCCCCGTCCCCGCAAGGAAAGATCGACCCCCACCCTGCGAGCCGGGGAAACGAAAGCGTCACAAAGCCTCGAACCTGCCCGCCTCGCGGTTTTTCCGCACCTTCCCGGCTTCGAAGATCGTTCCGTTCATCGCGAGATAAACTCCGGCGGGAAGCGATTGCACCGCGCCGAGGGCGAGCCCGAGATTGAAGACGGCATCCGTCACGCGAAAGCGGGCGGGAGCGAGCGCTCCGGTTAGAACAATCGTTTTCCCCTCGATGCCCCTCAACACCTCGGCCGTGAGACTCATGGTATCCGTGCCGTGGGTGACGAGGATCCGGGATTCCGGCGCTTCCTCGCATGCAGCCCGGATCGCCGCGCGATCTTCCCCGGTCATTTCCAGGCTGTCCTTTCTCAGCAGGCCGTGCAGACGCCACGGAAGCTGGACTCCCGCTTCACGGAAGACGTGCGGCACCGTCGGCTCGCCGATCTCGTATTCCGAGGAGGCGTCAAAGTACACCTTGTCGATGGTGCCGCCGGTGCTGAGGACGAGGACGGAAGGCTGCATGGAAACTTGCGGGTCAAGCCTTCGGCAGGAAGTAGCCACGCTGCTTCTCCGAGACCGGCAGGCCGAGCTTTTCCATCACCTCCAGCATGTCCTCCCAGACGCGGCGCTTGTCCTGGCTGCCGGAGTTGTTGTGGAGCAAATAGGCCGGGTGATAGGTCACGCGCACGGGAATCCCCGCGAACTCGTGCCACTTCCCGCGCATTGCCGCAACCGCACCGGTGAGACCGAGCAAGCCCTCCGCCGCGGTGCCGCCAAGGGCGACGATGCAGCGGGGCTTCACGATCTCCACTTCCGCGCGGATGAAGGACATGCAGGACGCCATCTCCTCCAGCGTGGGCTTGCGGTTGTTCGTCGTCTGCCCCGGCATGCCGGGGCGGAATTTGACGATGTTTGAAATGTACACGGCCTCGCGTTCGAGCCCCATTGCCTTGAGGATGTCGTTGAGCTTCTGGCCCGCTGCGCCCACGAAGGGCTGGCGCTGCTGTTCCTCCTGATAGCCCGGGGCCTCCCCCACGAACATGAGGTCCGCTTCCGGATTCCCGGTGGAGAAAACCATGGTGCTCCGCAGGGTGCCAAGCCGCCGCGCGGGTTCCCAATTCTCCGCCTGAGCCGCCAGCGCGGCGATCTTTTCCGCAGCGCTTCCTACGGCGGGAGCTGCTACCGCCACGGTCGGG
>CBIHMP010000163.1:0-8951 GCA_966211015.1 uncultured Luteolibacter sp. | reverse complement strand
GCTCACAACCCCTCTTCTACGATAGTCCCGGGGCTCCCGTTGAGACTGGTAAAGCGCCCATGGCGGCACCGGCCGATGTCTCTGCAAAGGCGGGCGAGCCGTGGACTATCGCAGCGAATCCCGGAGGGTCGCCCTTTTGGAGCTACGGCGTTTACGGTACGCAGATCGGACAAGCAGGCCTGGTGCCGGTGGAAGGAGAGCACGGTACGGAGCTGTTCATTTCGGCAACCGCGAACGGCGGGTTCGGCGGGAATCATTTCTGGTACGTCCTCGGGTACGATCCCTCGACGAAGGGATACCAGCAGATGCACGTACAGACACCTTACCCTTCGATCGACGGAGCCTATTACGGGCCGAAGATGGCAAGGATGACGTCGGCCCACGTCACCGGCGGAACGGACCGCGAGCTGGTGGTCGGGCTGGAGGACGGGCGGTTTTTTTACCACTCCCTCGCCGATTTCAAGGAGATCGCCGCCTTTCGACCGGTCACGAGCCTCAGCGACTTCTGCCCCGCGGATTTGACCGGCGACGGGGTCGCGGAACTCATCGTGCTGACCGGCAGCGGCTTGAGGGTCTTCGACGCCGCGGGACAGGCGCTGTGGAACGTGCAAGGTCCTACTGGAACCGATGTGGTGGTGGCCCAGATGGATGGTGATCCTTCGTTGGAGATCGCCACGACTTCCGGGCATGTAGTCGATGTAGGCACCCGCGCGATCCAATGGACCCGAAGCGGAGGCTTCGGTGCGAATCTCCGCACGGCGGATATCGATGGCGATGGACGCGACGAACTGATCGCCGCGAATGCCTGGTACGACATCTATGCGTACGACGTGGATACCCAGGCTACGAAATGGTCGTACCGCGCCGGCCTCGATATCAGCGCCATCGAAATCGGAAACGTGGATGCCGATCCTGCACCGGAGTTGATCTACGGCGACGGGCAACATGGCAACGTCCATGTTCTCACTCTCGGCGCGGGTAATCCAGTGGAGGAATGGAAGATTTCCAACCCCGATTCCGGCATCCCCCGGATCGCGGTAGCCGATGCGGACGAGGACGGGGTCGCCGAACTGATTTGGAGCGGCGGCTCCAACACCACGGGCGAGGACCGCTTGAACATCGTCGATCCCTTCACCCGTTCATGGGAGTGGCAGAGCTTTCATCTTGATGGCCCCTTTATCAGTCCCGTGACCGGAGACGTGACGGGAGACGGCAAGCCGGAATTGGTGACCGCCAGCCGGGAGTCCAGGTCCGGGTACGGGAGCGGCCGTATCCTGGTCTTCGATCCGGAAACCCTGGCACTCCTCGGGATTTCCGGCCCCATCGCCCGCGACTATTCGTGGACCGGCCTCCGGGATCTGAAGTTGCGGGACATCGATGGCGACGGCCGCCAGGAGATCGTCATTGCCGCCGATTGGCTCTATGATGGCATCGTCGAGATCTACGGCTTTACCGATGCGCGGGAATTCGAGCTGAAGTGGGAAACCGCCGACAGGGCGGACGGATCGCCATTCACTCAGGTCGAGGTGCTGGATGTCGATGGGGATGGCGATCTGGAAGTTGTCACGGCAAACGACAGGGCGCATTCGGGCTCCGAGGGCACGTATGTAAGGGTCTTTGATCTGGCGACCCGGAGCCAAGAATGGCGTTCGCCGAATCTCGACGGATCATGGGGAGGCGTGAACTCCATGGGGGTCGCCGATGTGGATGGCGATGGGAGTCCCGAAGCCGTGGTGGCGGTACCGGAAGAGGGTATCTTTATCTTCGATCTCCGGTCCCGGCTGCACGAGCTCACGATTCCGGGAGATTTCCGGTCGGTAGCGGTGGGGAACGGAGGCTTCTCCGCCGGGCTCGGAAACGGGGAGATCAAACGCTATCTCCCGGACGGAGCGGGTGCCTACACCGAGAGTGCTTCTTGGAAAGCGTCAGCGGAGCCTATCCTGGGGCTTACGCCCGGGCTGGGACAGTCCCTTTGGGTGGTTACGGGCAAGCGCATCTATCTTTGGCCGGATGCCGTCGCTCCTATCTGGTCCAGCGATTCCCTGGCAACCCCGGCGGGCAGGGTGGCATTCCACGAGGCTGAGGATGGAATGGAGATGTACGCCGCATTCTCCCATGCCATCGGCGGTTTCAAGATCGGCGGGGATGCCGACTTCTCCGTGGTCAGCTTGGAAAGCGAAGGGAGCCTGGAGGAGGGCAGCGAAGGGGAGGCGACACTGACATTTGCCCGCAATAGGACGAGCGATGCGGATACCACGGTCGTATTCCAGGTGGACGGGGCTGCCGAGGTGGACAAGGACTTCACCATCGCCGGAGCCGAAGCCCTCGGGGACGGGCGCTGGAGCGTGGTGATTCCGGCAGGCTGGCTCTCGCAAAGTGTCACCCTGGGGGTGCTTCAGGACGCCAGCGCCGAGGGAACTGAGATCATCCGCGCCGAGATCCGATCCGCTCATGGCTACTTCCAAGGCTCGCCGATGATGGCGATGCTCTCCATCTCCGACGATGAACCGGTGATTTCCGTGGTGGCCGGCGACGCGACCGCGGACGAGGCAGTCTCCGGGCGCATGCCGGACAAGGGAACCTTTACCCTCACCCGGACCGGCGATCTGTCCCGGCCGCTGCAGGTCCACTTCCGCATGGAGGGCTCAGCCGATATGGGCGCGGACTATCGCAAGCTGAAAACCAGCGTGACGTTCAAAGAAGGCCGCGATGTGATGGTGGTGAATGTCGTCCCGGTTTCCGACCATAAGGCGGAAGATGATGAATCCGTGATGCTGCGTTTGCTTCCGACCATCGGGTATCGGATTTCCGAAACGGAACCGGTGGCCTCGGTGACTATTCTCGATGGAGAACCGACCGTGTCCGTCGCGGGCGTCTCCGGTTTCAACAAGGCCATGGCGGTGAAATTGCTACGCTCCGGAGGGAATCCGAAACCGGTCGCCGTGACGCTTCTGATCACTCGCCAGGAAGCCGACGGCCGGGTGCAGTCGAGCCAGCGGCGGGTGAAGTTCAAGGCGGGTGCGCAGACGGCCCAGTACTTGGTAAGTCCCGGCAAGAAAGCGGCGGGTCCCGCGGAGGTCTGGGTGGAGATATTGGATGATGGGAGCTTCCATGCAGGCGGGTCCCTTTCCGCCTCGTTCCGCTTGCCCGGCCCCGCCCGATAGCGGCCCGCCGGGTATCCCCGGTTATTTCGCCGGGATGCGCGTACGTGCGGTGCGATATCCCGGAGCTTCGGCCGTGATTTCCCAAGCCCCGCCGGACTCCGCGTGGGGCGGCTGCGCGGCGAGCTTCAGCAGGCCCTTCGCCGTGCCGCGGCTTTCCGCCATTCCTTCGGCCAGGCCCAGCACGGCGCGGATGATGGCTTCGCCCTCCGGATCGGAAACGGCGACTTGCGGAGGCATGGGCACTTCTCCCCACACGCCGCCGCCGCCCGCTTTCAACTTGGCGGCAAGGCGCGCTTGCGCCCCCGCATCGAGGCGGTACTTCATTGCCACGTCGAGATACGCCGGTCCCACCGAGGTCTTGTCCACCTGATGGCACGCGAAGCATTGCTTGGAAACCACCAGCTTCTCGATGTCCGCCGGAAACTGCACGCCGCCTGCGTCGTGGCCCGTCGGAGGGATATAGCGGGCGCGTACCACCATTTTTGCCGGGTCGGCCTGACCTTTGACGGAAAAGCGGAGTTCCTCCCCGAAGCCCAGGCCTTTCGGCTCCCCGGCGAATTCCAGTTCCAGCGGCGGCGCGGATTGCTCTTCTACCAGCGGGATCCGCGCGAAGGCCGTGGCACCCTTTGCATCGGTGGCTACCGCGCGTAGCTCCGTGCCTCCCGGCGATGAAAGCGCGAGAACCGGGCCGCTGCCGATCTTCCGCTCGTCCGCGCCTTCCGTCACCCACCAAGAAATCTCGAGTTGGTCCCCGTCCGGATCGGTGGCGCTTGCGGTGTAGGTTGCCCCGGCAGCACTGGCCGTTACCTGAGGAGCCTGGTTGCTACCGGCAGGCCGGATGCGGCGGATGCGGCCGTCGCGGTTGAAGTACCACTCCGTCCCGTACTCCAGCAGCCACAGGGTGCCGTCCGCCGCCATTTCCATGTCCATGGGATGCTTTAGATCGCCCATGAGCACCTCCAGCGATTGCAGCTTCTCCTCCACCCCCAGCTTTGCCTTCCAGATCTTTCCGCGGATCCAATCGTAAACCAGCAGGGTGTGGTCGTCTTCTGGGCCGAGCAGATTGTACTTTCTGCCGGCATCGTGGTAGAAGACGGGACCGGCCATCGCATTGCGGCCGCCATTGCCGAGCGCGGGGAATTTCTCGCTGGGCGCGTAGGGATACCAGATGAAGGCCGGCTTTGCCGGGGGCAGATCGGCGAGGCCGCTGTTGTGCTTGCCGGGATTTTTCGGGGCGGCGGGATCCGTCATTGCTCCCGGCTGACGGGTGGCGAAATCGACGATGGCGTACGGTTTGTTGTCCGCGATGACGAAGGGCCAGCCGAAGTTCCCGGCCGCTTTCGCTTGGTTCACCTCGTCATGGCCGCGCGGTCCTTTCGGGCCTTCCTTGCCGGCATCCGGGCCGACCTCGCCCCAATAGAGGACATTGGTTTTCGGATCGATCGAGATGCGGAAGGGATTCCGCAAGCCCATCACGTAGATCTCCGGGCGGGTCCTGGCGGTGCCGGGCCGGAAGAGGTTTCCCGGCGGGATCTCGTAACCGCTCTCCGTCGGGCGGATTCGCAGGATCTTGCCGCGCAGATCGCTGGTATTTCCTGCGCTGCGCATTGCGTTGGCGTGATCGTGGCCTTCGCGGTCATCGATGGGTGCGTAGCCATTGCTCTCGAAAGGGTTGGTGTTATCCCCGGTGCTCAGGTAGAGCAGTCCATCAGGGCCGAAGGCGAGCGATCCGCCCTGATGGCAGACCCGGTTGCGCCGGTCGGTGACCACATCGAGCAGCACCTTCTCCGAAGCAGGATCGACTTTGCTGTCCTTGAGCTCGAAACGGGAGAGACGGTTCAACAACTCCTTCGGGTGGCTGTAGTAGAGATAAAGGCGGCGGTTCCGGGAGAAGGCTGGGTCCAGCGTGATTCCGAGAATGCCATCCTCGCGTGCCCAAGCGGAATCCTTGTCCGCCTCCCGCAGCGCCGTCACTTCGAGATTGCCGATTTCAAAGACCCCGCCGGTGGACGGGCGCACCCGCAGGATGCGGCCTTCCCGCTCGACCACGAAGAGATCGCCGTCCGGAGCGAGCGCGATCTCCATCGGATCTCTCAGGGGCTCCGCAAAGAAGGTGCTTTCGAATTCGGCAGCATCCGAGGCGGCGAGCAGGGCGAGGAAGACAGCAGTACGCATGAGTTTGGGGCCCATCTTACGCCATGGGGCAAGCCGGGGTTTCAGGAAACCGCCCCGGGCCTATCGCCCGAGCTGTCCCCGCCACGTTTCTGCCAGCCCCGGATCGGAGCGATCCAGCACCTGCAGCATGCCGTCGATGCCGGCTTGGCGAACCCTAGAAGGGGGGAGCTGGGATAGCAGGGCTCCCACCGCGGCGGGATTCTGCTCGGTCCAGCGACCGAACTGCGCGCTTGCTTCCGCCTCCGGCCAGCTTTTTGAAAGCTGTTCGGCGAAGCTTTCCAAGCTACCTTGATTTCCCCCGGCCACGGATCCGCAGAAGCGTTGGAAATCTTCCGGACCCATCCAAGGCTGGCTCCCGACCTTGCTCCAGGTGGTGGCGGCCAAGGCGGGATCGAGATTCCCGAGGTGGGCGATGTGGGTTGCCCAGCCCATTTTGGACGCGGTCGAAAGCTCTTCGCTGGTGTCGGGCAGGGAGGCGAGCCATTCGCTCGCGCCGTCCAGGCCATCGGAGTAAATCTTGTCCAGTACTCCCGCCTGCACGCATTGGCGGTACTGCTGGGGATCGAGATTTCCATTGGTCAGCCAAGCGGTGGCCGCAACTGGATCCTTGACCAGCCATCCCGCCAGCAGATGCGGATAAGCATTCGCTTCACCCAGAAGCTCTTTGTTTCCTTCGATCCAGCCCAAGGCATCCTCGGCATCCTCCGTCGCCCAGCCGGTGACGAAGTTCGCCAGATCGTGAACCGATTTTTCGTGGGGCGGGCGATCCGCCCAATTGGCGAGAGCGCTCTCGCCGTCGATCTGGCCCCAGCGCATCGCGAAGGCTCCGTATTCGGGCCCGAAATAACGTCCCTCCCGTTCCAGTGCCTTGAAGTGCCGGTGGATCGCCTCCGCGTCTTCCGGCCTCATTTTCTCCATCAGCATGCGGAAGTCACGCTGGCGGCGCTGGAAAAGGGAATCGTTCAGCGTCAGTTCGGTGGCCTTGATGAACGCCGGGTTCGGCTTCCCCGCTTCAGCACTCTGGTCCATTTCCTCCATCAGCTCGACCAAGCGGATGCTGCGGGGGTCGCTCATGATCTTCGCGTCCGCGGAACCGGTCCTGCGCGCGCCCGCCTTGGTGGACGAGGCGCCATCCCTGGCAGACACGTCTCCCGCTGCTGCGGACGGCCCCTCTTGTTTCAAGACCTGGAACCAACCCGCGGCCGCGAGGGTGAACCCGATGATGCAGAGGACGCCCAAGGTCCGGCGGGAGGGAGGGAACATGACTCCTGCCTATAGCTAAATAGGTTTCGATGTGTCAACATGCCCCCCTAGCGGATGCTGTCATCCGGACAGCTGCGGCCGTGCTCCGTCCGATCGGATGAGAGTCCTTTTGCGTTGCCCGGAGACTGCGTCCTTTCCCTCCGGCCCGTTGCGGCTATACTGGCAGGAAAGTTTTTTCATGGATTTCCCTTTCGCTATCTCCGGACTCCTCGGCGCGGCCGCTCTCACGGTGTGGGCGCTCCTTGTGCTTCTCGGCTGGATGATCCGCCGCCGGATCATGGCGGAATACGAGCGCTTGGGTGAATCCAGTTCGGAGGAGATGCTCGATGAATTGGAATCCGCCTATTCGCCGCGGCAGACCGTCCGCATCGGCACGCAGACGGAGTACCTGCCCTTCGTTTTTGAAAGCATCCGCGAGATCGCGGAGACCGGCTTCGACGACAAGCAGATGCTTTCGCTGCTGGAGCGCATCGACTTCCACCGCCCGGACGAAGTGCGCCAAGCAGTGTTCCCGGTCGTGGTGGCGGGTAAAACCAGCGATCTCTTCCTGCAATGGTCCCGCGACGCGAGCGACCGCATCCAGCTCCGCGTGACGGCGGCACCGAAGATCATCCGTGCGCTGAGGCGGCAAAAGAAGAAGATCCCCAGGGCGGTGCTGGTGAAGTGAACGGTGCCAGTGCCGGGCTTGCCCGGAGGAACCTAGCCGAGCGCCTGACATCTTTCCACCGCCATGCGGATTCCCGCCGCCTTGTGCAGGGTCTCCTCGTACTCCTTTTCCGGGTCTGAATCCGCGACGATACCCGCACCGACATGGTAGCGGAGGCGGCTCTCCTCCCGCACGAGCGTGCGGATGGCGATGCTGAACTGGCTTTCGCCGTGATAGCCGAGGTAGCCGATCGCCCCGCAGTAGATCCCGCGCGGGATCTCTTCCAGCTCGCGGATAATTTCCATGGCCCGCTTCTTCGGCGCTCCGGTGATGCTGCCGCCGGGAAAGCAGGCTGCCAAGGCATCGACGTGACTGACTCCCTCCCTCAATCGACCCGTCACGGTGGAGACGAGGTGATGCACCTGTTCCAGCGTTTCGAGCTGGAGCATTTCCGCCACCTGGACGCTGCCGAATTCAGATACCTGGCCCAGATCGTTGCGCAGGAGATCGGTGATCATCACCAGCTCCGCGATTTCCTTCGGGCTTGTCTGGAGTTCGTAGGCGGAGCGGCGGTCCTCGTCGGGATCCGCGAAACGCGGGCGGGTTCCCTTGATCGGCCTGGTCTCGATCCCCCTCCCGGACATGCGGAGGAAGGTTTCCGGGGAGGAGGAGAGGATTTCCATGCCTGCCAGGGAGAGGTAGGCGGCCAATGGAGCAGGGGAGCATTCACGGAGCGTCTCGTAGAGGGCGAAGAGATCGCCGCCGTGGACCGGAGCCTCGAAGGCCTGGGCAAGATTGACCTGATAAATGTCTCCCGCGGCGATCCATTCGTGAACGCGGCGGACGCCCGCCAGGAAGGTATCCCGCGCCATCAGCGGTCGGAATTCGCCGACGCCGGCGGGTCCGGTCGTTCCTATGGTTATCTCCCGCGCGAGATTCCCCACCTCCTGCCATTGTCCGCTGCGATGGTCGTGAACGAGCATTTCCGGATAGTCCCCGAAGACGAAGTCTCCTTCGTAGCCGGTCCAGCCGCAGAGACCGCCCAGCGGGAAGCCGCGGTCCGGCGCTGCCCCGGCGGCACCCTGCGCGAGGGCGGCGGCAAGGCGGCTGCGGTCCTCCGGCGAGTGGAGCGAGCCCTGCAGCACCCGGCGCGGCCGCGCGGCGATGATGGAAACCGGGGCCCCGTAGCTGGCCGGCAGGTGGCCCGCGGTGTCGAAAAAGACGAGGCCCGGCAGGTGGCGTAGCGCCGCGGCCGCCTCCGGCGGCGTCATGCCGTCGAGGGCCGGGTGGCTTCCGCGCGTGCCGGTCTCGCCTGTCACGGCCGCACCCATCGCGGCCGGCGGCGCATTTTCCAAGTGCGAAGTTCGCCGTATGCGCCTGCCTCCCGCCTTGCGTCGCCTGCGGCGGGCGCATAATTTGCCGTTCATGGGTAGCACGATCCGCCAATCCGCCCTCGCCTTCCGCCTGTCTTGCTGGGTGCTGGGCATGATCGCCTTCGGGCAATTGCTCGCCGCGGGAGTCGCCGTGGCCGTCCGCATCGAGCGCGCGCAGGAGGTGCGCGTGGAGGAGAAAGTGGTGACAAAGGTCGTGACGGTGGCCCCCGAGCCGCCGAAGCCGAAGAAGGAGGTGGTGGCGGTCGCGCCGCCCTCGCCGTCCGCGCTGCCTCCGATGCCCGCGCCTACCCCTCTGCCGCCGGCCCAGCC
>CBIHMP010000162.1:0-8977 GCA_966211015.1 uncultured Luteolibacter sp. | reverse complement strand
CGCTAGAACCCCGCCACCCCATGGCCGGCTTTTTCAAATCCCTCTACAACAAGATCGCGAACAAGGCGGAGATCGACTGGGACGAGCTCGAGGCCGACCTGGTGACCGCCGATCTGGGGCCGAAGCTGGCGATGGAGATTATCCTGGAGCTGCGCGATCTGGGCCGTCAGGTGAACGCGGAGGACGTCATTGATGTCGCTCGTCGCCACGTTTCGGACCGGCTGCCTCCCGACTCGCCGCCCCTGCTGCCACGCCTGGACGGCAAGCCCTTCGTTTTCCTGGTGGTCGGCATCAATGGCGTGGGAAAGACCACCTCCTGCGCGAAACTCGCCCACTGGCTGCAGCGCCGCGGCCAGCCGACGGTGCTCGCCGCCGCGGACACCTTCCGCGCCGCCGCGGTGGAACAGCTCGAGCGCTGGGGCCAACGCCTCAACATCCCCGTGGTGAAGGGCCAGCCGAATGCCGATCCTTCCTCGGTCTGTTTCAACGCCCATCAGAAAGCCATCGCCGACGGCTCGAAATACCTGATCTGCGATACCGCCGGACGCCTCCACACCCGCCATAACCTGATGGAGGAGCTATCGAAGATCAAACGCACCCTGGCCAAGAACGACGAGACCGCGCCCCACCTCACCCTGCTGGTGGTGGATGCCACAACCGGGGCAAACGCGCTGCAGCAAGCGAAGGAGTTTCACAAGGCCTGTCCGCTCGACGGCGTGATCGTGACCAAGATGGACGGCTCCGGGAAGGGCGGCGTCGCGGTGGCGATCCACGACCAACTGGGCATCGTCCCGCGCTTCCTCGGTACCGGCGAGGAGCCGGACGCCTTCTCGCTTTTCAACAAGCAGAAGTTCGTGGAAGAGATGCTTTAGAGGGCGGCCGCATCGGACTCCCTGCGGTCCCCCCTCCCGGCTTGCCACTTTTCCATTTCCTGCTTCAACAGCGCCGCCGATGACGACTCCTTCACCGATCGACTGGGCGAGCTGGCGGGCGGAGATCCATGCCACGCTGCTCTTCATCGTGCGCGACGGTGAAATCCTGCTGATCGAGAAGAAGCGCGGGCTGGGCGCGGGAAAGATCAACGGGCCCGGTGGCAAGATCGACCCCGGCGAGACCCCGCTGGAGTGCGTGGTACGGGAGACCCGCGAGGAGCTGGGTATCACCGCCCTGCGGCCGAAGAAATACGGCGAGCTCCATTTCGCGATGTCGGACGTGCCGGATATCCTTTGTCATGTCTTCCTCGCCCGCTGCTTCGAGGGCGACCCCGTGGAGACGGAGGAAGCGAAGCCTCTCTGGTGCCGCCTGGGGGACATCCCTTACGACCGGATGTGGAAGGACGACATCCACTGGCTGCCCCATCTGCTGGACGAGCGCGGTTTTCACGGCCGGTTCATCTTCTCGGGGGAAGATGTGGTCTGGCAACATTTGGAATTGGACGTCCATTGGCCCGCGGCTTGCTGACAAGCCCGTAGCGCCAGTAGCGACCTCCGCCAGCTGCGCCGGAGGGAGACTATCCCTCGGCTCGACCTATTCCGGCTTCATTGAGGTAAGTCAAGGGTCGTAGAACTACGAAGTTTACTATATCCTTTGTAATACACTGGATCTATTGAGAACATGTCTCAAAAGCAATCGCGAGCCAAATAAAACGCCCGTTTCCTGCCGGAGGAAACGGGCGTTTCGAGATTGATCCGAGTTCGGGTTAGAGGGCGGATTTCAGGGAATTGAACTGAGCCTTCAGCTTGGCCAATTCCTTCTCTGCCTTCGCGATCTGGTCGTGCAAAGCCTGGAGCTTGGAGAGCTTCTTTCCGATCGGGCCCGCCACCGCGGCCCCGTTGTTGCCAATGGCTCCACCGCCTGCGCCGGAACGAATCCAGCTCGAAATGGTAAGCGGGGAGATCTTGTATTTCTTCGAGGCGGCACTTTGCCCGCCACGGCCCTTTTCTGCATTCACCTTGTCGACGAAGGCAATGATATCCGCCTTCTCCTTCGCGGTGTACCGGCGGCCTTTCGCCGCATTGACATTGGAGTTGCTCATGACTCCGGAGCTTTAATGTCGAGGGGGGTGATCCGCAAGCCGAAACTTTAATCAAGACAGGCTTTTTTCATATATGCGTATTTCTACGGCATGAATCACATCTAGGTTCCAGATCTTAAAATGCTGACATTCTCAAAATCGGACACAGCAGCTTCCGGCTACGTCAGCTCGTTGAAAACACCGTGAGATCAGCTCATTGGAAAGACAGGCATGACTTCCGGGATACAAACCATCGCTGGAAAAACACTGCCGGGGACTCCGCAACGCTCCCCGGTCTCCTCCATCTGCCGTCGCTCTCCCGGAAACAAGCGCCTCCTATCCACCTCTTGGAACCGGTTTCCCTCAAGCTTCAATGGTTGCATTCGACCCTATACCGCACATTGTAAATCAGACCATTACAACCACGCGATTAACACTCCGTTTGCAAAAAGGTTAATCAAAAGGACGGTCACCGATCCCCGCGATGGAAGGTTATCACATCGTCCATCAAGAGCCCCTCAGGCTTTGCCCGATGCTCCTGCCGGAAGGTCAACATTTCCAAAATCGGCCATGGTGGTCAGCCAGACGTGCGACCCCTGCCTCACCGCCTCGCGCGGGACAACCCCTCCGAAGCCGATGAAAAGATCCACCTCCCCCTTCGCCTCGAGATCGGAGACGCCGTCCCCCATCATTGCCGTGACTTCCGGCAGCAGGGCCTGCTTCCATTCCCGGATGATCTCCGGCTTCCCGCCGTTGCGCGTGGTAGGGTAATCCGTGCCATAACCGGCGTACTCGCCCGCCTCGTTGAAGTGAAGCGGCACGGCCTCCACATGATCGATCCCCAGGCGCTGCGCCAGCGGCTGTATCAGCGGCGCAAAACCGCCGGAAAGGATGACAGGCGTCCAGCCCTCCGCCTTGAGACGGGCGATCACCTCCGGCGCGCCCGGCACCATGGTCTCCAGATAGCGCTGCGCCACCGCATCCGCGGTCGCCCGGTCGGGGCGGATGATCTCCATCCGCAGCCCGAAGACCTCGCTGATCGGAACCTCGCCGTTCATCGCTCGGTTGGTAAGTTCTTCCACCATTTTGAAGATCTCCGACCCGCGGGCCCGCCCGAGTTCGTCGATCCCCTCGATCGAGGAGAGCGTGGAATCGCAATCGAAGAAGAAGAGTTTCCCGCGCGGGCGGACGGGCGGCAGGATCTCGACGATTGTTCCCGGCTCCACCAGGTCGTGGAGTTCCATGATATCGCGGTTTGAGAGCCGGATGCATCCGCAGCTCGCCGGACTGCCCAGCTTTTCCTCGTGATTGGTCCCGTGGAAATAGATGAAGCGGTCGAAGGTATTCGCGTTCTCGGGCTGCAAGCCGCTGATGCGGAGGATGCGCGTGAGCACGCGATCCTTGCTTTCTGCATCGCCGGCTTGCCAATGGCCCGCGGGCTCCCGGGCGATGAATATGGTGCCCTCCGGTTGGTCGCCGCCGATTTTTTGCACCACCACGAAGCGGCCCGTCGGCGTGCGGTGGCTGCCGGGTGTGAAACCGATACCCTTGGCCGCGGTGGACACCGGCCACTCTTTTTCGAGTTCGGTCCCGCGATAGAGCCGGACGGTCTGATCATCCACGGAGACTTCGAGGCGCGGGTGGTTCATAGAGGTGTTTGAAGAGCGATCAGCGAGTTTTTTCCGCCCAGGGCGGAAGCGAGTTTGAAAATCGTGGTTCCGGGGACGAGCTGTCCCGATGCCACGGAAAGCCCCTGCGGGCAAGCGAGTCCCGCCATCGCGGGGGGCAGTTCCCCTTCTCTCATGCCCGCGGCGAGCAATGCCGTCTCGAGCAAGCCTCCGCCGCCGATGCCATGTCCGGTCCACGGCTTCAGGAGGCAGAGGGAAGTTCCCTCGCCCAGGCCTGCAAGGATCGCCGCCGGTTCCAGCATGGCGTGGGCCGCCGTGCCGCTGGCATGGGGACACAGCACGCGCGGGCGGCCATAGCGGCTCTTCGCATCCCGCAACAGGGCGACGATCCCCGGCGCACCGGAAGGCATGCCGATGGCATCCGCTGCATCGGAATTCGAAAGATAGCCGCAGATCCGCGGGGCTCCTGCCACCTCGCGGGCTTCCAATGCTACCGCCGCCGCTGCCTCCGCCGGAAGAATCCCGGATGTCCGGGGGGAGTAGGGGTCGTTGGTATTGTCATGGGATAGAATCCCCGTCGCCGCGTAGCTATCCAGCAGTGAAGGCGAAAGCGGCAGATCCACGGCCACTACCAGCGCACGCCGCGCCAAACCGGCGGAAAGCCACAGCGTTGCCATGCCCAGGGCGTCCAGTCCGGCTGCGCAGCCGCTGGCCTGCACCTGCCACGGCCCGCGGATGCCCAATGCGATGCTGACGGCCGCGGCCGGTTCGCTGTGCAGGGAATTGCTCGCTGCCATCAGCGGGAAGGCCCGGCGCTCCGGCCACGGATCTACCCACCCTGCGGCGGTGCCCCGGCTGGTGCCGAGAAAAAGAGCAGCATCCGCCAGCTCGTCCTCATCCCACCCGGCCTCATCCGCGGCCTGCCGGGCCACGTGCAGCGCCGCCATGGTCGCGGGCGACCATTTACGGTGGGTCAGGAGCTTCCTTCGCCCGATCCATGACGCCTCGAGCCCCCCGTGAGGGCTGCCGTGCCCTAACAAGCCTGACAGCGGCTTGAAATTCGTCCGTCCTTCCCGGAGCGCGGCGAGATGCCCGGGCATATATTCTCCCAACCCGGAGAGAGCCCCGAGGCCGGTGATGGAAAGCGGCGTGTCGATGGACGGGGACTAGACGCAGCGGAGCCCGGATGCCAACGCCGAATTTTCAGATACTAGGCTTTGGCCCCGCAGGCGGGACCGGGGGAAAAAGCTGCTGGAGCGGCGCAGGCAGCTTGCGGATCACTTCGGTGGGAATCCGCGGTGCCCCGTTCTGGAGATTACCACCCGAAATCGCCTGTCCGCCGGAACTCACGTGCTCGTCCTTGACCGTGTAGGCAAGGGTGTCGCTACCATTGAAGAACCACAGTCTCGTCGGCGACTCGGCGAAAACGAACCACGGGTCGGCAGGGCTGTTGAGCTGGATCGCTCCCCCCGCGGAACTCTTATTCAGGCCTCCCGAAGGCAACTGACGCTCCACCCGGAAGCTCCAGTGCACGTCCTTCCCCGCGGGTATCAGTTCCAGCTTGGTTGATTCCCGCGCGTCGGAGGCTCCATAGACGCCCGGAGTCGTGATGACGCTTCCTGCGGCCAGGGTGTTCGCCCCGGTCCAGAGGCCGGCCCGGGGTGTCCGGATGAGCCGGGACTTCCCGCAAGCGCCCAATGCGAGCGGGATGACCAACAACAGGAGGAAGAGGCGCATGATGCCCCTTCTCCATCGATTTCTCGGGGATGAACAGGAGAAACCCGCCCCCTCTTTACTTCTGCGCGGCGGCATAGGCCTCCACCGTATCGCAGGTGCAGACCAGGTTGCGGTCGCCGTGGACGTTGTCGATGCGTCCGACGGAGGGCCAGAACTTGTGGTTCCGCAAGTAAGGCAAGGGATAGGCCGCCTGTTCGCGCCCGTAGGCGTGCGTCCACTCGTCCGCGACCACGCTGTCCGCGGTGTGCGGAGCATTCTTCAGCACGTTGTCCTCCGGGTCCGCCTCGCCGTTTGCCACCGCCAGAATCTCGCCGTGGATGGAAATCATCGCGTCGCAGAAGCGGTCCAGCTCTACCTTCGCCTCGGATTCGGTCGGCTCGATCATCAGCGTGCCGGCCACCGGCCAGCTCATCGTGGGAGCGTGAAAACCGTAATCCATCAGACGCTTCGCCACGTCTTCCACCGTGATCCCGCTTTTTTCGGAGAGCGGGCGCACGTCGATGATGCACTCATGGGCAACCAGGCCGTTTTTGCCGGTGTAGAGCACCGGGAAGAACGGGGACAGGCGCTTGGCCACGTAGTTGGCGTTCAGGATCGCGAGTTCGGTGGCGTCCTTGAGACCATCCGGGCCCATCATCGCGATGTACATCCAGGAGATCGTATTGATCGAGGCGCTGCCCCAGGGGGCCGAGCATACCGGGCCTTCCGCCGAGTCCAGCTCGCGGTGGCCGGGCAGGAATGGAACGAGCTGCTCCGCCACGCCGATCGGGCCCACGCCGGGACCGCCGCCGCCGTGCGGGATGCAGAAGGTCTTGTGGAGGTTCAGGTGGCACACGTCCGCGCCGATCCGGCCCGGGCTGGTGAGGCCCACCTGCGCGTTCATGTTCGCGCCGTCCATGTAAACCTGACCGCCCGCCGCATGGATCGATTCGCAGATATCCGCGATCGTCTCCTCGAAGACACCGTGCGTGGAGGGGTAGGTCACCATCAGCGCGGCGAGATTTTCCCGGTGCTCCTCGATACGGGCCTTCAGGTCGGGAATGTCGATGTTGCCCTGATCGTCGCACTTCACGCCGACGACCTTCATCCCGACCATCACCGCGGAGGCGGGATTCGTGCCGTGCGCGGAGACGGGGATGAGGCACACGTCGCGGTGCGTGTCGCCTCGGGAAAGGTGGTAGCGGCGGATCGCCAGCAGGCCTGCATATTCGCCCTGCGAGCCGGCATTCGGCTGGAGCGAGACGGCGGCAAAGCCCGTGACATTCGCCAACCAGCCTTCGAGCAAGGCCAGCATTTCACGGTAGCCCGAGCTCTGGTCCGCCGGGACGAAAGGATGGATCGAGGCAACCTCCGGCCAGCTCAGCGGCATCATCTCGGAGGTGGCGTTCAGCTTCATGGTGCAGGATCCCAGCGCGATCATCGATTCATTCAGCGCCAGGTCCTTCGACTCCAGGCGCTTCAAGTAGCGCAGCATCTCCGTCTCGGAGTGGTAGGAGTTGAAGACCCTTTGCGTCAGGAAGTCCGACTTGCGGGAAAGGCCCGGATTCCAACCCTCGGTTTTATCCCGGGAGACGGATTTCGCGCCGAGAACTTCCGCCACCGTAGCCAGGTCCGCGTCCGTCGTCGTCTCGTCGAAGGAGACGGCCACGTGCTGCGCATCTAGCTTCCGCAGATTGATCCCCCTCCCCACGGCAGCAGAGAGGATGGCATCCGCATCGGCCACGGTAACGGTCACAGTGTCGAAGAAGCTCTCGTTCACCACGTTCACGCCCGCGGCGCTCAGGGAGGCTGCCAAGGTGGCGGTCTTCGCGTGGACGGTGCGCGCGATGTGTTTCAAGCCCTCCGGGCCGTGATACACGGCATACATCGATGCCATTACCGCCAGCAGCACCTGGGCGGTGCAAATGTTCGAGGTGGCCTTGTCCCGGCGGATGTGTTGCTCGCGGGTCTGGAGGGAAAGGCGGAAGCCCGGCTTGCCCCGGGAATCCACCGACACGCCGATCAGGCGGCCCGGCATTTTCCGCTTCAGGGCGTCCTTGCACGACATGAAGCCTGCGTGCGGGCCTCCGAAGCCGAATGGCACGCCGAAGCGCTGGCTGTTCCCCACACAGATGTCCGCGCCGAATTCACCGGGGGCTTTCAGGAGGGTCAGGGCGAGCAGGTCCGCGGCTGCGATCGTCACCGCCTTCGCCGCACGCACTTTTTCAAAGAAGGCGGTGTAGTCCGCCACGCTGCCGTAAGTGTCCGGATACTGCACCAGGACCGCAAAGAGACCCGTGCAGGAGGCGGGATCGAAGGTGCGCCAATCGCCCACCTTCACCTCGATCCCCAGCGGCTCCGCGCGGGTAATCACCACATCGACGGTCTGCGGGTGGCAGGCATCGGAAACGAAAAAGACCTTCCCTTTGGGCGCGCCCGCGAGCGCCAGGCTCATGGCCTCCGCGGCGGCGGTGCCTTCATCGAGCAGGGAGGCGTTCGCCACGTCCAGCCCGGTGAGCTCGGTGATCATCGTCTGGAAATTCAGGAGTGCTTCCAGGCGACCCTGGGCGATCTCCGCCTGGTACGGCGTGTAGGCGGTGTACCAGCCGGGATTTTCCAGGATATTCCGCTGGATCACGCCGGGGACATGGGTGCCGTGGTAGCCTTGGCCGATGAAGCTCTTCAGCACCTTGTTCTTGCCCATGATCGATTTCAGCCAGCCGAGGGCCTCGGGCTCGGATTTAGCGGCCGGCAGGTCCAGCGCGGCATGCGAGCGGATCCCCGCGGGAACGGTATCGGCGATGAGCGCATCGAGCGAATCATAGCCGGTGGCCTTGAGCATTTCGTCGCGATCGGAGCCGATGGCCCCGAGGTGGCGGCTGCGGAAATCGGTATGGGCAGGCATGGCGTGGAGGCGTGGTCGCAACGGGGAACGCTGCGGCGACCGCGCCCTCATAAGGCAAAACCTCCGCGGTGCAACCCCGCGGGCGCGGCGGTCATGCAAATCTCACTTTTTTGACCGAAAACGGCACCGCCACCGGAGAGGCGCGCATACGGAAAGGGCTCTCCGGTCTCCTCTCAGAGCTTGGCGAGGTATTCCGTGCTTTCCTTGATGCTCTTCAAGTGGTCCGGCGAGTGGTCTTGCTCCACATGGCAATGCTTCACCCCGGCCTTTTCCGCCGCTTCGAGGATCGGCTCCATGGGGATCATCCCGTTGCCCAGCTCCTTGAAGGCATCCTGTGGCAGGCTGCCGTATTCGGGCACCTGGGTTCCCTTCTTCAAGTCCTTCAGGTGCAACTGGGACACCCGCCCTGCCAGCTTTGCGATCAAGTCCGCCGGATCGTGGCCGCCGACCTTCACCCAGAAGACGTCGATCTCGAAATGCATGTCCGGCGAGAACTCCTCGATGAAGATGTCGTAGCCCGTCTTGCCGCCCTCCTTCGGCTGGAACTCGAAGGCGTGATTATGGTAGGAAAGCCGGATCCCCGCGGCTTTCGCGAGCACGGCCGCCTTGTTCGCATTCTCCGCGACCTTTTTGTAGTCGTCCAAAGTGCGGCGGTTGCCGTCCTGGAGATAAGGAATCACCAGATGGGTCAGACCGATCTCTTTCGCCCGGTCG
>CBIHMP010000161.1:0-8997 GCA_966211015.1 uncultured Luteolibacter sp. | reverse complement strand
CGGCGGCGGTCATGTGGGCTGGCCTGCTCGTGATCTGCTGGCGGCCTTGGCCACGGCGCGCCGCACCGCTCGCCCTCCTTCCGATCGCAGCGATCCCCTTTCTCCTGCCGGCAAAGGAGCTGGATCGGGATGCTCTGAGGAAAAGCTATGTCGCGGGGATGCGGGGATTCGAGGGCTGCTCCTACGTCTGGGGCGGCGAGAGTGCGCGCGGGATCGACTGCTCCGGCCTTCCACGGCGGGCGCTCCGGGATGCGCTGCGAATCCAGGCATTGCACGGAAACGGCACTGCCGCCCGCCTATGGCTGGAGCAGTGGTGGTTCGACACCAGCGCCCGGGCGCTGAAGGCGGGATACCGCGATTTCACCCGGCCTACCGGGGTCGAAGGATGGCTTCAGGAGCTTGATTTCGAGAGCATCGAAGCCGGCGATCTCGCCGTGACGGATGACGGCCGCCATGTCCTGATCTATCTCGGCGAGGGCGAGTGGACCCAGGCGGATCCGGGACCTGGGCGCGTGCTCACGGCGAGACCGCACCGGGATGACAATCCGTGGTTCGCCTCGCGCGTGAGCATCCATCGCTGGATGATCCTGGACCCGCCCGTATCGCTATAAGCTCGCGGCAATCATGCACCGCGACAGGGCTGCCGCTTCAGGATCCCGGTGATCTCCATCACCCGCTCTCCGGCGGGAGTCTGCCACGAGATGCGATCACCGATCCCCCGGCCCAGCGCCGCTAGCCCCACCGGCGTGAGCGTGGAGATCCTGTCGGTATCGAGATCCTCCTCCTGCGGCATCACGATTTCCGGCTTGTACCAATCGCTACTGTCCATGGCGGAAACCAAAGTAATGCGGTCGGAAATGCCGACCCTCGACTCCAGCTCGACAGGGTCCCGGGAGACGGCGGTTTCGGCCAGCATCCGGGCCAACGCGGTTTTCTGTTCTCCGCCCAGCCGGGGCAGGGAATTGGAGTCCAGCAGACCTTCGAGGCACGACAGATCGGCCTCGTCTAACAAACGAAGTGCTTTCATGAAAAAAGAGGAGCATGCGGGTCCGGCAAAAAGACCGGAGCCGCGGTTCAAGAACCAAGAAACGGATTGCAGGGACGGCCTCGGAAAAATCCTCCTCAAGGAAGCCGCCCGCTTAGACCCGGAAAGCAGCCATTCGGTGGGCGCACCACCCCTCCGTGCACCCCGCTGCAGAGCGGGTGCGAGGAAGATTCATGGTGATGGCTCGAACTGGCATGGAAACCACGAGCTTAAGCGTTGCCCGCCGCGCTTCAACCGGAAACGACACCCATTTCACCTGAAAGATCGCGCCCGCGGCTCCAGCGGACATTGCGCCGCGAGATCATGGTTGGACGTCGGCCTCCCGATGTCCGACGCTCCGGCCAGATGCCCGCCGCCCGCGTCCTCATCGACGGCCCTTCCGAGCTCGTCTTCGACTACGCCATCCCCGAAGGCCTTCCCGTGGTCGCGGGCTGCCGGGTGCGCATCCCGCTGCGGAACAAGCTTTCCCACGGCACGGTCCTGGACGTGGTGGAAGCCCCCGGCGACCTCGGTTTTTCCCTCAGGCCCTTGCATTCCCTCAGCGACCCGGAGCCGCTGATTACCCCCAAGCTGCTGGAGGCGGGCAAGTGGATCGCCAGCTACTACGGGTGCAGTATCGAGAGCGTGATACGCGCGCTGCTCCCGGAAGCGGTGCGGACGGAGGACAATTCCGCGAAGGTGCGGAAGACCGTGCAGATCGAGCGGGAGCCGGAAGCCGAGGTGCTCGCCAGGATCACGAAGCGTGCGCCGAAGCAGGCGGCGATCCTCTCCCTCCTGAGCCATGCGCCGGAGGGAAAGATCGCCTTGGCCGATCTGGGCGAGGGAGCTTCCGCCGCCGTGAAATCACTGGCCAAGCAAGGACTGGTCACGCTCCGCGAGGAGGAGGTCCGCCGCGATCCCGAGGCGGACGGGATCGAGGAAATCGTCCCGGATTCTCCCCTGCCGCTCAATGAAGAGCAGGAAGCGGCACTCGAGGTCGTCCTCTCTTGCCTGCAGACGCCCGCTTCGGAGACCCGGCCGCCGATCCTGCTTCACGGCGTCACCGGCTCCGGCAAAACCGAAGTCTATCTCCAAGCGGCGCGCCGGACGCTGGACCTGGGAAAAACGGTGCTGGTGCTGGTTCCCGAAATCTCGCTGACCCCGCAGACCGTCCGCCGCTTCCGCGCGCGCTTCGCGGCGATGCAGGATCAGGTGGCGGTGCTGCATTCCAATCTTTCGCAAGGCGAGCGCTTCGACGAGTGGCACCGGATCCGGAAAGGCAAAGCCCGCATCGTCATCGGCGCGCGCTCGGCGGTCTTCGCTCCCCTGCCGGACCTGGGCCTGATCCTGGTGGATGAAGAGCACGAAAACTCTTATAAGCAGGACCAGATCCCCCGCTACCACGGGCGCGATGTCGCCGTCCTGCGGGCCTCACTCGAAGGCTGCACGATTGTCCTGGGCTCGGCCACGCCTTCGCTTGAATCGTTCCGCAATACCCTCGACGGCAAATACAAGCTGGTCCGGCTGATGAAGCGGGCGGATGGCCAGTCGCTGCCGCTCATCCGCGTGCTGGACATGCGCCTGGAGTCGAAGAAGCACAAGGGCGGCATGGCGATCCTCTCCGACCGGCTGCGGACCGCGCTGGAGCAGCGGATCGAGAAGAACGAACAATCCATCCTTTTCCTGAACCGCCGGGGTTTCGCGCGCTCGCTCCAGTGTCCCTCGTGCGGGCACGTGTGCATGTGTCCCCACTGTGCGGTCTCCCTGACCTACCATCGGGACGACGAGCGCCTGATGTGCCACATCTGCGGCCACCAGGCCGTCGTGCCGCGGAAGTGCCCCGAATGCCGCGATCCCGCGATCGCGCTCCAGGGATTCGGCACCCAGAAGGTGGAGGAAGTGCTGGCAAAGGTGCTGCCCTCCGCGCGGATCGCCCGCATCGATGCGGATGCGATGCGGAAGAAGCACGCGCTGCGCGACCTGCTGAATGCCTTCCAAGCGCGCAAGATCGACGTGCTGGTGGGGACCCAGATGATCGCCAAGGGCCTGCATTTCCCGAATGTCACGCTGGTCGGCATCCTCAATGCGGACATCGGCCTGCACGTGCCGGACTTCCGGGCGGGCGAGCGGACCTTCTCGCTGCTCACCCAGGTAGCCGGACGGGCGGGGCGGGGCGAACTGGAGGGCGAAGTGATCGTCCAGACCTTCACGCCGCACTCCCCCTCGATCCAGTTCGCGCGGCATCACGACTTCGATGGCTTCGCCGAGCAGGAACTGGAGTTCCGGCGGCAATTCGAATACCCGCCCTTCTCCCATTGCGCGATGCTTACCAGCCGCTCGACCCACGAGCGCCGGGCGGAATTCACGCTCCAAACACTTCACCGCCGGCTGAGCGAGGATTGCCCGCCCGGAGTCATTTTAGGGGAGCCTTTGCCGAGCCCTCTCGTGAAGTCCCACGGGCAGTTCCGCTTCCAACTGATGCTCCGCAGCGCCAAGGCGCGTCCGCTGACGAAGCACGTGCAGCAGGTGCTGCAAAAGACTCCGCTGCCGGAAGACGTGACCGTGGTATTCGACATGGACGCGTGGCATTTCACGTGACCCGGGATCCCCGGGAAAGAGCTCCCCACGCGGCGCGGCTCCTGCTAAAAGGCCGCACATGCCTTGGAGCATCGCCCTCGCCGGAAAGAGCCACCACTTCGCCGACCTGCGGACGCTGATGGCGAAGGCCACCCCTTTGCGCTCCGGGGACATGCTGGCGGGTCTGGCGGCGGAATCGGCGGAGGAGCGGGTGGCCGCGCAGTATGTGCTCGCGGACCTGCCGCTCGCGCATTTTCTGGAGGACCTGCTGGTTCCCTACGAGGAGGACGAGGTGAGCCGCTTGATCGCGGACCGCCATGACAAGCAAGCCTTCAACGTGGTGGCGGGTCTCAGCGTCGGTGAATTCCGGGACTGGCTCTTGTGCTACGAGACCGATGCCGCCACGCTGGCCGCTCTGGCACCGGGCCTCACTCCAGAGATGGTCGCAGCCGTCAGCAAGATCATGGCGAACCAGGATCTGATCCTGGTGGCTTCGAAGTGCGAGGTCGTGAGCCGCTTTCGCAACACCCTCGGCCTTCCCGGCAGGCTCTCCGTCCGCCTCCAGCCGAACCACCCGGCGGACGATCTGCGGGGCATCGCCGCTTCAATGCTCGACGGGCTTCTGCTCGGTTGCGGCGATGCCGTGATCGGCATCAATCCGGCCACCGACCAAGTGTCCACGGTGTGCTCGCTGCTCGACCTCATGGACGGGCTGATCTCGCGTTACGAGATCCCCACCCAATCCTGTGTGCTCGCGCATGTGACCACACAGATGCGGGCGATGGAGGAAGGAGCGCCGCTCGATCTTGTATTCCAATCCATCGCGGGTTCGGAGGCGGCGAACAAGAGCTTCGGGATCAATCTCGCGCTACTTGCCGAGGCACGGGATGCTGCCCTATCGCTGAAACGGGGCACGCTGGGAAACAACGTGATGTACTTCGAGACCGGGCAAGGGAGCGCTCTCTCGGCGGACGCCCACCATGGCGTGGACCAGCAGACGATGGAGGCCCGGGCCTACGCGGTGGCGCGGGAGTTTCAACCGCTGCTGGTCAACACCGTCGTCGGATTCATCGGGCCGGAATATCTCTACGATGGGAAGCAGATCACCCGCGCCGGGCTGGAAGACCATTTCTGCGGCAAGCTGCTCGGCCTGCCGATGGGCTGCGATGCCTGCTACACGAACCACGCGGAGGCGGATCAGGACGACATGGACAATCTGCTCACCCTGCTGGGGGTGGCGGGTTGCAACTACATCATGGGGGTGCCCGGTGCGGACGATATCATGCTCGGCTATCAGTCCACCTCCTTTCACGATGCCCATTACCTGCGGCAGGTTTTGAAGAAGCGGCCCGCACCGGAGTTCGAGCATTGGCTGGAGAAAGCCGGCATCGCGGACGAGCGGGGCTGCCTGCTGGAAAACCCGCGGGCACTGCCGGGAGCGCAGCGGCTGCTGAAACTCGAAGCGGCGGGCTCATGAGCGGCGACTCCGGCTCATTCCTGCGGCAGTGGACAAGCGCACGGGTGGCGCTCGGCAGATCCGGCGGCTCGCTGCCCTGTCACGGGCTGCTCGACTTCCGGTTGTCGCACGCGCGGGCGCGGGATGCGGTTCACCGGCCCTTTGACGCCCGCGCCCTGGCCGCGGAGGTCGATGCACCGGGCCATCCCGTCCGTTTCGTCCGTTCCCGGGTTTCCGACCGCTCGGTTTTCCTGCACCGTCCGGATCTAGGCCGGCGCCTTGCGCCGGAATCGCGGGCGGAGCTGGAAGAAATGAGGAGGCCGGAGGGTTTCGATCTCGCGGTCATCCTCGCCGACGGCCTGTCCGCCGCGGCGGTCGAACTGCAGGGCCCTCCCCTCCTGCGATCCCTGTTTCCCTTGCTGCCGGGATGGGCCTTGGCTCCCCTCGTCATCGCCTCCTTTGCCAGGGTGGCGCTTCAGGATGAGATCGGCCAGGCACTGGGCGCGCGCGCCGCGCTCATCCTGCTCGGGGAGCGCCCGGGGCTCGGCTCGCCCGATAGCCTCGGGGCCTACCTCGTCTGCAACCCGATGCCCGGCAACACGGACGCGCAGCGCAACTGCGTGTCGAATATCCGGCCCGCGGGGCTTCCGCCGGATCTGGCGGCCACCCGCCTTTCCTGGCTTCTCCACGAATCGCGGCGGCTCGGCTTCAGCGGGGTGGACCTCAAGGACCGTAGCAACACGCCCGCCATTACTCCGGGTCTTTGACCGTAAGTTATTCGCATCCAGGATCGTTCTGGCTGGCATCCTTTTCATCTATTCTTCACCTTCCCTCCACTCTCTCCGCTCTTCGATACCTGCTCCTTGCCGCCATGAACGTCCTGCTCGTCGAAGACGAACCCGCGATAGCCGATACGCTCGTTTACGCTCTCAAGACGGAGTGCTTCGAAGTCAGGCACGCCCTCACCGGTCAGGAAGCGCTGGATGCCTTTTCCGAAAAGCCCTACGAATTCGTGATTCTCGACATCGGGCTGCCGGACATGACGGGATTGGATGTGTGCCGCAAACTGCGGGAGACCTCGACGGTGCCGGTGCTATTCCTCACCGCGCGGAGCGGCGAGGTGGACCGGATCCTCGGTCTGGAGCTGGGCGGCGACGACTACGTGACCAAGCCCTTCAGCCCGCGCGAGATCGTGGCCCGCATCCGCGCGATCGTGAGACGATCGGCGGCGCCGGCCGCGGGCAATGGCGCGCCACAGGCCGCACCCGCGGGCCCGCTGCATCACGACGCTTCCGCCATGCGGATCCACTGCCACGGCACGGAACTGGAACTCACCGCACACGAGTACAAACTGCTGCTCGTCTTTCTCAAGAATCCACGCCGCGTGCTGACGCGGGATCAACTGCTGGACCATGCCTGGGCCGATCCCGGCGCCGTGACGGACCGCACCATCGACGCCCACATCAAATCGATCCGCGCCAAGCTGCGCACGGTCAAGGCCGGGGCCGAGGATTTCATCCAGACCCGGCGCGGGCTCGGCTACCTGTTCGTGCCGTGAGCGGGACAAGACGGCACCGCGGGTAGGGAGAAGCCGGCTTTCCACGACTCAGGTCTTGCGTCTTCCGCCCTGAGGCCCTCTGTCTCCGCCCATGCGCCTCACCCGCGTCACGCTGCTTTTCATCGCGCTGATCATCGGCGCGGGGCTCTACCTGCTGTTGCGCCAGCAACTGTCCGTCGTAGAGCCCCAGACTTACCAGGCGACGGAGGAGTCGATGGTGGATGCCGCCCAGCTGCTCGCCTCCATGGTCGCCACCGATTTGCGGGCAGGAGGCTTCGACAAAGAAAAGTTCCGCTCCGCCTTCGAGGGGGCCTACCGGAAGAGGTTCAAGGCGCTGATCCACGGACACCTGAAGGGCCGCGTCGGTATCGGCGCTTACCTCACCGACTCCCGGGGAATCGTGATCTTCGATTCCGCAGGCAAACTCGAAGGCACCGACCTATCGAAATCCAGGGACGTCTTCCTGACCATGCAGGGCAAGTACGGCGCGCGCAGCAGCCGGACGGATGAAGATAATCCGCGGTCCTCGGTGCTGTACGTGGGCGCGCTCGTGGGACCGCTGCAATCGCCCTTCGGCGTGCTAACCGTGTACAAGCCGCAGGCGGATGTCCTTCCCATCGTGGACGCCCGGCGGCGGGGCATTTATTGGGGCACCGGCCTGATCGGTGCGGGCATCCTCTTCCTGGTGACGGCGGTATTCATCTGGCAATATCTGCCGGTGGGCCGCCTCACCGAGTATGCCCGCGATATCGAGTCCGGCAAACGGCCTCCGCTTCCGAAGTTGGGAGCGGGAAAAGAAGTGAACACGCTGGCACGCGCGCTGGAGTCGATGCGCGAGGCGCTGGAAGGCCGCCGCTACGCCGAGCGGTACGTCCAGACGCTCACCCACGAGATGAAAAGCCCGCTGGCGGCCATCCGCGGTGCGGCCGAACTGCTCGACGAGGAGATGCCGGAAGCGGACCGCAGGCGCTTCCTCGGCAATATCCGCGCCGAATCGGGACGGGCGGAGCGCCTGCTAAACCGCCTGCTCGAACTCTCCGCCCTGGAGGGACGCAGCAGCCTCGACGCCACCGAAAATATCGACTCCGAGCTGATCCTCGCCCGTGCAGTCGATCAGGCCCGGCCTCCCGCCGATCTGGCTTCGGTCATCCTCGAGGTTTCCACCCCGGCGACGGCGCTGCTGGTGCGCGGAGATGCCTTCATCCTCCGCGCCGCCGTCACAAACCTGCTGGAAAACGCGATCGACTTCTCCCCCGCGGGCGGGACCGTGGATATCGTGCTGCGCGGCCATGAGGGGAAGGCTGTCATCGAGATCGGCGACCGGGGGCCGGGGATACCCGAGTACGCGAAGGAGAAAGTCTTCGAGCGCTTCTACTCCCTGCGCCACCATTCCTCCGGCCGGAAGGGCACGGGCCTGGGCCTCACGCTGGTGAAGGAAGCGGCCGAACTCCATGGCGGCTCGGTGGCTTTGGAAAAGCGGGAGGGCGGCGGCACCTTGGCACGGCTGACCCTGCCGGTGGTTTCCTGACAGGCGGCTTGCTTCACGCAAGCGCTCCTCCGTTTTCACCGGGGGTTCAACATCACTTCACGGCCGGTGGTTTCACTCCGGACACGTGATCCGCCGCCTGCTGCAACCCACCGCCGAATTGCTGGACCATCCTTCCCCCGAAAGGATCGCCAGGATCGCCGCGCTGACTGCCGCCGCCCTGGCCGCCTACGGATTCACGACGGGCTTCTGGCGCTCTCCGCAGATGGGCCTGTTCGTCGCGATCAAGATGCCCCTGCTGGTGGCCTGCACCCTGGCTTGCAACGGCATGCTCAACGGCATGCTGGGCCTCCTGCTGGGGGGCATCGGTTTCCGGGAATCCCTGCTCGCGCTGCTAAGTGCCTTCGCTTCGGTCGCCCTGATCCTCGGCTCGCTTTCGCCGGTGACGCTGATGCTCGCACTGAATGCTCCACCCCCGCACTCGCCCCACGCGGGATCCGCGCATGCGGGATACCTTCTTTTCCACGTGCTCCTGATCGCTGTCGCGGGAATCGCAGGCACCTTGTCGTTGCATCGCATCCTGATCCAACGCTGTGCGTCGCCGGGAGTCGCGACGCTCACCATGCTGGCGTGGCTGGCGGGGAATGGATTCCTAGGCGCGCAGTTCTCCTGGATCCTGCGGCCCTTTTTCGGCTCGCCGGGGCTCGAAGTCGCGTTTCTCCGGAAAGACCCGCTGCGGGGAAGCTTCTACGAAGCGGTGTGGCGGTCCCTCGACCACGCCACCGGCGGAAACGCCCTCTTCACCGCCCTCGCGCTCGTTCTCGGCGCAGCCGTCCTGGCCCTGCCGGTCTTCCGTACCCTCTCATCCCGAATGCCACGAACATGAATGCCGACAC
>CBIHMP010000160.1:0-9059 GCA_966211015.1 uncultured Luteolibacter sp. | reverse complement strand
ATCCTGCACCGGGACTACGGTTCGCCGCCGGGAAAGATTTCCTTCACCGGGGTTTCCACGTGCTCGTCCATCCAGCGTACCAGGGCTTTTTGAAGCGGGGCCAGAACCTGCGGCAGATCCTCAGAGAGGTCGTCGCGGCAGTCGGGATCGGTGGAGATCCGGAAAAGCCCGTAGTGGCGGTTGCCCTCGCTGCACGGCGTGCAGACCACCTTCCAATTGCGGGTCCGCAGGCAGCGCTGTTTCGCGACGATCACCGGCTGATCGTACTCCGGCTTCATCACGAACTGATGATTGAACGATGTATCGATCAGGGTCAGCTCGTCCATCGGGGGCAGGGGCGGGCGCTCCACGTCCGGGACACGGAATTGAATGAAAGGGAAGCTCGTTTCCCCGTAATAGGGCAGGTCTTCGTCCGACGGCCCTTGGCTCATCCAGCCCGCCAGGCTGCGTCCCTCCCAACGGTCCGGGGGGGGCACGCCGGTGAGTTCGAGCAGGGTGGGAGCCAGATCGATGCTGCGGACCTGGTTCGGGATCGAGCGGGGCGAAACCCCGGGCGCACGGATGGCGAGGGGGACGTGGAAGCAGTGGTCGCCGCCGTTGAAGCCCAGCCCGTGGGTCAAGGTCACGCCGGGCTCGTAAAGGTCATCGCCGTGATCGGCGGTGACGACCACGATGGTGTTCTCGGCCAGGCCGTTGCGTTTCAAGGCCTCCATGATCTGGCCGAAACAGTCGTCGAACTGGCGGGTGCAGCCGTCGTAGAGCGCGCGGATCTGGCGGATGTCCGCCTCCGGCAGCGCGCCCAGCTTGTCTTCCAACGCGGTGCCGCTGACAAATTCGTCGATGTCGAAGTCCACGCCCGTGAGGTTTTTCCCCTTGTAGGCGGGATCGGTGAACATCCGGTTGTAGGGCTCCGCGCAGCGATAGGGCAGGTGATTGCAGGAGTAAAAGACGTGCCAGAAAAAGGGCCGGCCGGTCTCCGCCTGCGAGGTCAGTTTTTCTTCGACCCGCTTGGTCACCACCTCCGGCGTGACGAATTGAGCGAAGGAGCCGATCTGGGGGAAGAGCTTGTAGCCCAGCGGATTGTCGAAATACAGAGGCACCACGAAGTGGGCCATGAAGACCGCCTGGCTCATGTAGATGCGGAAATTGTCGAAACTGGAGACCGAAATCTCGCGGAAGCCGAGCGGCATCATCTCGTAATATCCCGCGCACCAGTCACCGATGGCCGCGGTATCGTAGCCCTTTTGCGCGAGCACCTCGGCGACGGGGAGGATCGCGGCTTGTGCGGACTCCACCTGCTCTTTTCCCGGGTACATGTGGCGGATGCCGCTGGTGTGGGGATAGGTGGAAGACATCACCGACACGGCGGATTCCAGTGTGGAGGCCATCGGCACGTAGCAGCGCTCGAAGCGGACGGCATCGCGCGCCCAGGCGTCGATGTTCGGCGATACTCCCGCTGCGGCCGCGCCGTCCTTTCGCTCCGGGGAATATCCGGCGTAACCGAGGCGATCTCCCCGCAGCGAGTCCGAACCGATGATGATGACGTTCACCGGTTTTCCCGCGGCGGAAACGGTAGTCGAAGCGGCGGCCCGTTGATCCGGCACAAAGGCCATCGCCCCGGCGGCCAGCAGACCGGTGGCGAGGGTCGCCACTCGCCAGCGCGGCCTCAGGCGGAAGATCCACCAGACTGCCGCGGCGGACCCGGCGACCCAGGGCAGGACGGAAAAGAGGAAGCCGTTGACCGCGGGGCGCCAGGACTCCGGCGGGAGACGCAGCAGGTCGTAGTACCAGCCCCCGAATTGGGAGTCGTTGAGGAAGTAGGGACGGCTGTGGATCAGCCGGAGCATGAAGTAGCCGTGCAGCAGGATCGTCGCGGCCAGGGCGGGCAGAGCCACGGCACCCTGGCGCTGCCACGGGATCCGGCGCGCGAGCACGGACATCAGCGGGAGGATCAGCAGGATCGCCGCCACCCAGAGGATGGCGTAGGCGGAAAGGACCAGCAAGTTCTGGCCGATCAGGTAAGCAAGGTGGTCCTCGCGGGCGAGCTTGCTGAACTTGTTGTCCATGCCGCCGGTGCTGTTCGCCAGGCGGGACAAGGCGCTTGCATACTGGAAGGCCAGGAAAATTCCGGCACCGGCCGCGGTTCCCCCCAGGAGGGGTTTCCATCCGGTCTTGGGTCTCGTCGATACGCTCACGTGCGGGGAACGGTCGCAGGCACGCCGCCGGGGTCAAGGAGCGTCCTTCGGCGGCTCCACGTGGACCCAGCGCGGAGCCACGATTTGCTCGATGACGACGCCGCGCAGCGATCCTACGTCCGCGGGAAAGCGCAGGCGCAGGATCAGCGACGCCTTTCCCTCCTGGAACTTGAGCAATAGGCGTCGAGTGCCTTCGCCAGCTCGCTGCCGGCGGGGGCGTAGCCGAAAAGATGCTCGAGCGAGTCCTTCGCCGTGAGCCGGTAACAGCGCCAGCGCTCCGGATCTGAAAACTCGTGGCTGAAGTGGAGGTCGCGCTTCGCCCAAATCCGGAAGTCGAAGCTCCGGTCTGCCGGCCTCGTGGTCGCGTATCGGTCCCAAGACATCGGCTGGTGGCCGACCTGCGTCTCCCAATCGACCTTTAGCTCCATCGGTCCGGTTTGCTCCAGCAGCAGGTTCTCCGGTTTCCCTTCCTCGACCTCCGCCCGGACCACCCAGAAAGGCTTTCCTTCCGGCAGGGTGGGCTGGAACAATGTCATGCGTTTGAATTTCAGGGACTTCTTCGGCCGGGCTTTCCACTCCTCCTCGATCAGCGGTCGGACGCGCTCCGGATGGCGGACCAGCGGGAGGAGCGATTCAAGCGTGTCGGCGGCCAGATAGCGGCGGACCACGGATTCCACCTCCTCTACCAACTCCCGGGCCGCGAGGTCATCCTTGGCGTCCTGCTCGATTTTCTCGCGCAGGACCTCGTGAGATGCTTCCACCTTCTTCTCACCCTCTTTCATCGCCCGCAGCGACCAGAAGCCCGCACCGGCGAGAACGAGCACGATCAGCAGGAACCAGCCGTAGGGAATGCCCGGAAGGCGGTGGCCGGTTCCGCCCCAAGGCTGCTCGACGCTTCCAAGGCTTGCTTTTTCGCCGAGGATCGCCTCGAGGCCGGGTTCCACGCTGCGGCCGTCGAAATGCTCGCGGGAGACGCTTTCCAAGCGTGCCGCAGGTTCCTGTCCGGCAGCGGGCCAGGAGGGCGGTGTACCGGGCTGCGCCGGCTTTTCCTGTCCGAGGCGCACCACTTTTTCCACCGCCGGGTCCTTGTCTTCAACGACTCGCAGTTTCGGTATCGGATCTTGGTCGGCCATGAAAGGAGAACGCGGACCGAGAAAAGCCGTAAATGCCGTTCGACGCAATGCCCGCCTTTGCCTATGAACCGCGCGACGCCGCCGATGCCTGCACGGATTCTCATTTGCACCGCCGCCTTCGGCGAAGGTCACAACAGCGCCGCCCGCAATCTGGCGCTCGCCCTGCAGGCCGCGGGTGCCGAGGCCCGTGTGACGGATCCGTGCATGCTGGGAGCGCCGGTCAGCACCAAGTGGATCTGCAAGGCCTACCGGATCATCACCACCCGCGCGCCGCGCCTGTGGTACCGCGTTTACCTGAAGACGGACGAGGTGGATTTCACCCGCCAGCGCTTCCCGCTGATGCGCAAGCCGGAGCGCAAGCTCGGCGAGCTGGTCGCGGAATGGAAACCCGACGCCGTGGTGGCGACCTATCCGCTGTACCCGTATTTCCTGGAGCGGCTATTGGACGGGCAGGCGGACCCGCCGGCGATCTTCACGGTCGTCACCGACTCCATCGAGATCAATGCCGCGTGGCTCAAGGCACCCACCGGGGAATGGATCGTTTCCGATCCCTACACGCGCACGGCCATGATCAAGTCCGGCTTGCCCGCCGAGCGGCTGATCGATACCGGGTTCCCGGTCCATCCGGACTTTTCCCGTCTGGAGCCGGTGCCTGCGGATGATCCCTGCGAGCCCTTCCGCGTCCTCTATTTCACCACCGGCCGACGTCTCCAGGTCCGCCGCATTTCAAAGGCGATCCTGCAGACTTCACCGAGGACGCAGATCACCATCGTGCTCGGCAGGAATGTCCGGCACCTGTGGCGCAAGGCGAAGGAGATCCGCGATGCCTTCCCCGGCAGGGTGAAGCTGAAGGGCTGGACGCGCAAGGTGCCGGCGCTGCTTACCTCCCACCATCTGGTGGTCGGGAAGGCCGGGGGAGCCACGGTTCACGAGGCCATCGCGGCCCGCTGCCCGATGCTCGTCCATCATCTGGTACCCGGTCAGGAGGAGGGCAACCTGCGACTCTTGGAAACGATCGGCGCGGGATCCCTGGCGGAGAGCCCGGAGGCCCTGCGCAGTGCGGTGGCCGATCTGCTGGCGGACGACGCCGCCCTCTGGCGCGCCATGAAGCGCAAGCTCGCCGTCCACGGTCGCAATGCCGGCGCGATCGCCGCCGCGCGCCATATCCTCGGGCGCTGCGGGGATCCCTAGCCGCAATTTCCCATGACCTTCCTGTTCGATATCGGCCGCGTCCTGCTCGACTTCCATTTCGAGAAATCCCTGGCCACCTTGCTCCCGCCGGACACGCCGGATGCGGTGGAGCGGCTGATGGTCCTGCTGGAGAGGAAGGACGAATTCGAAAGCGGACTGGTCGAGAGCGAGGTTTACGTCCCGTGGGCGATCGAGCGGCTGGGAGGAGAGATCGATGCGGAGAAATTCACCCGCGCCTGGCGGAATATCTTCACGCCGGTGGAACCGATGTGGCGGGTGGTGGAGAGCCTTTCGGCGGCAGGACACCGGCTGATCCTGTTCTCGAATACCAACGGGCTCCATTGCCCGTGGATCTTCGAGAACTACCCGATCTTCCGGCACTTCCCGGAGGCCGTGCTTTCCTACGAGGCGAAGTCGATCAAACCCGACGAGGCGATCTATCGCCACGCCATCGCGAAGCACGGCCTGAAGCCCGCGGAGACCCGCTACATCGATGACCTGGGCCCGAACATCGAGACCGGGAAGCGCCTCGGGTTCCGCTCCTGGCAATATGACCTGAACGATCATCCGGCTTTCGAGCGCTGGCTCGCGGTGGAGCTGATGCACGGGTAGAGCCCGGCCACTTTTTCAACTGCCCGATAGGGGATTCGCGGGCCGCGCGGTGGGGACGATCTCCGCGAGATGGAGGCCCGCTCCGCCCTTGGTCTCCGCCATGCGTTTCTTCCGCGGCATCTTCTCCACCGGCAGCCACGCGTGGAACACCCCGGAAAGCGTCAGGGCGAGCAGCATCTTCGAGACGATGCGGGTGGGGGCGATGGCTTTCACTGCCGCCAGCTTCCCATGGAAGCGGGGACTTCGACCATTACGCCATGACGTGGGGGCGATTTGGGGGTTGAGTCCGTAACCGCCGTGCCCCACAAACCGCTCCGGAAATGAAGATTGTCGTCGTGGGAAAGGGCGGGCGCGAACATGCGCTGGTGAGGGCATTGTCGGAGTCCCCCGGCAGCCCGGAAATCTTCTGTTTTCCCGGCAGCGACGCCATCTTGCAGATCGCCAAGCGGGTAGCCGCGAACGGCCTCGAATCGCTGGTGCTGTGGATGCAGGCTAACCGGATCGACCTCTGCGTGGCCGGGGAGGAAAGCTATCTGGTGACGGGCGAAGGCCTGGCGAACCTGTGCGAAAAGGCGGGTATCCCGTGCTGGGGGCCGCATCTCCAATCCGCCCAACTCGAAGCGAGCAAGGAATTCGCGAAGCAATTCCTGCTGCGCCATGAGATCCCCACCGGCAAGGCAATCGCCTGTGCGAACCTTAGCGAAGCCCGCGATGCCATCGGCGGGGAATACCCGACGGTCTTGAAATTCGACGGCCTCGCCGCGGGCAAGGGCGTGGCCGTATGCACCACGGAGAAGGAGGCGGAGGATTTCCTCGAGGAGGTCTTCGTCGAGGAGCGCTTCGGTCCCGGGCGGCTGTTGGTGGAGGAATTCCTCACCGGCCCGGAGGTTTCGATCTTCGCGGCCATCGTGGACCACAGATTCATGATTTTCACTCCGGCCCGCGACTATCAGCGGATCGGCGAGGGGGACACGGGGGCGAATACCGGGGGGATGGGTGCCGTGGCCAGCCGCAAGCTGATCCCCGCGAATCTCCTCGCGGAGATCGAGTCGAGCATCGTCGCGCCGACCGTGAGAGGCCTGCGCAACGACGGGCTGCCCTACCGCGGTTTCCTCTACTTCGGCCTGATGCTCACGCCCGGGGGGCCGAAGGTGATCGAGTATAACTGCCGTTTCGGCGATCCCGAGTGCCAGGCGGTAATGCCGTTGGTGAAAGGCGATCTCGCGGGTTTCTGCCTCGCGGGAGCGAAGGGCGAGCTGCGGGAAGACCTCATTTCCTTCGACGAGGGCTGGAGCGTCTGCGTGGTGCTCGCCTCCGCCGGCTATCCGGAAAGCTCGCGCAGCGGGGATGTGATCCGCGGTCTCGATGACCTTGGAACGGGGCGTGTCTATCACGCGGGTACCCGCCGCAACCGGGAGGGCGAATGGGAAACGAACGGCGGGCGCGTTTTGGCGGTGGTGTCCGGAGCGGATTCCCGGCAGGATGCGGTCGCCGCGGCGCATTCCGCCGCGGACCGGGTCTCCATCGATGGCATGCAGCGCCGCAGGGACATCGGAATCATGCATTTCAACGATTGATTGATGAGCCGCATTCTCGGAGCCGACGACATCGAGCGGGGCATCGTCGCCCTCGCCACCGCGATCCGTGAACGCACCGCGGGCAAGCCGATCGCGCTCGTGGGCATCCGCAGCCGCGGGGACGAGGTCGCCGAGCGCCTGTGCAATCATCTTGCCGCGGAGGACCGCGAGTTGGCCTTGGGCATCCTTGATATTTCTCTCTACCGCGACGATTACGAGCACCTGCGGGAGAACCCGAAATTGCAAGAAAGCGATATCCCGTTCCCGGTCGATGATGCCCACATTATCCTGGTGGACGACGTTCTTTTCACCGGCAGGACCATCCGCGCCGCGCTCGATGCGCTCTCCGACTACGGCCGGCCGGCGAAGGTGGAGCTGGCGACGCTGATCGACCGCGGCCACCGCGAGATGCCGATCCAGCCGGATTATACGGGCATTCTCCTGGAGACTTCCCGTCATGATCACGTGCATGTTTCCTTGGAAGCGTCCGATGGAGAGGACAAGATCGAAGTCGTAGCACGAACCCCGGACTGATCCATGCTGCCAGAACGCCGGAAAACCGCCGAGGAAATCGCGAAACTCCGCGAGGACATGGGTATTCCCGGCGCGACCGCCGCGCCGGTGGAAACCGCTCCCGGACCCGCCGCCTCCCGTCCCGAACCGGACGACGGTGACGCCGCAGGCGAAGGGGGCGAGGCTGCCCCGCGGCCCGCGGCAAAGGCGGTGCGCTCGCTCCGCAAGTCCGAGCAAGCGCCGGCAGTGTCCGCCAGTAGCGCGCCGCGCGAGAACGGCGGGGCGATACCCGCCCGCCGCCGCAGCGAACGCGAGCTGATGGAGCTGCGGCGGACCCAGGCGACGCCGCCCGACCAATCGATCGCCTACATCCGGAATCTCGCCGTCCCGTGGCCCTTGGTGGCGCTGGGTTATCTCCTGCCGCTGACGGGTGCCTTGCTGGGCTGGCTGTCGGTATGGACGCCCACGGTGATGGAACCGGATTTCCCGGCCATGTGGATGGCCGATCTTTCGCGCGAGCCCTGGCTTGGCAGCGCGGGTTTGGGCGCGCTCCTCGGACTCTGTCTCGCGGGCTTGCTGCTTGCCGGGTGGTTCGGCTGGAAGAAGCCGCGCTCCCGCCATCATGCGGGCTTCATCGCGGTCATCGCCGTTTTGATCATCGTCTTCGCTCTTGTCCTCAAGTTCGCACCTGCCGCGCATGGCCCGTAAGGATCTTCTCGATATCAGTTCGCTCGACCGGGAGGAGATCGATCTCCTTCTGGATCAGGCGGTTCCTTTCAAGGAGCTCTTCACCCGCTCCGTCAAAAAGGTTCCCGCCCTGAAGGGGAAGTCCGTGCTGATGCTCTTCTACGAGCCGAGCACGCGGACCCATTCCTCCTTCGAGGTGGCGGCCAAGCGTCTCTCCGCGGACGTGACGAATTTCGATGTCCCGCATTCCTCCGTCGTGAAAGGGGAGTCGGTGCGCGAGACGATCGAGACGCTCCAGGCGATGCGGACGGATTTCATCGTGGTGCGCCATGGCCGCAGCGGCTTGCCCGGCATGATCGCCGGAATGACAAAGGCGAGCGTGATCAATGCGGGCGACGGGGCCCATGCGCACCCCACCCAGGCCTTGCTCGATGCCTTCACGCTGAAGGAGGTTTTCCCGGACCTGAGCGGCAGGAAGGTGCTCATCATCGGTGACATCCTCCACAGCCGCGTGGCGCGTTCCACCAGCACGATCCTGAAGCGGCTGGGCGTGGAGGTCGCTTACCTCGGGCCCGGCTCGCTGGTGCCGAGGAGCGGACCGGAGAACATCCGGCGCTTCACCGACTATGAGGAGGCGATGAAGTGGAAGCCGGATGCGGTCTATCTCCTGCGGGTCCAGATGGAACGGCAGGACGTGCAGTATTTCCCGAGCCTGAGGGAGTATCACAAGGTGTATGGGATCACCGAAGAACGCCTGAAGCGGATCGACGGGGAAGGCATGTATCTGATGCACCCCGGACCGGTGAACCGCGGCGTGGAGCTCTGCGACGGAGCGATGGATTATTCGCGATCGCTCATCAACCGGCAGGTCGAGAACGGCATCGCCGTCCGCATGGCGGTGCTTTATTGGCTGAAGCCGGCGGAGGAGTAGCACGACGTTCCACGTCGTGTGGGGGTGGACGGAGGGAGAGGCGTCGCCTTTGGGAAAGGGGCGGACGGGAGGAACGCGACATGGAATGTCGCGCTACTAAAAACCCCGCCGCGGCGGATGGCCGGGGCGGGGTTGATGAGAAATCAGCGAGATCGGCCGGGCTTACCAGGTCTTGATGTCGTCGCCTTCACCCAGCTTGCCATCCTGGCCATAGCTGTAG
>CBIHMP010000159.1:0-9091 GCA_966211015.1 uncultured Luteolibacter sp. | reverse complement strand
CACCGTATTTCCGTGGAGCCCGGACTTTCCTCGACCTTCTCGCGAAGGCCGGGTACGAGGTCTATGTCTCCTCCCGCGGCCTCCGCCCGTCCTCGAACGACCCGGAGCTGGATTTGTATCTGATTCGAGCTCAGGAAGTAGCACGGTACATCGACCAGGGCTTCATCGACTGCGGGATCACCGGTCTCGACTGGGCTAGCGAGTTCGACGGCAGCCTCGTGGACCTGGCCGAGCTTCCCTTCTCCCGCGCCTCCGCGATGCCGACCCGCTGGGTGCTGGTGGTTCCGGATGACTCCCCGATCCGCACTCCGGAAGATCTTCAGGGCAAGCGGATCGCGACCGAAGGCGTCGCCATCACCGAGCGCTATCTGAAATCCAAGGGGATCGAAGCCGAAGTCGAATTCTCTTGGGGAGCCACCGAAGTGAAGGTGCCGGATCTGGTGGATGCCATTGTGGACGTCACCGAGACCGGCTCCTCCATCAAGGCGAACAAGCTCCGCATCGTCGATACGCTGCTGGTGTCCTTCCCGCATTTCTACGCCAGCCAAGCCGCCGCGACCGATCCGTGGAAGCGGCAGAAGATGGAGCGCCTCGTCCTCCTGCTCCGGGCCGCGCTCGAGGCCCGCGACAAGGTGGGCTTGAAAATGAATCTTCCTGCGGACAAGTTGCCCGCCCTGCTGGAAAAACTTCCCGCAATGCGCCGGCCGACCGTTTCCCACCTTTCCGAGGAGGGCTGGGTCGCCGTCGAGACCGTGATCCACGAAAAAGTCGTCCGGGATATCATCCCGACCCTCAAGGAGCTCGGTGCCGAAGGCATCATCGAGTATCCCTTGAACAAGATCGTCTCCTGAATTTTCCTATCCAACCGTAACCCCAAGCACCGACCATGGGCTCGCTGAAGAAACGCCGTAAGACGAAGATTAACAAGCACAAGCGCAAGAAGCGCATGAAGCAGAACCGCCATAAGAAGCGGCTCCGCTACAAGTCCTAACGGCTTGCGTGCCGCGGGCGTGGCCCGTGCTTGATGAAATGTTCTTCCCGACAGGGATCCGGTTCGGCCGGATCCCTCGTTTCGCGTACGGCGCGCGGGCCTTCACCGGGAAAGGAGGGCGAAGAGCGGCGGATTGAGGTCGATTGACTTTCGCGGGGGCTGCCGACACCTTGCCGCGAATGGACGCGATAAAGATCTTCCTCGGTGCTGTCGTGACCCTGCTGCTCGGGGCCTTGGTGATGTCGTGGAAGGATTTCCGGCATCAAGTGCGGAATACCCCGCCGGCGGAGCTGGCAAAGCTGAAGTCCGAAATCGCGGATATCCGCCTTGAGCAGGAACGTCTCCGGACGGAGAGAGCTAGGATCCTCGGCACGGAAGTCGCGGCTCCCGTGCCTGAGGCACCTCGCATCGCGCGCGCCGAGGAGATTCCGGAGACCGGCGGTGTCTATGAGGACGAGGTTCTACCGGTGCCGGACGATTTGGCGGGCACGGAGACCGCGGCGGAGCCGGAAACTCCGGCAGCGTCGGAAGTTGATCGGGCCCAGGCGATCAAATCCGCCCCCCCGGTCGCCAGAATCGCGGAGTGGGTGGTGGACGGCGGCTTCGGGATCGCGGAGGTGCTGGATCCCGCCGTGGTGAAGAAGGATGCGATCCTCTGCGTCCGCCGGAATTCCGGTATCCTCGGGCGGTTGAAGATCGGTGAGGTGACCCCCGAAGGGGCGATTGCGAATGCGATGGCCCGATTTCCCGGCCCGAAGCCAGAGCCCGGGGATGAGCTGATTGTCGAGCCAGAGTAGCGGGCAGGGCGGGTCATTTCCCGCCCAGGAGCTCCGCAAACCCGCAGAACACCCGCGACCCTTCCTGGGGAGCCGCAGGCACGGGATCATCCCGGTCCAAATGATCGCGGCAGGCCGAGTGGAAGTCCTCCGGAGTCTTCGCCCGCCGGATACGGAACTCGAGATCGGGATCATGGCCTTGGGTCACGAAGACCATCGTCTTTTTCATCCGCTGCACGTGGCCAACCGGATCGAAGCGCTCCGTCGCGGCGGCCAGTTCGTCGTAAAGCCGCGCGACGTAGCCGAGCAGATCCCGGCAGCGCGGCACCACCGCTTCCTCCCCGGCGAAGGCAGCACGGAGTTGGGAGAACAACCACGGGTTCCGGATCGCACCGCGCCCGACCATCAGCCCGGCGGCCTTGGATTGCTCCAGATAAGCGAGACCCGTGGGGACATCCACCACGTTGCCGTTTGCGATCACCGGACAGGGCAAGCTTTCCACCGCCATCTTCACGCAGTCGGGATGGACCGGCGTGCTGTAGCGCTCTTCCACGGTGCGACCGTGGATCACCAGCGCGTCGATGGAGTGCTTGCGGAAAACATCCAGCAACTCCGGGAACTCCGCGTGGTCGTGATAGCCGATCCGGGTCTTCACCGTGAAGCGGGTGGGGATGGCATCGCGCAGGGCCCCCAGGATCATGTCCACCCTCGGCAGATTCCGCAGCAGCCCCCCGCCGGCTTCCTTCTTGCAAACCACCGGGGCGGGGCAGCCCAAGTTCAGGTCGATGCCCGCCACCGGGTGCTCTAGCAGGGCCTTCGCCGTCTTCACCAGTGCCGGGACATCCTGCCCGATCATCTGGGCGAAGATCGGCCGGCCTGTCGGGTTCTCGTCGATGGAACGCAGGATCCAGGCGTTCGGCCGGGAGTCGTTGTGCACTCGGAAGTATTCCGTCACGTACACGTCCGCGCCGCCATGTTCATGCATCACGCGCATGAAGGGCAGGTCCGTCACGTCCTGCATGGGCGCGAGGTAAAGAACGGGACGGCCCGGGGGAAAGAGAGAGGTCATGTTCAGACTGCCCGCGGCCGCGTCATTTCGAAAAGATCCGCCGTGTGGCAGTACCAATCCGGCACCGCCATGCGGCCCACCGGGTGATAGGCTTCCTGGCGGATGCGTAGCTTCGCGGCGTCGATGATTTCATCGCGCACGTGGACACGGTGGATGATCCCGAGGACGAGCCGATTGCTTCCGATCTCCTGGATCGAATGGACCTTGCACTCCAGCGAGGCCGGCGAGGCCGCGATACGGGGCGGAGCCACGACCGAGGAGGGCACGACGGTCACTCCCTCATGCTCGATCTCGCTGATGCCCGGCGCGTGAGCCGCGGAAGTCCGGTTCATCACCTCCGCCAGCGCTTCGTCCACCAGATTCACCACGAATTCACCGGTCCGCTTCGCATTGCGCGCGCTGTCCTTCGGTGAACCGTCCTCGCGGTCCCCCGGTGCGAAGATGAGGAGCGGCGGATCGTCGCCGAAGACGTTGAAGAAAGAAAAGGGCGCGGCATTCACGCTGCCGTTCTCGTTCAAGGTGGTCACCCACGCGATCGGTCGCGGCACCACCAGCCCCGCGAGGATCGGATAAGCGCGGTCGGCATGGGTGCCGAGGAGATCGAGTTCCATGCGGCGAGAATGGACCAAGGGCCGCCACCGCGGCAACCTCTTGAAGCAAGTGCACTTTGCTTAAAAACAAAAGCGCGCTCCCCTTGCGGAGAGCGCGCCTTGGAAAAAACAAGCCGCAGGGGATTACAGCGCTTTCGCTGCTTCCACCACGTGCTCCTTGGTCATGCCGAGCTCTTTCATCACCGTATTGCCCGGTGCGCTCAGGCCGAAGCGGTCGATGCCCAGCACCTTGCCGCCCAGGCCGACGTACTTCCACCAGAGCCCGGACACGCCGGCTTCGATGGCGATGCGCCGGGTGCAGGACGTCGGCAGCACGCTCTCCTGGTAATCCGCACCTTGGCGGTCGAAGCGCTCGAAGCAGGGCACGGAAACAACCCGCACGCCCTCGCCCAGCTCCGCGGCGGCGGCGATGCAATGCTGCAGCTCGGAGCCGCTCGCCATCAGGATGAGCTTCAGATCGCCCGTTTCCTTCTTGGCAATGTAAGCCCCGCGGAGCACGCCGTCGCGGCGCTCTTCCATGGACAGCTCGTTCATCAGCGGCACGGCTTGGCGGGTCAGGCTGAGAAGCGTGGGGCCATCGGTGCGGAGCATCGCGGCCACGAAGGCACCCGCGGTTTCCTCGGCATCGGCGGGGCGGATCACGTCCAGATTGGGAATCACGCGCAGGCCGCTCACGGTTTCCACCGGCTGGTGGGTCGGGCCGTCTTCACCCACACCCACGGAGTCGTGCGTGAAGATGTAGGTCACCGGCAGCTTCGAAAGCGCGGCCAGGCGGATCGAGGGCCGGACATAGTCGGCGAAGACCAGGAAGGTCGCGCCGCTTGGGCGGAAGATGCCGTCGTAGGCGATGCCGTTGCAGATGGCGCCCATCGCGTGCTCGCGGATGCCGAACCAAATGTTCCGGCCGCCGGGATTCTTCGCGGAGAAGTCGCCGCCGTCCTTGATGTAGTTCTTGGTCGAGCCGTAGAGGTCGGCGGAGCCGGTGATGAACTGCGGTACCGCCTTGGCGACGGCTTGCACCACCACGCCGCCCGCGCCGCGGGTCGCATCCTTATAGTCGGCTCCGAAGGCCGGGATCTTCGCGGAAAGATCGCTTGGCACGGACTTCGCCACGCCGGCATTCAGCTCGGCCGCCAGCTCCGGATTGGCCGCGGCCCAGGCGTTGTAGGTTGCCTGCCAAGCGTCGAAGCCCTTCTTCGATTCGGCCTTCACGCCTTCGAAGTGCGAGCGAACCTCGGAGGAAACGTAGAAATGTTCGTCTGCCGGCAGGCCCAGATTGGCGCGGGCCTCGTCGATGAATTTCGCGCCGCCTTCGCCGTGGGCGCCGGCGGTGCCGGCCACCTGCGGGATGCCCTTGCCGATCAGGGTCTTGGCGATGATCACCTTGGGTTTCCCGTTCTTGTCGGCCTTCGCCTTCGAGATCGCGTCGGAAATTGCGGCGAAGTCATGGCCGTCGATCGTCACCGCGTCCCACTGCTGGGACTTGAAGTAAGCTTCCGCGTCCTCGCCCTGGGTCTTCTCGGCCATCGCGTCGAGCGTGACGTCGTTCGAATCATAGATCAGGACCAGGTTATCGAGACCCGAGTGGCCGGCGAAGGCGATCGCTTCCTTCGCGACGCCTTCCTGCAAGCAGCCATCCCCCATCAGGGCGAAAACGTGCTGGTCGAAGATGACGTGGTCCGCGGTGTTGAACTTCGCCGCGGCGCGCTTGGCGGAAAGAGCATAACCCACGGCATTGCCGACGCCTTGGCCCAGCGGTCCGGTGGTCGCCTCCACGCCGACCGTTTCAAAGGACTCCGGGTGGCCGGGAGTGTGGGAGCCGAACTGGCGGAAACGCTTCAGCTCGTCGAGCGGCAGCGCGTAGCCGGAGAGGTGCAGCCAGCTATAGAGGAACATGGAGCCGTGACCGGCGGAGAGGATGAAGCGGTCGCGATTCAGCCACTTCGGGGCGTCCGGGAAATATCGGAGGCCGCCGCCGCCGAAGAGGACGGCGCCGATCTCCGCGCAACCGAGCGGCAAGCCGAGGTGGCCGGAGTTGCAGGCGTGGACGGCGTCCATCGCGAGGCCGCGGGCCTGGGTGGCAGCTTGTGAGAGGATGGCGGTGTTCATGAGCGTTGGGTCCGCAGTTGTCGGACAGGGGCGGCAGGGTAGGGGGCTGGACCCTGCTGGCAAGCCGCAAGCGGGGCAGCATCGTTACGCTTCGTTCATAATCCGCATTCGCCCGCCGCATTTTTCTTCCCGGTTTTTTCTTGCCAACCAAGGGCTCATCGGTAGCTTCCTGCCCGCCCCACGCGGCACGATAGCAAGACCCGTTCGTCTAACGGTTAGGACTCCAGATTTTCATTCTGGCAATAGGGGTTCGATTCCCCTACGGGTTGCCAATCATCTTCAGAAAACCGGCGATGCCGCTCTGCAAAGGGCGGCTTTTTCATTTTCGGGAATGGAGAACCGCCGCAGCCGCATCGGGCGCTTGCTTGAAAAAAGCGGCGAATCCGTGTCGGATGTCAGCCGCATCCGGACATTCGTCCTTTGAAATGCAGAAATCCGGTCCATCCGATACCGAATTGCTCGCCGAGTGGCTGGAGCATCGTCGCGAAAAGGCCTTCCATAGCCTCGTCTCCCGCTACGCAGGTCTGGTGTTGATGACGGCGAAACGGAGCTGCGGGGACGCTTCGATGGCGGCGGAGGCCTCCCAGCTCACCTTTCTGCTGCTGGCGCGGAAAGCCCGCTCCCTGCTCTCCTGTGCCTCGCTGGGCGGCTGGCTGCACCGCGCCACGCTCATGCACTCGCGGAATCTCCTCCGCACGGCCCGGCGGGAGACTCGCAAACGCCACTCCCTTCAGAACCTCATGGCTGCCTCTTCGTCCTCTCCAGCCCCCGGGTCATGGGCGGATCTCGGTCCCGCCCTCGATGAGTCCTTGGCTGCGCTTTCGGGGGCGGACCGGGAGGCGATTCTGCTCCGCTACTACCGCGCGCTTAGCGTGCGCGAGGTGGCAGGCACCTTGGGCATCGCCCCGGACGCCGCGCAGAAGCGCATTGAGCGGGCAACCTTCCGCTTGCGCGGGCAATTGAACCGCCGCGGCTGGGAAGCAGGCGGATCGCTGGCCGCGGTGATGCTCGCGGGTTTCGCGGCCGATGTGAAGGCGGCCGCCCCCGCGGTGACCGCGCTCGCCGCGGAAGTATCGGCAGCGGCCCCAGCGGCTGCCGGCTTCACCGCGACCGTGGCGGTAAAAGCTGCTTCCAAATACGCGCCGCTTGCCGCCGTCGTGGTGGCGGGAGTCTGGGTGATCGCACAACGTCACGCCATCGCCCGATTGGAGGAGGAAAGTCTCGTCGTGCGGGCGCGGCTACAGTCCCCGCCGACATCCCGCGCAGGCTTACCCGCTGGATCCATGTGGGACCGGTGGCCGCGGGATTGGCCGGAAATCGCCCGACAGTTACGCTCGGGAGAAGGCGCGGGCGGCTACCTCAATACTACCTTGGCGGTGGAAGAGGGCTTTCTCGTCATGAACCGGGAGGAGCTGATCGCCTCCTTGGATGAAATCGAGGCCGCGGCGCTGGCACAGCGAGACCGCAAGGCGCTGCAGTGGCGGCTCCAAGCGCCTCTGACGGAGCTGGATCCCGAATATGTCGCGCGGCGGTTTCACTCCTCTGATGCGGTGGGGCTTTGGGCCGGGCGCGATCCCGAAGGAGCAGTGGCGTGGTTCAAGGAGCTGATCGCTGCCCGACCTTTCGAGGGCGAGAACGATGCAGGCATGAGGGACCGGGTCTCGATCGTGAAGGCCTTGACCTACGCCTTGGTTTTGGCCCGCCCGGAACTGGCTTGCCAGGTACTGGAGACGGTTCCGGAAAACGCTCGCCTCGCGTTCCTGGAGGGGGGAGCCCACGCGCTCCGCGATCGGCGCGAGCCCGCGAACTGGGCGCAGTTGCTGCGCCGCTGCCTGCCTGAACAGGATCGCTTGAACGCCATCACCTGGCCGGTTTCGGAGCTCGGAGAAGGCGGAACCATCGGTCTGGATGAACTGGGATCCTATCTGCGACGCATCGAAGCTACTCCTGAAGAACGCGGCGCCTGCATCCTCGCCGTCGCACGGTCGGCTTCCTTCCCGCAGAAGGAGGGCTTCTTCAAAACCTCGCCGCAGGATTTGGAAGACTTCCGCTCGTGGGTCCGGGGGCAGGATCCGGACCTCCTATTCCCCGCCACCGCCGCGGCATTGGAGTCGGCCATGCAGTACTTGGCTTTTCCCGCGGCCGTTGAGCTCGCGCTGCAGTACCACGCGGAAGGCGGGGGTGATGAGGTCCTGCTGCCGCTGCTGGAGTCCTATAGCGGGACGGAGCACCGGGAAATCGCTGTGGCCCTCGCTGCGAAAGTGTCGGACTCCGTGCGCCGGGAGCAGATCCTCCAACAGCTTCGCAGATGAGGGCTCGTCCGACGTTCTGGCTCGCGGTCATCCTGCTCGCCACGCTGCTGGCGGTGGGAATGGCGGATCGATACCGGCTTAAAGAGCTGCGGTCCGCACGGGCGAAGCTCCTCGCGGAGGCTGTTGCCGCGGGCTTGGCCGTGGATGCCGATCGAGAAGCTTTGCCGCGTCCTTCAAAGCGTCCCCGCATGGATCCCGTGCCGGAAGCGAAAGCCGCCGCGGTGGCCTTCATGGCCTATGGCAGGGACATGGAGACGTGGCGGGAGCGAGTGATCGCTGAAGGCGGCAATATCAATGCCCCCGACAAGACGACGCGCCAGCGCATGATCACGGAGATTGAAAACATCCGCTCCCTCGACGCGGCTCAACTGCAGATCCTCATGGGAGAAATCCGCGATTCCGGCGACATCACGGACCGTACCCGCCAAAGCCTTCTCCGTTTCGCGATGACCTGCTTGGTCAAAGTGAAGCCGGGTGAGGCGCTCCAACTCCTGGCCGAGGACACCCGATTGCGGGAGGCGATTTCTTGGAAGACCAACGGCGCGGTGGAGAGCCTGGTTTTTTCCGCAGCCCGGGAATGGGCAGCTCTCGGCACGGAGCCTCTGCTGGCGTGGCTGGAGACCGGGGAGTCTTCCCTACCCCATGATCTGACGGATGAGGCTATCCACGGGTTGACCTACGGGACGGCAACCCGTGACCCCCGGCTTGCCCTCGATTTGACGATTCGCTTCGGCGAAGACACCGGAGACTTCCTCCGATACGGATTGGCGTCCGAAGGCCAATCCGAGGATCAGCGCCTGCTGGCCCTGGGTGTCTTCCGCGAATGGAGCGAGGAGAATCCCGATGCTTCAGCCAAGCTGCGGGGAGAGGTGCTCCGGAATCTGGCATTCGGGAGGAACCATGAGCCGGAGGCTTTTGAAACCGCCACCTCTTGGATAGCTCGCGCGAATCTTTCTCAGGAGGACTTACAAACCCTTTGCAATACGATCACCCTTGCCAACCGGGAGGAAGAGGCACCCCGATGGGTAGAGTGGTTCGGCGCGGTCCTGCCGCCGGAAACGGCTGGCCACCGGATACGCGAATTCGCCACAGAGTGGGCGAAAACCGCTCCCGGAGCCTTTGCAGAGTGGTTTGCATCGGCACCCGAAGGTTTGGCGAAACGGGAAGCACAGGCGGTGATGGAAATATTGAAGCGGAAAGAAAGCCCCTCGACGGCTCCGGAT
>CBIHMP010000158.1:0-9184 GCA_966211015.1 uncultured Luteolibacter sp. | reverse complement strand
GGGTAGAGGGTCGCTCGTCCCCGGCCAGAGCCTCCAAGAGGGCATGATCCGCCCCTTGCCTCCGCGCCGCGGGTTTCCCAAACTCCGGCCAGATGTCCGCACCGACGCTCACCCCGATGATGGCGCAGTACCAGGCGATGCGCCGCTCGCTGCCCGCCGACGTGCTGCTCCTCTACCGGCTCGGGGATTTCTACGAGATGTTCTTCGAGGATGCGAAGACCGCCGCGCCGATCCTCAATGTCGCCCTGACCAAGCGGAACACGGTGCCGATGTGCGGCGTGCCCTACCACGCCGCGGACAATTATATCGCGAAGCTGGTGCGCGCGGGGAAACGCGTGGCGATCGCGGAGCAGACGAGCGAGCCGAAACCGGGAAAAATCGTCGAGCGCGAGATCACGCGCATCATTTCGGCGGGTTCGGTGGTGGAAAGCCACCTGCTCGACGACCAGCGGCCGAACTATCTGGCGGCGATCTTCCATCACGGGAAGCACAGGGGCTTGGCCTGCGTCGATCATTCCACCGGTGAATTCACGGTCGCGGAGTTTCCGGACCAGGCGCAGCTCGACGATGAACTCGCGCGCCTGATGCCGTCCGAGCTCCTCGTCTCGGAGGAGCAGCTAGCGGTCTTCGGCGCGCTGCCTTCCTCCCAACCTTACGATGGCTACGCCTTTCTGCCGGATCCCGCGCGGCAGATGCTGTGCGATCATTTCGGCGTCCATTCCCTGGACGGCTTCGGGTGTGCGGATGCGCATTCGGCTGTCGCGGCGGCGGGAGCGATCCTCCACTACCTGGTTCACCAGCTCCGGCGCCCGTGCGACCACATGCGTTCGCTGCGGATGCGGGAGAGCGCGCGGCACGTCCTGATCGACGCCGCTTCGCAGCGGAACCTCGATCTGGTCGATTCGCGCTCGGGAAAAAAGCACACCCTGCTCGGTGCACTGGACCGGACGAAGACTCCCATGGGTGCTCGCCTGCTACGGGACTGGATCCTGCACCCCTTGCGCGACCGGGAAGCACTGGCCGCGAGGCACGATTTCATCGGCGGCTTGTTGGAGCAGCCCTTCATCCTCTCGAAGTGCCGCGAGTCCCTCCAGGGAATCCGGGATATCGAGCGGACCGTCGGCCGTCTTTCACAGGGTGCGGGCAATGCCCGGGATCTCCAGTCGCTCGCCATCTCGCTCGGGCATATTCCGGCGCTTCTGGAGGATCTCGCGTGCCTGAACGTGGCGCGGGCCGAGGAAATCCGGCCTTTTCCCGATCTGGTGGAACTGCTGGAGACGGCCCTGGCGGAGGACCCGCCGTCGAATCTCCGCGACGGCGGGATGATCCGCGACGGGTATTCGGCGGAGCTGGACGAGCTGAGGTCGCTCTCGCGCGACGGCAAATCCTGGATCGCGAAGCTCCAGGAAGACGAGCGCAGGCGCACGGGCATCGACTCGCTGAAGGTGAAGTTCAACAACGTCTTCGGCTACTTCATCGAGATCACCTCCTCGAAACTCGCGAAGGTCCCGGACGACTACACGCGCAAGCAAACGATGGCGAACTGCGAGCGCTACATCACCCCCGCGCTGAAGGAGATGGAGAGCAAGGTGCTGGGCGCGGAGGAGCGTGCCAAGCAGCTCGAGAATGAACTCTTCCTCCAGCTCCGCCAGCAGGTCTGCACGCGTCTCGGGGACTTGCAGCAGGCTGCTGCCGCCATCGCGGAGATCGACGTGCTATGCGGTCTTGCGGAAACCGCGCAGCTCCACGGGCATGTCCGTCCCTTGCTGGAAGATTCGCGCGGCCTGGTGATCACCAACGGCCGGCACCCGGTGCTGGAGCAGACGCTGGTGGAGGAGAAGTTCGTGCCCAACGACACCTGCTTCGACCCCGCCGATTCCCTGCTGCAGATCCTGACCGGCCCAAACATGGCAGGCAAATCGACGTATATCCGCCAGGTCGCGCTGGTGACGCTGATGGCGCAGATGGGGGCCTTCGTCCCGGCGGAGAGCGCGATCGTGGGGATGGTGGACCGTATCTTCTGCCGCGTGGGCGCCTCGGACGATCTCTCCCGCGGGCAATCGACCTTCATGGTCGAGATGAACGAGACCGCGCTGATCCTGAATCATGCGACGGACCGGTCGCTGGTGATTCTCGACGAGATCGGCCGCGGCACGGCCACCTTCGACGGTCTTTCGATCGCATGGGCGGTGGCGGAGCACCTGCACGATGTCATCGGCTGCCGGACGCTTTTCGCGACGCATTATCACGAGCTAACGGACCTCGCGAACACGAGGCAAGCGGTGGCCAACTTCAACGTGGCGGTGCGCGAATGGAACGACGAGATCATCTTCCTCCGCAAGATCCTGCCGGGGGCCGCGGACAAGAGCTACGGCATTCAGGTGGCGCGTCTGGCCGGGCTGCCGAAGCCCATCATCGAACGCGCGAAATCGATCCTGTCCCATCTCGAGCTGCATTCGACGAAGCCAGATGCGAAGAAACAGGGGCCGAAGGCGAAGAACACCCGGCAGGAGCCGATGCCCCAGGCGAATCCGCCGCAGCTCGATCTCTTCGGGGACATGTAGCGGCATCCTGGAGGATGCCGCGGCAGAGCCGATGCTACGTCGGGATTTCGAAGCCTTTGCGGTAGCTTCCTTTCAGCAAGACGTTTGCCTTTTCGGCCTGGTTGCCGGTGAAGCGTTCGCCTTCGCGCTCCCGCTCCAGGACCGGGCCGAGGCGCATGCCTTTCTTCACCACGTCCACACCGTTCGCGGCGAGATGCGCTTCCATGCGTTCCAACGCTTCGATGGCGGCGGGGTGATCGAAGGAGGAGCGGACTTCGTCCAGCGCCGCGGTTTCGCCGAGCTGCCACGAAATATTACCGATATGGGCCAAGGCGGAGGAGAGATGCCCGCTTTCCGCCGAGAGCATCGGGTCCTGCTTCTTCGAGTGCACCGAATCGACCCACGTTTGAAGGTGCGAGCGCGTTCCTTTGAAGCTCTTCAGTTCCTTCCCCCCGGGGTCGAACACCGCGCAGTTCCCCGCATGATCGCCGGTGAGCGAGCCTCCTTCGTATTCGATGATGTTGCCCACCTGCCGCCCGCGGAGGGAATCCATCCCGGTCTTGTAATCCACATCCTTCTTCGGGAGGCCGCGGACTTCGAAGATGATGGGTGCGGGATCGTAGCGCAGGAGCACGAGCTGGGTATTCGCCCAATCGCCGTCATCGTCGTGCGCGTAGCGGTCGCCGCAGGAAACGACGGCGGGCGGAAGCATCTGCGGATCCCCGAGCGCCCAGCGGCAGACATCGAGCTGATGAGGGCCTTGGTTCCCGAGGTCGCCATTGCCATAGGGAAATTGCCAATGCCAGTCGTAGTGGAACTTTTGCCGGCGGACCCCCGCCATCTCGCGCGGCCCGCACCAGAGGTCGTAGTCCACTTCCGCGGGCGGTTTCACGGGTGCAGCGACCTTGCCGATCGAGGGGCGGGGCTTGTAGCAGAGGCCGCGTGCCAGTTTAAGCTTCCCCAGCTCGCCGCCTCTTATCCATTCGAAGGCTTCGGCCCAGGAGGTTTCGGACCGGCGTTGGAAACCATGCTGGATGATGACGCCGTATTTCGCCTGGGCATCGGCCAGCATGCGGCCTTCCCAGACGTTGTGGGAGACCGGCTTCTCGACATAGACGTGCTTGCCATTCGCCGCCGAGGTGATCGCGATCAACGCGTGGGTGTGGTTCGGCGTGGCGATGGTGATGGCGTCGATGTCCTTCGATTCGCAGAGTTTGCGGTAGTCGGTGTAGGTGGAAACCTTCGCGCCTTTCTTCTCCGCGGATTCCTTTGCCCGGGCGAGCACCTTGGAATCGCAATCGCAGAGGGCTACCAGGCGGGCGCCCTTGGCCTCCAAAATACCGCTGACATGAGCCATGCCGCGCTGATTCAGCCCGATGACCGCCACGCGGATCTCGGAGTTCGCCCCTTGGGCGGAGGCGCGGGGAGCGAGCAGGGACCATGTCCCCGCGAAGGCGGAGGTGCCGAGGAAGTGACGACGGTTCATTTGCTGAAGTTCGTCCATCGTTCGCCAAGTTTGGCCGATTCCAATCTGCCGTGATGGAGGACCACTCCATAACGGAAGACCAAGGTCTCGCCTTTCTTCAGGACATGATCGCCGGCGTGCTTGTCCTTTTTACCCTCGAAATCGTGGATGCCGAAGGGGTTCGCCGCGAGGAGGCCGTAGTCCCGGGCATGCCACCAGGTGGGGTGGCGGAGGTTCGAGGGATGGTCGAGAACCGCGACAACCGCCGGTTCGCCCTTTTCATCCGGTCCGTGGAAAGCCACCCAATTGGAGCGCTTGCCCCAGACGTCGGCGTCCTTCCGCCCTTCCGAGTCGGCGATGCCTCCTTTCGCCCGAGCACCCTTCTGGCGCAGGGTGCGGTCGACCCGGACGGCGAACATGCCCACCTTCGTATCGCCGAAAGTTGCGTCGCCATCGGCCGCGGTGAGCTTCGACACGACCCCGATCTCCGTCGTCTTGTCGTCCAGCTTCGTGAAGGTGTAGGTGCGTTCCTCGCTGAGGTGGGTCTTCCCGCCGGCTGTCCAGGCGAGATCCACGGTGAAGGCCCCGCCCTTCAAATCGCGCACTCCCTTGTGCTCGATCTTCGGATCGCTCTTTTTGGTCGTCCAGGCCCAGAAGTCGTGGCCGTTCACCGCCCCGTGGCTCATCCAGAAAGAGCGGTGGTGGGGGTGGTCCCGCTCTTCTCCCTCGACGTCCTTTTTCATCGGCCAATGGCGGGAGAGGCAGGCGCCGGAGGCCGACTGGAGGGGATAGCAGTAGGGGACGCGGGAGTCGGTCCGGTATCCCGTGAAGAGCTTGCCGTCCAGCATGACCGTGACCTTGTCCCCGGCAGGGGTGATCGAGAAGCCGTCCGCCGCGCAGGCGGGGAGGGCAAATAGCACGGCGAGGAGCGCGGATTTGGGCATCCCGAAAGGCTGGACAAGGACGGTGCTTGGCGCGATGGAAAATTGTGGAATAACTCCTTTGAGTAGGTCTCCCAAGATCAGCAAATGTCGGAATTCCAGCTACTTGTCGATTCGCATTACGAGGCGCTCTACCGCTTCGCGATGTCGCTCTCGAAAAGTGCGGACACGGCGTCCGATCTGGTCCAGCAGACCTTCTGCATTTGGGCGCAGAAAGGCCACCAGCTCAAGGATCGGGACAAAGCGAAGACGTGGCTCTTCACCACGCTGCACCGCGAATTCCTAGCCCACGCGCGGAAAGCGAAGCGCTATACGGACGAGGAGCTGACCGAGGCCGTGGCGGGCCGCATTTGTTCCGAGGAAGACGACACCGAACGCCAGATGGACGGCCAGCGGGCGCTGGAGCTTCTTGGCGAACTCGATGAGACCTTCCGCGCCCCCCTCGCCCTCTTTTACCTCCAGCAACACAGCTACAAAGAAATCGCCGAAATCCTCGACGTCCCCATCGGTACCGTCATGTCCCGTATTTCGAGAGCCAAGGAAATGCTCCGCCGCCGTATGACCGCGGAGCCCTCCACCGCGCCCAAGAACATCCTGCAACTTCAACCGGAGGCACTCCGATCAAGCCATGGATAAGGAGGAAGCCCGCTTCATTCTCCGCTGCTTCCGCCCCGACGGCGCGGATGCGGAAAACCCCGATTTTGCCGAGGCGCTCGCCTGGGCCGCGAAGGATCGTGAATTGGGCGAGTGGCTCGCCCACGAGCGCTCCAGCGATGCGGATTTCGCGAACGCGCTGAATGCGGTGGCGATTCCTCCTTCTCTCAAGGAGGAGATCCTGGCCGGGCTTGCATTGGAACGCGGCGACCTGACACCCCGTCCTGACGATTTCGATGCCTGCGTGATCGGGGCGATGGCGGGCATTCTGCCGCCTGCCGACCTGCGCTGCGAGATTCTGGCCGCCATGCAGCGGACCGTGCAGCCGCGCCGCTCCTGGCGCTGGACCTGGCAGTGGGGTGCGCCGGTGGCCGCCGCCGCGGGCATCGTCGTGGCGTTCGTGATCTCAACGCCCGAAGCCCCGGCTCCACAGCCGCGGGATCTGGCGGAAGCGGAGACGCGGAGACCGGAGGAAATCCCCGCCCTTTCCCCGCAGAACGGCGTCGCGATCCCGATCAGCATCGGAAGGGTGGAATCCGGATTTATCAATACCTTCGAGGATCCCGGCTTTACCCTGGATCTGAAAAATCCGGATCATCATGCGCTTTTCGAGCACCTGAAGGGCGCCAAGCTGCCCTGTCCGAACGCCTGCCTGCCGAAGGGCCTGAAGGAAATCCCCGGCCTAGGCTGCCGCGAGCTAAAGATTGGCGGCAAGCGCGGCGCGCTGGTGTGCTTCAAGCAGGAGGACGACATCGTCCACCTGGTCGCCTTCAAACGCTGCGATGTGAAATGCCGGCTGCCCAAGAAGGGCGAGCCCGACATCGGCAAGCACGGCAAATGGTCGGTCGCGCGCTGGGCCGATGATGAATGGGTCTTCGTCCTGATGGGCGAGAAGAACATCGACGCGCAGCGGCTGAAGGATTTGTTCTGATCGGAGGGTTCAGGTCGGGATCACTTCCAGCGCGCCCGCTGCTTGGTGAAGGCGTTCCACGGGAATTGAGGTATCGAAGCTCGCGAAGCGGATCCCGTGGTGCCCGGCGAGCGCCACGAGGTACAGGTCCGTCAATTGCTTGGGTGTTATTCCCTTGAGGTCCTTGAAAGCGGGAGTGTCGAAGGACAGGTCGCAAGGTAGGAAGCAATGTCCCTTGCGCCGACGGTAAGCGCGCAAGTCCTCAAGTGCCCGCGAAGGCGAGCCGGGGCCTCCGGGATAGGAGGGATGCCCGTAGATGCGGAGGAAGCCGTTTTCCGTAAGAGCACAGGTAGCCAGGGCGACACGCCGATGCGCTCCGAGCCAGGAGCGGGCGGCGCTGTGATGCGCGTGGTTCGGATCCGCGAGCGAGATCAGGACATTGATATCGGCCAGGCGGATCATGGCTCAGATACCCTCCTGTTCGCGAAGCTGGTTCAGGTATTCCTCCGTAACGACGAAGGAGTCCCCCTTGGCCCGTTTCAGCACCGGAATTCCCAGTTCATCGATTTCAAAGTGCGGCTCGCGGTTCTTCCTCTCAGGAGAATTGAGACCCCTCTCGATCGCCGTGAGCAGTAGCTCGCGCAGAGTGATCCCGTGTTGTGCTGCCCTCACCTTTACCTGCCGGTAAAGCGGCTCCGGGATGTCGATGGTGGTTTTCATCGTTCTCATGATACGGAAAGACGGAAATCCGTCAATCCGTGTTCCGGTTTTCCGGATGCAGCTCCCAAGACAACGGGCCGTCCTTGTGAAAAGACGGCCCGTGCGGGGAAGGTTGTTGGGAAGATGGGTTTTCCTCAGCCGCGGTTACTGCGGTCCTCGGCACCGCTGACGCCCTTGGCCGCGCGCTTGCGGGCGTTGGCGTCGAGGATGCGCTTGCGCAGGCGGATGTTCTGCGGGGTCGCTTCCACGAGTTCGTCGGCATCGATGTATTCGATGGCGCGCTCGAGGGAGAAACGGATGGCCGGGGTGAGCTTGGAGGTCTTGTCCTTGCCCGAGGAACGCATGTTATCCAGGTGCTTTTCCTTCACCGGGTTTACGGGCAGATCGCCGATGCGGGGGTTTTCACCCACCAGCATGCCTTCGTAAACGGCATCGCCGGGGGCGACGAAGAGGACGCCGCGTTCTTCCAGCATCTGCAGGGAGTAGGGGGTCGCGGTGCCGGAATCCATCGATACCAGCGTGCCGGTCGTGCGGTTCTGGATCTCACCGGCGTGCGGGCCGTACTCCTTGAAGAGGTGGCTCATGATGCCGTGGCCGGAGGTGAGGTTGACCAGTTCGGTCTCGAAGCCGATGAGGCCGCGGGTCGGAATGGTGGCCTGGATGAAGACGCGGCCGCTGGCCTCCGTATCCATGTGCTCCATCATGCCCTTGCGGTTCATGAGGATCTTCAGGATTCCCTGGGTGTAGTCGCCCGGGGCTTCCACGTAGAGCGTTTCAAAGGGCTCCTGCAGCTTGCCGTTCTCGTCGCGGCGATAGATCACCACCGGGCGGGAGACGAGGACCTCGAAGCCCTCGCGGCGCATCTGCTCCACCAGCACGGCGATCTGCATCGCGCCGCGGGCGGAAACGTTGAAGACGCCGGAGACATCCGTGTCTTCCACCGTGATGGAAATGTTCGTCTTCAGCTCGCGCATCAGGCGATCACGGATTGCGCGGGAGGTGACGTGCTTGCCTTCCTTGCCGGCCAGCGGGCCGTCATTGATGGAGAACTGCATCGAAACCGTCGGGGGATCGATCGCGACGAAAGGAAGGGGCTCCTGGTCGGGCGAACCGGCAATCGTTTCGCCGATGTCCACGTTTTCAATGCCGGCGGCGATGCCGACGATCCCGCCTGCACCGCAGCCTTCCGAGTCGGTGGTGGCGAGGCCGGAGTAGCTGAAGGTTTTCATCACCTTGGACTGCACCTTGGTGCCGTCCTGGCGCATGAGGTAAACCGTGTCGCCCTTCTTGACGCTACCGCCGAGGACCTTGCCGACGGCGACGCGGCCGACGTAGTCGTCCCACTCGATGTTCGAGACGAGCATCAGGAAAGGGGCATGCGGATCGGCCTTCGGCTCGGGGATGTGCTCGACGATCTTCTTGAGCAGCGGGACGCAATCCTTCCGCTCGTCGTCCGGGTGATCCATGAAGTAACCATCGCGGGCGGAGCCGTAGCAGAAGGGGGCGTTGAACTGCTCTTCGTCCGCGTCGAGGTCGAGCAGGAGTTCCAAGACCTGGTCGTGGACCTTGAGAGGGGTGGCGAGGGGCCGGTCGATCTTGTTGACCACGATGATCGGCTTGAGGCCTTCCTGCATCGCCTTGCGCAGCACGAAGCGGGTCTGCGCCTGAGGGCCGCCGGAGGCGTCCACCACCAGCAGCACGCCGTCCACCATCTTCATCACGCGCTCCACTTCCGCGCCGAAGTCGGCGTGGCCCGGGGTATCCACGATGTTGATCGTGTAGCCTTCCCAGTGGATGGAGGTGTTCTTCGCCTTGATGGTGATGCCCTTTTCCTTCTCGAGGTCCATGGAATCCATGGCGCGCTCTTGCTGTGCCTGATTGTCACGATAGGTGCCGCCGGCTTGGAGAAGCTGGTCCACGAGCGTGGTTTTCCCGTGGTCAACGTGGGCAA
>CBIHMP010000157.1:0-9255 GCA_966211015.1 uncultured Luteolibacter sp. | reverse complement strand
CATCCCGGTCGTGCTTCTGGACCGCGACCTAACCCCTTTTCCCACCCGCAGCGATTTTGACCTGATCGGCATCGACAATGTCTCCGGCGGCTATCTTCTCGCCCGGCACCTCTTGAAGCTCGGCTGCACGCGCATTCATTTCGTGGCGCGCCCGCTCTCCGCCCCTACCGTGGACGCGCGCATCGCGGGTGTACGCGAGGCACTCGGCCGCCAAGGGATCGAGCCGGACCGGGATTGGCTTCATATAGGGGATCTCGACGACAGGAAATTCGTGCGCAGCCTCACCGGTATCATGCGGGCGGATGCCTATATTTGTGCCAACGACCACACGGCCGCGCGTCTGATGCGAGAACTTCACAAGTGCAACGTCCGGGTGCCCGAGGATGTCCGGGTCGTCGGCTTCGACGACGTGAAGTTTGCCACCCTCGTGTCCCCTCCCCTCACCACGATCTCGCAGCCCTGCCGGGAAATCGCGCTCACGGCTTTCCGCGCGATGATGGACCGCCTCTCGGATCCCACGCTTCCCGCCTGCCATCTTTCCTTGGCACCCCGACTGGTGATCCGGGACTCCTGCGGCGCCTATCAGCCCCGTCCCGCAAAAGCTTGAGGCGTCCCCGGATCGTCCGCCGCGACATTCCGCATTGGACCTCCCGTGATCGTTCTCCATGCTCCGGCGCATGCCGACAACGCGCGTCGATCTCGGGGACCGTTCCTACGATGTCCAAGTGGAAAAAGGCCTGCTGTCGCAAGCAGGTCGGGCGATTCTCGCGGCGGGGCTGCGTGGAAAAGCCGCGATTATTTCCGATACCACGGTGGCGGGATTTCACGCTGAAGCTCTCAGGGCGTCGCTCCAAGATGCCGGCTACTCCCCTACCCTGCATGAAATCCCCGCAGGAGAAGCCTCCAAGTCGATGAGTCATGCCGCGGCCCTTTGCTCGGCCCTGGCGGATGCGGGCCACGACCGCCGCTCCTTTGTCGTTGCGCTGGGCGGCGGCGTCGTCGGCGACCTCGCCGGGTTCGTTGCCGCCATCTTTTACCGCGGCATTCCTTTCGTCCAGATACCCACCACCATCGTCGCCCAGGTGGACTCCTCGGTCGGGGGAAAAACCGGCGTGAACCTCCCGGAGGGAAAGAATCTGTTAGGTGCCTTCCACCAGCCCGCGCTGGTCCTCGTGGATCCGGCCGTGCTCGCGACCCTGCCCGGCCGGGAATACCGCGAGGGCTTTGCGGAAGTCATCAAGCACGCCGCCATCCGGGACGCGGGGATGATCGATGACATTGCCGCGCTGGACCCCGCCTCGCGGGACGTGCCCGCCGGACTCATCGCCCGCAACATCGCCATCAAGGCCCGCATCGTGGAGGCGGACGAGCACGAAACGAAAGGCATCCGCGCCCTCCTCAACCTGGGCCACACGATCGGTCACGGGATCGAGGCCGCCGTTCCCTACGGCAGCATGCTTCATGGCGAGGCCGTCTCCCTCGGCCTGCGGGCAGCTCTTTATCTTTCGGAAAAGCATGCCTCCCTGGCGGCGGCGGAATCCGGCCGCATCCTCGGTCTCCTCAGACATTTCAAGCTCCCGCTTGTCCTGGACGAGAATATCGGCACCGATCGCATCCTCCACAAGCTGGGCCGCGACAAGAAGTTCGAAGCGGGCAAGATCCGCTTCGTGCTGCTGCGAAAGGCAGGCGATGCCTTCGTGAGCGACGCCGTGACCACCGCCGATCTGCAGGAAGCGATCGAGCACCTGCGCAGCCCGCTCTGAAAGCTCCGGGCATGGACGCAAAAAAGCCCGGGAACTACCCGGGCTTCTCATCCCGCCCTTTACCGGGCGTGGGAAATTTTTCAGCGTCTCACATGCCCGGCAACTCGACGGTCCGGGAATATTGGAACGACTCTTGGGCCAGAATCTTCTCGCGGACTTCCTCTTTCAAGCCGGGAGTATCGAGACGGATCACTGCCGCGTCGGAGAGCACCGTGATGCCGATCTCCACACCCTTCAAGCGCCCGGCTTTAAGTTCGTCCAGACTCACCGAGGGCTGGAGCGATCCGACCGAGGCATCGGTTTCGAGACCGTTGCCGCGCAATCTCATCTCCGTACCGGCGGCGTTGTCACCCAAGGTAACGCGAACCGGCACCACCGTCGGGGCGGATCCGCCGCTGCCCGGCTGGGTCACCTCCACCTGATACGTCAGCGTGAATTGGTAGATGTTCTCGCAGACGAAGTTTTCCACTTCCTTCACCTTGTTGTCGTAGGAGGAAAACGCCGTCTTCAGATCTTCCTGACCCAGCAGATCCTTGAAAGTGTCGTCCGGATCCACCAGCAGGCGATAAAACACGAAGGTGGATGAATCCTGGTCGTCGGTGCCGTTCACCGGATCCTGGTATTCCAGCTTGTAGGACACGCAGGAGACATCTCCGCCCGCATCATTCGTCGTGCCGATCTGCCCGAGGTAACGATCCGTGGCAGCGGTGAAGAAGATCAGATCCGCCGCATTCGTGCTGGTGTTCGCCGTGGAGCCCGGCAAATCGCCCACCACCTTCGCATACATCCACTCGAAGTTGTTCCCGCGGCGGGATACCATCGATTCAAAGTCCTTCGCCATCGTGTCCAGCATGGACTTCGCCTGACGCGAGGCGCGGATCTCGGCGCGACCCCTTTGCCACGAATCGAGCGCCACCCCTGTAATGGAGACGAGCACCGTGACGATGACCGTGGTAATGGCCATCGCGACCATCAGCTCGATCAGCGTGAAGCCGCCGGCACGTTTGGAAGAAAAGCGGGTTTTCATGGAAATCTGCGTTGGCCTGCGTCAGCGGCGGACGGCGAGGTTGCGGGTGAAAATAGGCTTGGTGAGATTCTCCGGGTTGAACTTGCCGCCGGGTTTGACGTATTCCGGGTCGCTATTCGGGACGATGAAGAATTCGGCCGCGAAAGCAATCACCGCTTCAACGTAAGCGTCGGAACCGGTTCCGCCCACCGACTCCCCGGTATTGTTCGGATCGGGATTGATGCCGCCGCTCTCGCGCTTCCTGAGCTGCCCGCCTTGGAACTCCAGTTGGGTCAGCTTCGCCGCAAAGATCCGGCCGTCGAGCGACTTCAGGTCCTCCAGCAGGAGCGAATCCGTGCGCTGGCGCACCATCGGCTGCACGATGAAATCCTTGCCGGCCACGCCCCCGCCCGCCGTGTACGGTTCCATCGTCCCATCCGTACGCAGGGAATTCGGCGTCCCGCGATACTGATAGAGGAGAATGGTTTCCCCGCCGGTGGAGACTTCTTCGATCCACTTGTAGGCCTTGTCGAAGCCGGTCTTGTAATCCTGTGAGGAACCGCCCGGGCGCAGCGTGACGAGCTCCCGTTCAAGGGCTGCGGCGAGACGGTCGGCTTCCTGGACGCTGATCGCCTTCCGGAGGCCCGTGGTGGCGGGTCCGAAAACGGCGAGGAAGGCGGTGAGGAGCAGTGCCAGCACGCCGATGGCGATGACGGTCTCCATCAAGGTGAAGCCGCGGCGCATGCGGATAGAAGTGGAATTCATGTGTCGTTCAGAATTTGGTCACGTCGGAAGGAATGCCGATCTGGTCGGGACCGCGGAAAAGCGAGGTGCGGCCGTTCCGCCAGACGACGAAGCCGGCGAAATCGCGCTTTCCTTCGCCCGTTGCCCGCGGCTCTTCGCCGGTGGGACGCACGCCGGAACCGACCACGAAGCTTGCGCCGGGGTTGGAGCAGATTCCTTCGGAGTTGAACTCGTAGAAGAAATATTCACCGTCGAAGGCCCGCTTGTTGATCGAAAGCTGCATCGTGTCGATCTCGCCCGAATCACCCTCATGGTCTTTCTTGCTATAGACCCGGCTGAAGAAGGTCTTCTCGGGCAAGCTGAGGGCGCGGCTCGCAAGTTCCCATTCGTCCGTCGGTTCTCCCTGAGCGTCCAGCTTTTGGAAAGCCACGAGCAGGCGACGCAGGTAGTTCTCGTTGTCCTGCGGATTGGTGACATCCACCAGCACACGGGCCTTCGTCCCCTTGCCTACCGCGATCGAGCGCGCTTCGTCGAAAATTGCTTCGGAAGTCGCGACGGCGGCTCCGACACCGTTACCGCCCGTCATGCCGCGCAGTCCTACCGCTCCCAAAGTCAGAAGGAGCGAAATGATCAGGATGACCACGAGGAGCTCGACCAGGCTGAAGCCTCCGTGGAGTCGTTTCTGGGGTGAAATCATGGTGGGGTTTTGTTTTTACAACTTATGGTTGGATTCCTGACACGATGCAAGCGGGAATGTGTTTACATCGCGATTACCGAAAACCGGGGTTTAGCCGGGATAGTGGCCCTTTCGCGGACCGTCCATCCACGCCCAGGCGGAACGCACCATCTCGCGGACATCCCGGTGGCGGGCCTCCCAGCCCAGAACTTCCTTGGAATAAGCCGGATCCGCCAATAGCTGCGGCGGATCGCCCGCGCGCCGCGGCCCGTACTTCACCGGCACGGGGCGCCCGGTGACCTCCTCCGCGGCGGCGATGATCTCCTTCACGGAAACGCCCACTCCGGTGCCGAGATTGCAGCGGACCGAGCCGCCCCCTCCTGCCAGATGCTCCAGCGCCTTCGCGTGCGCTTCGGCCAGATCATTCACGTGGATGTAGTCGCGGATGCAGGTCCCGTCCGGCGTCGGATAGTCGGTGCCGAAGACGTCCAGATGGGACACCTCGCCCGTCACCGCCATGAGCACCCGCGGGATGAGATGGGTTTCCGGATTGTGATCTTCCCCGATCAGGCCGTCTTCCGAGCAACCGCTGGCATTGAAATAGCGGAGGGAGGCGCTGCGCAGGCCCCAGGCCCGGTCGCAATCGGCCAGGATCCATTCCAGCATCAGTTTGCTCCGGCCGTAGGGATTGATCGGATCCTGCTTGTTGCTTTCCAGGATCGGGATGGTCTCCGGCACCCCGTAAGTCGCGCAGGTGGAGGAGAATACGAAGTTCGTGCAGCCTTTTTCCTGCATCACTTCCAGCAGGGTCAGCGGCTCGGCCGTGTTGTTCCGGTAATACTTGAGCGGGTTGGTGACCGATTCGCCCACGTACGCGTAGGCCGCGAAATGCACCACCGCGCCGAAATCATACCGGTCGAAAAGCTCCGACACCAGCGCCCGATCACCCACTTCTCCTACCACCAGTTCCACCCCTTCATCGACAATCGCCTCCTTGTGGCCGAATACCAGATTGTCCAGCACCACGACTTTGTACCCGCGCGAGGCGAGCAGGCGGACAGCATGGGAACCGATATAGCCGGCTCCGCCGGTAACGAGGACAGGGGCAGTCATGAACGAGGTTTTAGCAGCGTGACGCCCGCAGGAAATGGATTCCGCGGCTACCTGTCAACCCGCCCGCTGGACTTCCCGCGAATCGGCTGAATAATTTCATTCATCCAACGTCACAAAAACATGATCGGGACATCCTTCTGGTTAAAAGCCGCAGCCGCGGCGCTTCTCGCCGCCGTCTCCACCTCCTGCTACTACGATCCCTACTACGGCGGCGGCTATGCCGGCGGGGGATACGACGGCGGCTACTACGGCGGAGGGGGCGGGATCAGCAGCACTTTCGTTTACACCAGCAACGACCGCTGGCTCTACGATCCGGTCGTTTATTGCTACTATGACCGCTACCGCGGCGCCTACTACGACCCCTACCTGTACGGCTACTACCCGGTCGGCTACTGCCCGCGGCCCTTGTACGGGGCCTACCACCCGCACGGCTGGCGGCCCGGCCACGGCCACCTCCCGCCTCCTTCGGGCTTCCGCGACCGCTACCTGAGCAACTACCGCGACCGCCTGTCCCAGCTGAAAGCCCACAACTACCGTTGGGCTCAGAACGTGCGGGAAAAAACCGACCGCGCTGCCGACGCCATGCGCGACCAGCGTCTCCGGGCCGCCGCCAAGTATAAGGACGCGCAGTTCTACCAAAAACAGCGGAACCAGAACCTCCGCGGCAACCAGGCCGACCGGATGCAAAACCTCCGCGAGCAGCAGCAGCAGTTTAATGATAAGGTCCGCGGCCGGGGCACTCCCCGGATCCAGCAGCAGCCGCGCACCCCACAGGTGCCGCAGCGGCGGCAACAGATCCAGCGGCAGCGAAACCCTTACACCCAAGCCGTCGATACCGCTCCTTCATCCCGCCAGGCGCGGATCGGCCGGGCACAGCAAGCCCAACGCCAGCAAGCCGCCCAAGGGCGGGGGGCCGTCCAACGCCAGGCTCCCCCGCAACGCCAGCCGCAACAAGGCAACGGCGGAGGTGGCAACTGGAAACAGAAGATGCAGGAGCGCCGCGCCAATTAGTGCGGTTGCGCCCTCGCCGAGCCCGTTTCTAAAACCCGCCGGAGGCTTCTCCGGCGGGTTTTTTCGTGCGGTCCTCACCCCTGCCCCACCGCGCGCGGCGGCACATCCCCTGCTGGGATTCCCATGCATGAAGACGACGCTCCTACTGATTCTTTCTATCCTCGCCACCGGGGCCACCCTGATTTCCTGTGACGAGATCGGTGACGACGACCACCCGGGAATGCCTTCCAGCAACGATGCCGTGCCTGCGCCCAAGATCGACGGTCGCCAGGAAAAGTTGGTCCCCGGTTCCCGGAACGATCCCGCGGAGAGCCGCGAGGACTGAGGAACTCCTCTACGGCCCGGAAGCGGTGGTGCCGGGGGCACTCAGCGTTGCTCCTGCGGCTTCTCACCGGGAACGCCGGGGCCTCCCGGCGTAGGGGTGGACGAACTCCCTCCTCCCGGTGCCGTGGCACCGGCGGCGTTCTGCGAATTCTCGCCGCCCGCAGCCGAGCGGTGCGGATCCGCGTCAGGCACCGGGGACGGAGCTCCCTCTTCCGCCTTGGTTGAAGGTGCGCCGGACGTCACCCCGGGGGAGGTCGCACCACCCGGAACTCCGCTCGCAAGCGGGGTGCCATCGGACTCTCCCACGTAATTCCCCGGGTTCGGCCTCGAGAAAGCCCCGGGCTTCATCGCATAAGGTTCGTCCCGGTCCCCCCGGTCGTCACACGAGGCCAGGACAAGAACGGCGGCGAAGGAGATTATTCGGCAAGCACTCATTGACTTCTTCCCAGCAATTGCCGGTCCATCTCCTCCCCGCCGGATCTCCGCTGAAGGACTGGCTGCCGGGCTTGCAGGATGCTCCGGGAAGCGCGCAGCTTGCACGGATTCCACGACGCCTCTTACGGCCCGAACCAACCGCGGCCCTTCTCCGCGGCCCCCGTTTGTGGAAACGGTCCGCGTGAAACCGAGACGCCACCCGGATCATCCTGGCGGGCGCCATGGTAAAAGAGCGGATCCCGGATGCTATCTCCTTCGGCGATGCCGATGAAGAGGATCATCCCGGTGCAGTGGATCGCTGCCAGGCCGGCGAAGAAATAGACCAGCCTTCTCTCGTGGTTGAGGTGCATGAAAACGGCTGCCACCAGGGAGGCCTTCACGGTGGCGATCATCAGCCCGAGCAGCATGTCCCACTTGTCGAAGCCATGCTCCCCCACATCGAGCCACGGAATCGTGGCCACCGCGACTGTAGCCAGAGTTCCACAAAAAAGGATGAGGCCCACCAGGAGATAGAGCCTGATGGATTTCCTCACCGCGGCGTCGTCGGTATCCGTGCTCATCACCCGGAGTCCAAGCCGGAGCAGTGCCAATCCCCATTCAGCCCGTTACGCTTGAAGTTCCATTTGTCCACCCCTGCCGGCCGGCCGCCTGCCTTTGCAGATCGCCGAAGCCGGATGCGAATTGCACTCCGACCCTCCCGTAAAAGAGAAAGCGGGGCCTGACCTGCAGACCCCGCCGGGAACGAACCGAAGACGCAGCGCGCTAGCGTTGCGCCGTCTGAAGCTTCCTTGCCGCTTCGAGGTGGGAATTCACTTCCTCGCGCGTTTCACGAAGGTGGTTGATCACCTGTTCATCCTTCGCCTCCTTCAGCAGCTCGTTGTCGATTTTCTCAAGGACCTCGGAATGGCCTTCAACCATCATATCGACGAACTTCTCCTCGAACTCTTCGTCGTCCAAGGCTACCACCGCAGAGAGTTCCCCGGCGTGTTTCTCGCGTAGCGCGGTCACCTCCGAGGTTTCCGCGGGAACCACCTCGATCTCCTTGCCGAGGTCGAGGGTCTTCGCGAGGTTCTTCCCGTGGGACTTGTGGATCATCTCCGCGTAGTCGGCCACTTCAGCGCTCAGTTTTTTACTCGCTGCCACGGAAGCCGCCGCGATTTCACTCTCATCCACGGCCACGATCATTCCCAGCACCTTCGCATCGCCGCTCTTCTCGCCGGTATCGGCGGTTGCCCGCTGCGGAGAGCCCGGAATCGTCGGAGAATCGGTATCCGTCGCCTTGTCCGGCGTCGGTTCAAACTGGAGCGAAGCCACATACTCCGGCTTCTCGCCCGCCGTCTCCTTGACCACCACCTCGCCGAATTTCTCGCGCGCTTGCTGGGCATCGAGCTCACCGGTCGCGATTTCGTGGGCTAGATTGAGAGCCAGGATATTGTGGGACTCCATGTCACACCGCGCGGAGAGCTCGCCCTGCGTGCGATCGAAAGTCACGCTCCCGTCGAACTTCGTGATCTCTCCGGCCCTTTCAACGGGCACCTGGTAAGAGACGGTGTGCTCCATGAAGTCGGTATGCGGCTTCGGGAAGTCATGCTGATGTTCCTCTTTCGATACGCAGATGCGCTTGAAGGAACCTTGGTCGCGCCAGACGAGCATCTCGTCCGTTGCGGAATCGGGCGGGCCATACTTCGAGATCAACGTCCGGGCACCGAGCCGCGGCCGCTCGGGCCAGGAGGCCACGATCCGGTCCACGGATTCCTCGTCCGGCTTGCTCATCCGGCTCGCCTCATTTGTAGCGGTCCTGTCGCTACGATTCTTGTTTTCCGCGCGATCCGCTTGGTCATAGCCGTCATTGGTCCGCCGGGCCCGGCGCTCGCTGCTTTCGCGGGACGGACGGTCTTCTTCTTCCGTCGCCGCAGGCTGCTCCTGCCGGGACTCGGGCATCGGCTGCCCGTCGTTGCCGCGCCCGCCCTGAGGCAATCCAGCGCTGCCTGGCTTGTCGGCAGGGCGATCGGGGCCGTCTTCCGGTGTCTGTGCCGGAGTGGTGGCGTCGCTATTGCCCCGCCCTCCCGATGGGTCGCTTGGCGGCCTCTTTTCCGGGGACGACTGGCGCGGCGGTTCAGCCGCCGCCAAGGGGCAGGACAGAGCCGCGAGGAGTAGCGCGGCGATGGTGTTGCGTGTGGGAA
>CBIHMP010000156.1:0-9305 GCA_966211015.1 uncultured Luteolibacter sp. | reverse complement strand
GTGCCGGGTGACGAGCTCGTCGTATGCCTTCATGTCGCCCGCTTTCGCGCGCAGCACGAGGACCTCGTCTTCCGGTTCCTCCCCGGGGCTTCCGGAGGCGGCGGAGCGGGATTCGGCGGGTCCCAGCAGTGTTTTCGACGCGAGGCGCGGGAGAATATTCATCGGAACTTGCCTGGCCTCGCTGATTTTTCCGGGTGATTCGGCGCCATTTCCTCCCCGGCGGTCCGCCCGCACGGGATCGGCCGAAAGATGAATGGCCGCTTTCCCGCTGGCAACTTCATTCCTGATAGGCGGCGGCGCTGCGGCCCGCGGCCTCCCCGGTGGCGAAGCAGGTGCCCATGACCCGGATGGAGGCCTGTGCCTCGTGGTCGCAGGAGATGCAGCGCCCGGCGGTGAAAACGCCCTCGAGTCCCTCCGGAATCAGGCAGCCGAGGGGGATGCCCGCCGCCCGGTCGCCCTCCGGATAGCGGAGCTTCGGGCCGCGGTTGGTTTCGCGGAGTTCCAGGGGCCAAGAGGCGAGCGCGATGTCATCTGGGTGGCGCGCGCCGCTCAGGATTTCCCCCCCGGTGAGGACGTGGCGGCCCTTCCAGCGGCGGCTCTCCCGCACGCCCGCGCGAACGGGCCAGTGGGAGACGTAGGCAGCCTCCCAGCCGGGAGCCTCGCGTTTGAGGAAATCAATCGCCCGGGAGGCTGTCGCGCGGCCGTCCTGCTCGAGCCGGGTGAGGCAGGCGGCATCGAGCGGATCGTAATCGCCCTCCTCAGCCCCGGAAAGATCGATCGTGCCGAAGATCTCGGCAGCGCGGCCGCTGGCGCGGAAATGCAGGCCTAGCGCTCCGGCGGGGAGCAGGCCCCGCCGCACGCCATCCACGATCCTTCCGGCGAGCGGCAAGCCGGATTCGCCGTTCGCCACCCCTTGGACGCCGAAGACATACGCGGGGCGTTGCAGGCGCGGGGAATCCGCGAGTGCGGACGGAGCGCCGAGCATGTCCGCCAGCACCGCGTCCCCGCTGGTGTCGATGAGCGCCTTTCCGCGCACGGCCACGGTGCCGCCGCGGCAGGCTGCACGGACCACCCAGCCTTCCTGCTCCCGTTCCGCGGAAAGCACCTCGGCATGAAAGAGGACCTCCACCCCCGACTCCTTCAAAAGCTCGTCGGCGATGCGGACGAATTCCACCGGGTGCTGCATCAGCACCCACACGCGGCCCATTTTCACCGGTCCTGCCGCGCCCGTGGCACGCAGCATCCGCTCCGCCATCTCCGCGGGGAAGCCGGGATTCGCGGGCACGGGAGCTTCGCCTCCGGTCAGATAGAGGCCGCAAAACGTATGCACCAGGGAGGCGGTGCCCATTCCGCCCGCGTAACCGTGGCGTTCCAGCAGGACGACCCGCGCGCCCTGGCGGGCGGCGGTCACGGCGGCGGCGATTCCCGCGCTGCCCGCGCCTAGCACCACGATGTCCGCCCTCACGCGGCACCTCCCGATTTCCTCGCGATGAGGCGCGCGAGATCCCTGGGCGTGGCCAGATTTTCCCGCCCCGCGTCCTCCGGCCCGATCACCGCGCCGAAGCGCTCCTCCACCACCACGATGAGCTGCATCACTGCCATGGAGTCCATGCCTTCCGCGAAGAGATCGCCGTGTACGGGGAAATCCGCCGGGAGCTCGACGATTCCCTCTTCCCGCAACATCCCGATCACATCTTCCGCCGTGGGCGCACCGTTCATCCGCGCCGACCGGAACAGAGCGGCCAGCTTGCCGCAAGTCCAAGGAACGGCGGCCACCGCAGCCCCGGATCGTGCAGATAGCCATCTTTCACCGTGCAACGATCCCTCCAACAGAACGAAGAATGTCGTAAGTCATTGAAAAACGGCGCGGCATGTGAGCTGCGGCTAAGAATTCCGTGCCCCATCGGGGCAAGCCAACCAAAAACAAGATTATGAAAGCACCGATCATCAGCTCGATCACGGCCGCCGCTCTCTACGGCTTCCTGTTCACGGCCTGTGATTCACCGCAGGAAGATGCGCAGGAAGAGGCGATGGAACAGAAGGCCGAATCGCTTGAGAAGGACGCCGAAGCCGTGAGAAAAGACGCGGAAGCCGCAGCCGAAGCCAACGAGCAGGCCGCCGAAAACATCCGCAAGCAGGCCGATAATGCCACCGATATGGGCAAGGAAGATGCGGAAGCCCGTGCGGACGCCACCGAGGACAATGCCGACGCCATTCGCAAGGAAGCGGAAGACAAGGCGGATGCCTTGGAAGACGAAGCCGATGCTACCCGCGATGCGAAGTAATACGTTGAGGTTACTATCCCAACCGGGAAACTCGCCTCGTCCGGCCCATGTGCCCGACGGGGCGTTTTCCTTTTCTCCGGTTGCAAATTTTGGCGATATTCCTCTTTATTGCGGTCCGTATAGGATGAGTGATGACGAATGGGTGCCCGATCCGTGCTCTCGTGACACTATCGCTCCTTGCGCCCGTGCAGGCGGAGTCCCCGCGATCCGGCTCTCAGAAGGGAGTGGCGCTGGTGGAGACCGTGCAGCCGGTCGCTCCGGCTTTCATCCGGGAGGACTTCAATCCTGTCCTGGGTTTCCGCATCGTGGTCGCGGGCGACGCGGGTGCCGTGAAGCTGGAAGAGATCGGCCTCGGCTTCGGCGGAACCACGCGCATGGGAGACATCGCGAAGTTCCAGGTCTGCAAAGGGGAGGCCCGCGCAGGCCGTCAGCCGGGCGAGGTGATTGCGGAGGGTTCGCGCGCGGCTGAGAAGCTCACGCTCGCCGCGGCTCTGGTCCTTTCGCCGGGGGAGCATTGGTTCTGGATTTCGCCCGTTTTGAAGGACGATGCCTCGATCGATGGACGGATCGACGCCTCCCTGTTTCACGTGAAAATAGGAGGCAAGGTGATCGAGCCGGCGCTTGCTTCTCCCGAGGGTGCGCAGCGCATCGGGTATGCCGTCCGCCTGCCCGGCGACGATGGGTCGAAATCCTACCGCATTCCGGGACTTGCGCGTACCAAGGCCGGCAGCCTGATCGCCGTCTATGACATCCGGCGCGATCACGCGGGCGATCTTCCCGCAAACATCGATGTGGGCGTCTCCCGCTCCACCGATGGCGGCGCGAGTTGGGAACCGATGCGGGTGGCGATCGACATGGGGAACGATCCGGAGCATCGCCACGACGGGGTGGGGGATCCGGCGGTGCTGGTCGATCCGGCGAGCGGGCGGATCTTCATCGTTGCCCTATGGAGCCACGGCGACCGCTCCTGGCACGGATCCGGCCCCGGCCTGACGCCGGAGGAGACCGGGCAGCTTGTCCTGGTCCACAGCGGCGACGACGGCAAGACGTGGTCGGAAGCGGTGAACCTCACCGCGCAGGTGAAGGACCCCGCGTGGCGCTTGCTCTTGGGCGGGCCGGGCGCGGGCATCGCCCTGCGGGATGGCACGCTGGTATTCGCCGCGCAGTATCGCGCGGCCGATGGCAAGCCGCACTCGACGCTCATCGCCTCGAAGGACGGCGGCGGGACCTGGAGCATCGGCGCCGGCGTGAAGAGCGAGACGACGGAGGCCCAGATCGCGGAGTTGCAGGACGGCTCCCTCATGATCAATTGCCGCGACGACAGGGGAGGTTCGCGGACCATCGCGGTGACGAAAGATCTGGGGAAGACCTGGGTAGCCCATCCCACCGACCGCAGGGCCTTGAGGGAGCCGGTCTGCATGGCCAGCCTGCTGGCATGGCCGGTGGGCGGGAATCTCTGGTTTTCAAATCCCGACAGCACTTCCGCGAGAAACCGGATGACGGTGAAGCGTTCGGCCGACGAAGGCATGAGCTGGCCGGAGAAGGACCATCGCCTCTACGACGTGCGCGGCGGCTTCGGCTACTCCTGCCTCGCGCCCGTGGATGAGGAGCATCTGGGCGTGCTCTACGAAGGGCAGGGGGAAATCTATTTCCTGAGGTTTCCGGTGGCGGAGTGGGATTAGCGCGGCCTGCTACTCCCACGCCGCCTCCATCACGTGGAAGCTCGAGCCGAGTTGGCCGGGGTGCGTGAGGGTCTGGAAGTTCCGGAACCACTTCATCGCTTCGGCATCCGTCCTGCCCTCCAAGGAGAGCAGCCACGGCCGGGCGCTCTCCGTGAGGAATTTCCCCTGGCGCTCGAAGCGGATCACCTTTCCGCCCGCCGCCGAGATCGCCTCTTCCAAGGCGGAGAAATCCACATGCGCGGTGATGTCGATTTCTCCCGGCGTGGCCAACGGATCTTCTGCGGCGCGGTGTTTGGAGAAGGTTCGCAAGGTTCCGGTGGTGCGGGACGGGTGGTAGTAGTCGTCGCGCGGGAAACCGTAATCGATCCAGAGCATCCGGCCCCCGGCCATCGCGGCGATCAGGGGAGCGAGGAAGGCGGGAAAACTATCCCGCACCTCCGTCCGGTAGCCCGGCGGAAAAACCGGAATTCCTTCCACCAGTTCCTCCGCGGCGGGGCCCAGCAAGGTCCACGAGAAAGCCTCGCCGTCCAAGCTCACCCCGAGCTCCTGCCAGCAGGTGCCGTCGGACTCGATGAGGTGAAAGGGCAAAGCATCCAGCACTTCGTTGCCGAGCACGAAGGAGGGCAGGGGATCGGCAGCGAGTCCGGCGGCGGAATCGAGGACGCGGAGGCGGTCTCCGCATTTCTCCCGGAGCGCGGCGGCGAGCTGTGGCAGGGGCTCGATGACGACGTGCTCCAGCCCGTCCAGGACGATGTCGATTTCCTCCAGCCCCGCGCGGATATCCAAGGCGAGGGTGCCGTCGTTCGCCCCTAGCTCGATGATCCGCCAGCGGGGCGGCATCGCGGCCTCGCGATACCACGCGGCGATGTGTTCCGCCAGCAGCCGCCCGAAAAGCGGGCCGGTGCTCACGCTGGTGAAGAAATCCCCGCCGCGGCCCACTTGTCCTCCGGGCCGGGCGTAGTATCCTTCCTCAGGATCATAGAGGGCGGCCGCCATGAAATGCGGAAAGGGGAGGGGGCCATTCCCCCGTATTTTTTCCCGAAGTCTCCCGGCCAAGCCGGGGGTTGCACTCCCGCGGTCCCGCAGGTATGCCATCGGGGCACCGGGCGGGTTCCGGGAGCTGTCACGAACGGATTCCGGCATGGCCAAGGTTGAAAAAAACACGCGGAACAAGCTGAAGAAGCGCCGCTTCTACAAGCGCAAAGGGTTCTGGCTCTCGCTGATTTTCCTGGGAGTGATCTTTGCGGGTCTCGGATACATCGGTTTGGAACATTTCACGCGTCCTTACCGCGAGCGAGCCTATACCTACGATCTGCGGCGGATCAACGATCTGGAAATCCCGAACATCATCCACGACCGGAACGGGAAGGAAATCGGCCGGGTTTTCGAGCAGAACCGCAGCGTCATCCCGATCAAGGACGTGCCGCCCGTTTTCATCGACGCGCTGAAGGCGGGGGAGGACCAGCGTTTCGAGACCCACCAGGGGGTGGATTACATCGGCGTGGTCCGCGCGGCGTATTTGAACTGGAAGGCCGACCGCCGCACCCAGGGGGCCAGCACCCTGACCCAGCAGCTTGCGCGGAATGCCTACGACCTGGAAGGCGAGCGGGAGAAGCGCGGCGAATCCGACATGGAGCGCAAGCTCGTGGAAGCCTTCCTGGCGATGCGGATCGAAAAGTACTACTCGAAGCCGGAGATCCTGGAATTCTACGTGAACCGGGTCTTCTTCGGCAGCGGCTACTATGGCATCCGCTCGGCCTCGCTCGGCTACTTCGGGAAGGAGCCGAAGGATCTCAACGCGATCGAGAGCGCGGCGATCGTAGGCACGATCAAGTATCCCTCGGGCCTTTCGCCGCTGAGCAATCCGGATGGCAACAAGAAGTCCCGGAACCTCGTCTTAGGCCGCATGGCGGACATCGGCGCGATCACCCGGCGCGAAGCCACCCTCCTCTCCGGGCAGACGCTGAAGCTGAACCCGAAGCCGTTGCAGCGCAATACCACCCACCTTTACGAACGGATCCTCGACGAGGTGAAGCGCACGATGGGGGAGGACGCATTGGCCGCAGGCGGCTTCCACATCCACACTTCCATCGATGCCAGCGTACAGGAAGCGATGGAAAGAAGCCTGAGCGACAGCTTGGAACGCGCCGAGGCGCGCCCGGGCTACGCGAACCAGAAGCGCGCGGATTTCAAGAAGAAGGGGGGCAAGCCGGAGTATCTCCAGGGTGCCGGGATGATGTTCGATCACGCCACCGGGGAGGTGCTCGCCCACGTCGGCGGGCGCGATTACGTGGATGTGAAGTACGACGTGATCGAGCTCGGCCGCCGTCCGCTGGGGACCGCCTTCCTGCCCTTCCTATACGCGACCGGGCTTCAGGAAGGTCTCACCGCCGCGACGGTGCTGGAGGACGAACCGATCGACAACCGCTTCGTGGGAATCGGCGGCCGCGAGGGCATCACGGGCGAGTGGGGCATGGAGGTCCCCCGGCCGGTGAACGAGGGACGGATCACGGTACGGCGCGCGCTGGAGAGCTCCAAGATCGCCGCATCCGTCCGTTTCGCCGGACTCGTGGGGCTGGAGGAGGTGATCAAGATGGCGCAAGCCTTCGGCCTGCCGATGAAGGATGCGGAAATCCTCCCGCGGCTCGCGACGGGCTGGGAGGCGGCCTCGCTGAAGGAAGCGCTGCGGGCCATCTCCGTCTTCGCCCGCGGCGGCGAGTCGGCTCCCATGGCGCTCTCCTACGTCGATCGCGTGGTGGACTCCACCGGCTTCACCCGTTACCAGCGGAAGATCGAGGTTCCGGTCCGCTTGCATCCCATTGACGAAGCTACCGCCTACATGGTGCACGACATGATGCGCGGCGGCATGGAGCGCGGCAATGCCACGGGTCTCGCCGAGATGCTCGTGGAGCGGCCGTTCACGGGGGCGGGCAAGACCGGCACCACCCACGATTTCTCCGACAATTGGTTCCTGGGCTACAACGGCCGCGTCTCCTGCGGGGTCTGGGTGGGCTTCCTGCAACCGGGCAAATCCATCTACGAAGGAGCCTTCTCGAAGGATCTGGCGATGCCGGTGTGGGCGGAGGCGATGAATGCGGCATCGTCCAATTTCAGCGGCAAGGTCATCCCCCAGCCGGAGAGCCTGGTGGAAGTGAAGATTTGCAGCGTCTCCGGCCAGCGGGCGACGCCCTATTGCTACGAATCCGTCCATGATCCCTCGACGGCGGTACCGCGTTCCCGCTCCACCGAGATCATGGAGCTGTTCCGCAAGGGAAGCGAGAACCTGCCCTTCTGCCCGGTGCATTCCGGAGCCACGCAGGTGGCCGGCGGGGCCGCTGCCATCGGCCTTTCCGCCCTGGCGGTGATCGATAGCACGCCGGTGCGCTCGAAGGCTCCCGTGCTCATCGGGGAAGACCCCTATTTCACCGAGCAGGTGATGATGGAAGGCGTGCAGCAGTCCGTCCCGCGGAACCGCACGAACGTCCTCGACAGCTTCGATCTCGGCGACAAGGAGCAGCCGCTCAAGCTGCCTTGGCCGAAGCGGCTGGACATCGTGCCGGAGTGAGGGGGCTTCCGGCGATGAGCCGGCTCCGGCCGCCGCGGGGGATATCCGTAATTTTGCGGAGCCTGTTTTTCGCAGAACGCGGGATTTCCTCGCCAAATGGAAAAGTGCTGCCGTGTATGGAAGACAGCGGGGTGCCTTCCCGCCTGCAGCCGCCGATCTTTGCCCTTCCGTTCCCGGCCGTGGATTCATTCGAGAAAGACATCGCCGTCATCGACGGCACGCCGGCCGTGTCCGGCATTCTGGATCTCGTCTGCCGTAGCACCGGCATGGGCTTCGCCGCCGTCGCGCGGGTGACGGAGGACCGTTGGATCGCCTGCAGCGTCAGGGACGAAATCCGCTTAGGCCTGAAGGCGGGGGATGAATTGGAAGTGCAGACCACTCCCTGCCATGTGACCCGGCGCGACAGGAAAGCGATCATCATCGATCACGCCGGAGAAGACGGAACATTCTCCGGTCACGGGAGCCGGCGGATCCACGGTTTCCAGAGCTATGTCTCCATGCCGATCCTTCTGGGCGACGGGCAATTCTTCGGGACGCTCTGCGCGATCGATCCGAAGCCCGCGCGCTTGAATACCCCCGGGACTCTCGACATGTTCAAGCTCTTTGCCGAGCTGATCGCCCTTCACATCGATGCCTCCGGAAAACTGGCGGCGATGAAGGGGCTCCTGGACGTCGAGCGCGAGATATCGGCATTGCGCGAGCGGGTGATGGCGGTGCTCGGCCACGACCTCCGGAATCCGTTGGGGGCGATCTCCTTGGGGGCAATCCTTCTCAAGGAAAAGGCCGCGGACGAGCGGTCGCTCGATCTGCTTTCGATGATCGAGAAGAGTGTCTCACGCATAACCGGTCTGATCGACGACGTCACGGACTTCGCCCGGATCCGTCCGGGTGAAGGCATCAAGCTCGACCTGCGGTCCGATGCGGGGATCGAAAAGATCCTGGGCCGGGTGATCGACGAAGCGCGCTCCCTATGGCCGGGCCGCCGCGTGGAAAGCGATTTTGCAGTGACGGGAGAGCTGGTATTCGACGGCCGGAGGATCGCGCGGCTTTTCACCCATCTGCTGGCCCACGCGATGAAGCACGGGAAGCCGGAGACCCCCGTGAGGGTGCGGGCGGAGAGCGCGGCCGGGCGGTTCGCCCTGTCCGTTGCGAACGAGGCGGAGCCTGTCCCGCCCGATGTGATGGGACGGATGTTTCAACCCGTGGTGCACGTGGATGGCGACGCTGCGCCCCGCGCCGTGGGATGGGGACTCTACATCGCCTCTGAAATCGCCAGGGGCCACGGCGGGACATTGGAGGTGGTCCCGGCGGGGAAGGAATTACGTTTCGTTTTTTCCATGCCGGTGAAGGGAGGGCGGCCGTCGCACCCGCCGGGCGAAGGATCCCGGTGAAACGGCGCGCGCCGCCATTGCGCGGCGCGGCATCTCCGGCAAGGATCGCGCCATCGACACGGGCATCCACATCAGCGGCATGGGTCTCGCGGGTTGCTGTCTCGCCTGGCAGCGGTGGTTTCGCGGGCAGCCTTTCACGTGGGAAGATGACGACCGCGAGGGGGCATCGTCCCGCGTGGCCGCGGGATTGATCAATCCGGTGACGGGAAAGAATTTCAGCGCGAGCTGGCGGATCGGGGAGTTTCTTCCGGAGGCGGAGGCGTTCTACCGGAAGGTGGGGGAGACGCTGGGGCTGCCGCTCTGGTTCCCACTACCGGTATGGCGGATGGTCGGCGCGGGAGAGTGGGGCGGGCTCCGCCGCGGCCGGCAGGCGCACGAGCCG
>CBIHMP010000155.1:0-9338 GCA_966211015.1 uncultured Luteolibacter sp. | reverse complement strand
CTCGGGCGGCAGCATAAGGAGCAGCGACATTCCTGTCGCTGGCGGGGGACGTGCCCTACGGGGACAGGAATGTCCCCGCTCCTTACCGCTTCGCTCCTGCGGAAGCGTAGGGGCTTCGCTTCGGCGGAGCGCGGGGGCTTCGCTTCGGCGGGAGCGTGAGGGCTTCGCTTCGGCGGGAGCGTGAGGGCTTCGCCTCTGCGACAGCATAAGGAGCAGCGACATTCCTGTCGCTGGCACCGGTCCGGGACCACCAGATCCGCGTGCTTCCATCTGCCGATGCACCCCGAATGAAAAACGGCCGCCCCTTGGAAAGGACGGCCGTCTTGAAATCACCGCAGTTAGCCGGTCGCTATCAGCTCGGCTCCTCTTCCTCGCCGCCGTGGTTGAGGATGAACTGCAGGTCTTCCAGGCCCAGGTTCGAGGCGAAGCCTTCGTCGCCAAGCACGTTGGTCACGAGCTGGGTCTTCTGGTGCTGGAGGATGCGGATCTTCTCTTCCACCGTGTCGCGGGTGAGCAGGCGGTAGGCGATGACCTTGTTCTTCTGGCCGATACGGTGCGTCCGGTCGATGGCCTGGTTCTCCACCGCCGGGTTCCACCACGGATCGTAGAGGATGACGTAGGAGGCCGAGGTCAGGTTCAGACCGGCGCCACCGGCCTTCAGCGAGAGCATGAAGACGGACGGGTCCTTGGTCGTCTGGAAACGCTCGATCTCGCCCTTGCGGTCCTTGGTCTGGCCGGTGAGGTAGTGGAAGGGCCGCGCTTCGAGCTCGAGGCGGGCCTTGATGAGGTCCAGCATCGAGACGAACTGCGAGAAGACGAGCACCTTGTGGCCTTCCTCGTGGAGCTGGTCCAGGAGATAGAAGAGGGACTCCATCTTGGCGGACTCTTCCTTGAGATACTTCGGATCGATGAGGCCCGGGTGACAGCAGATCTGGCGCAGGCGCATGAGGCCCTGCAAGATCGCGAAGGAGTTCTTCTTCACCGCCTCGTCGGAATCGAGCCCGAGGAGTGCCTTCTGGATCCGCTTCAGCTCGGCCTTGTAGAGCTCCTGCTGGATGTTCTCCATCTTCGAGTAAACCTCCTCTTCCGTCCGCGGCGGCAGGTCCTGGGCCACCTGCAGCTTGGTGCGGCGGAGCAGGAAAGGACGCAGGCGGGCGGCCAGGCGGTTCTGCGAAAGCGGGTCCTTGCGCTTGTCGAAGCGCTTCTTGAAGTAGGCACGGCTGCCGAGCACGCCGGGCATGGCGAAGGCCATCAGCGACCACATGTCGAGCAGGCGGTTCTCGATCGGCGTACCGGTCAGGACCAGGCGGTTCGCGGAGTCCAGCTCGCGGGCGCACTTGGCGGCCTTCGAGTCCGGATTCTTGATCTGCTGGCCTTCGTCGAGGATCGTGGTGAGCCACTTGATCTCGTTGAGCAGATCACCGCAGACACGGAGCTGGGCGTAGTTCAGCACCAGCATGTCGATGTCTTCCTGGGTCTCCTTGACGTTCAGGTCCTCGCGGTTGCGGAGCACCTTCACGCGGACACCGGGAGCGAATTTCACGGCCTCGCTCGCCCAGACGTCCAGCACGGACTTCGGACAGACGACGAGCACCGGGCGGTGCGGCTCCTTGTTCTTCTCCGCTTCATCGATGAGCCACAGGACGTAGGTCAGCGACTGGATCGTCTTTCCGAGACCCATGTCGTCGGCCAGGATGCCGCCGAAGCCGTTCGTGGCGAGGTAGGCCAGGAAATGGAAGCCCTCCACCTGGTAGGGCCGCAGCGTGGCATTCAGCTTCGTGGGCACCTCGGGCGTGACCTCGATCTGGATATCCCCGGCGCGGTCCTTGATCCGCTTCCAGGCCTTCGGGTCGAAGACATCCGCGGCCTTGGGATCGGCGAGCTGCAGCGCGTGCATGCGGTGCGTCTCTCCGGAAAGGTCGAAGGGATCGAGCCCGAGACGCGTGACCGCCTCGCGCTGGTCGGCATCGAGCTTGATTTCAAGCCGCATCCACGAGCCGTCGTCCATGCGGACATAGCCGCCGCGGGCCGCGACGAGCTGGCGGATCTGCGCTTTCGAGAGATTCACGCCTTCCACGTCGATCACGATCCGGAGGTCGAACCAGTCGATCTCCTGATTGATCACCTCGAAGCGGACCGCCGCGGTGACCGGATCGGAAAGGATCGACTTCAGGCGCAGGTCGATGTCCAGCTCCACGGATTCCGGCATCGCCTTGATCCATTCCGCGAATTTCTCCGGGAATTGCTTGGTGATGCGGGATTTGAAGGAAACGAGCTTCTCGTCGTAGGTGAGGCCCATCTCGTCCAGCAAGCGCGGCACCGGATACAGGTCTTCCCGCGCGAAGCGGAGCAGTTGCTTGCCCTTGAGCGGCGCTTGCTCCACCAGCTCCCAGCCTTCCTTAGTGAGGCGCTCCGTGCGGCGGTCCTTGGACTCGATCGCGGTCACGTCCACCACCAGGTGCTCGGTTTCCGCGGCGGTCAGGCCGGCCACCAGCTTGAGCTCGAATTTCGGCTTCAGCTCCAGGTCCACCACCCGCTTCTTCAGCGATTCCGGCAGCGAGGCTCCGATCTTGCGCAGGAACTCCACGCCTTCCAGAGAGTCGATCACCCGCTTGGGGATCAGGTAGCGGGGCATCACTTCCGTCTCCTCCAGCCAGCGCGGCGGGCCGGGGAATACGGTCTCGTCGGATTGATAGAGCTCCTTGCGGCCCGGCAGCATGCGGACGGAGTGGGATACGTTCTCGCCGGAAGCCGTCACGAGTTGCAGCGCGAAGCTGTTGGGATCGTATGGATCGTCCTCGCAGACCCACTCCAGGGCCTCGGTCACCACCTTGAATTCGCGCTCGTCGAGGTTGACCAGGTAGCCCTTCAAGGCCGGCTGGCGGAAGACGCGGTTCATGAAGCGGCAGGCTTCCTCCTGATCGAAGTCGAAGGTCGTCTCGCTCTGTTCGCGGTAGTAGGAGAGGAAGTGCTCCCACAGCACCTGGCTCGGCGCGTCCATCCGCAGCGCGGCCTGATGGTGCATCGTGACCAAGCGCTCGATCTCGCCCTTTTCGCGGATCTGGGTCCAGGGACCCGCGCCTTCCTTGGATTCGAGGCGGGCCTCGTTGATCGTCGCCACCAGGCGGAAGGACACCTCCACCGGTGGATCCTGCGGCGGGCGCTCGTTGACCTGCTCGATCCGGTCGTACCAGGAGGCCACTTCGCGCTCCTGCTCCCAATCCGCCATTTTCTTCTGAACGTGCGCCAGATCGGTGATCACGTTCATGAAGTCCGGGTAAGGGAGCTTCTTCTTATAAAAGGCGTAGGCGAGGTAGTTCCAGAATTCCAGGATGTCGCCGGGCGGCATCGGCCACAGCTCCAGCGGCTCGTAGGTGGTGATTTCCCAGCGCGGCGTGATGCGGACCATGTCGTGGTCGTGCAATTCGCCTTCGATCACGTAGCGGCGGTAGCGCTTCTCGATCTTGGAAACGAAATCCGCCTCCTTGTCGTCGAGTTCGCGGCCCAGCTTTTCCTCGATGATGTCGAGGACCGGCGTGTCGTCGAATTCATTGGGCGATTCCGGGAGATCTTCCCCGCGGTGCATCCGCTCCATCATCGTCGCGTACTGGCACGCGCCGGAAACCAGATCGTCCTCCGCGGTACAGGAGCCGAACCAGCGGTTGCCCTGCAGGCGCAGGCTGGTGCGGAAGGTGCCCGCCTCGTCTTCCACCCGGCCTTGGATGAAAAGGTGATTGCCGAAAATCTGAGTGACCGCTCCGTCTTTCTGGAGCTTCTCCCCGCGCTTGCGGGCATCTTCGGGGAAGCTATTGAGGAAATTCAGCGTCGCTCTGTCCGGATTCATTGCAGGAAATGCGAAAAGTCCGCCGCGAGTCTTTCCAGCACCCTGCAAGGAAGGACGTAACGGCGGGCCGCGACGATAGACCCCGCTTTCGCGAGCCCGCAATAAAAACCTCCGGCGCTCGATTTGCGAAAAATCACGTAGTCCCGGCCGCAGCCCTTGCTGCCGGAAGGAAATCCGCAGGCATGACCGCGGCAAGAAACCTCTCCCCCGGCGGTGCGCCCGCCGCCCGCTCCCTGCCGGTTTGACAGGCGCTCGCGCCGCAAGCTTCATCCCGCCATGCCCGATTGCTTCACCGGCGGCTTCGTCCAGACAAACGCTTATTTGGTTGAGACGCCCTCCGGCGGGCACGTTCTGGTGGATGCTCCGGCGGGTGTGGCGGCTTGGCTGGAAAGCCGGGGAATCCGGCCTGCGGCCCTGCTTCTCACCCACCAGCATTACGATCACGTGGAGGATGCCGCGGCGGTCGCGGCACTGGGGGCGAAGGTCCATGCGTGGTCGGCATACTCCCCTGCCCTCACCCTGGAGGAAAGGGTGCGCGCTTGGGGCATGCCCATCCGGATCGAGCCCTACACGGTGGAAGAAATCCTCGAAGGCCGCTCCACCCTCGAAGTCGCGGGTCTGCGGATGGAGCTGGCGCACGTGCCCGGCCATGCGGTGGATAGCGTGACCTTTTTCCTTCCCGAAAGCGGCGAACTTTACTCCGGGGACACCCTTTTCGAGGGCTCGATCGGCCGGGCCGACCTGCCGGGAGGCAATATGGTGCAACTGGTGGACGGGATCCGCGGCAAGCTTTTCGCCCTTCCCGATGCCACCCGCGTCTTTCCGGGCCACGGAGCCGCCACCACGATCGGCGCGGAACGTGCTGGGAATCCGTACGTCGGCGACTAACGGGCAGGCGAGCGGCCCCCGCGGCGACGCTTTCCCCTCACCGAACCTTCACGAGAAATCCGCTGGAATTCCGGCCTTTCTCTTGCGACCTTGGTAAAGCTGATGGTGCTACCGACGTTTACTGCCCTGATCCATGTCTGAAGATCCGCAAACGCCGGTGGAAATCCCGATCCCGGAGTCGCTGCGCAAGCAGCTGGACGAGTTCCGGCGGCGCTTGTGGCGGGCCAAGATCGCGGAGGCCGTCCTGGCGGGCTTGTTCGGGCTGCTTTTCTCTTTCCTGCTCGTTTTCGCGCTCGACCGGGTCTGGCAGACCCCCGGGATCCTGCGGCTGGTCATCCTGATCGGCGGCACCTCGCTGATGGCGGTCTTCGCCCCGCTCTGGATGCACCGCTGGGTGTGGAAACACCGGCGGGAGAACCAGCTGGCCCGGCTGATCGCCCGGCGCTTCCCCGGCCTCGGCGACCGCCTGCTCGGGGTGGTCGAGCTCCAGGGGCAGGTCGAGAATGCGGATACCCTCTCTCCCCGCCTGCGCGCGGCGGCGATGCAGCGCGTCGCCGAGGAAGCCGAGCGCCGGAAGCTCGAAGAAGCCTTGCCGGCCTCCCGGCAGCGTTCCTGGTCGCTGGCGGTGATCGCCCTGGTCCTCGGCACCGGGGCCGTCCTCCTGATGGCTCCGAAGGCCGGCCTCAGTTCCCTCAAGCGGTGGCTGATGCCGCTTTCCGGCTCCCCGCGCTACACCTTTACCTCCCTGGAAGCCCTTCCCGCTTCCCTGCCGGTACCGCAAGGCGAGGCCTTCGACCTCACGCTGCGGCTGTCAAAGGACACGGAGTGGCACCCGGTCGCGGGATCGGCCCGCTACGGCCGCCAGGACCCCGTTTCCGCCGCGCTCTCCGAGGGCCGCTACCGCTTCCAGTTTCCCGCACAGCAGGACCCCGGGGTCGTGAAGATCGAAATCGGCGACGCGAAGCACTCGATCAAGATCATCCCCACCTTGCGCCCGGCGATCCGGAAGGTCACAGCGGACCTCAAATATCCGGACTACCTGCAATTGCCCGGCCGCGAGCTGGATCTGGGAACCGGCGTCCTGTCCGCGGTGCAGGGTAGCAGGGCCGCGATCCGGATCGAGGCCACCCGGGATCTGTCAGAGGCCCGTTTCGGTCCGCTCGCTTCCTTGGCCGACCCGACCCTGCCGCCGGAAGGCCTCCGCGCGGACGGGGGCGAAATGATCGTGAACGGTAGCACCGCCAGTTCCCCGGGGCTCGAAATCGGCTCCGCCGCTTTCACCCTGCCGGTGCATTGGATCGACGCGCTGGGCCTCGAAGGCGAGGACGGCTTCGAGATCCGCGTGGAGTCCCTGCCCGACGAGGCACCGGGCATCTACATCCAGGGACTCCCCCGCCAGCACGTGATGTTGCCGGAGGAAACCGTCGATTTCCAGGTGCTGTCCGAGGATGACTTCGGCATCCGGCGGATCGGGCTGGAGTGGAGCGGCGAATTCACCCGCCCCACCGATGAAAAACCCGCCGCGGGAGAACTCGAACTCATGCCCGGCGGTCCCGCGATGAACCGCCTGGCGGGCGATGTCGCCTTTTCACCCGCGACCTACGGCATCCGGCCCCAGAAGCTCGTCCTGCGCGGCTGGTCGGAGGACTACAAGCCCGGCCGTCCGCGCGCCTACTCCGAGCCCGTCACCCTCTACGTCCTCACCCATGACGAGCACGCGCAGATGCTGAAATCCCAGTTCGACCGCGCGATCGGCGAATTGGAGGATCTCGCGCGGCGCGAGCGGAACCTCTACGAGGAAAACCAGCGCCTGGAGCGCCTGGCACCGGAGGACCTCAAGAAGGAGGAAAACCTCAAGCGCCTGCAAACCCAGCAGGACGCCGAGCGCCAGCAAGCCGACCGGATGAAGGATCTCTCCGAAACGATGGAGAAGCTTTTCCAGAACAGCACCCGGAACGGCTCGATCGACAAGGAGACGCTCAAGAAGATGGCCGATTCCCTCCAGTCGATGAAGGAGCTCTCCGACAAGGAGATGCCGGAAGTCGAGAAGCCCCTCGGCGAAGCCCAGGACCAGCGGAACACCGACGAGAAGACCAAGGAGGATGTCGCGAAAGCCGTCGAGGAGCAGAAGGAAGTCCTGGAGAAGATGCAGGACGCCCTCGACAAGGCGAACGATGCCAACCAGCGCTTCGAGGCCAGCACCTTCGTGAACCGCTTGAAGAAAGCCGCCACCGAAGAGGAGGGCGTCGGCACGAGCGTCTGGAATTCCTACGAGCGCACGGGCGGCTCCGCACCGGACGAGCTCGATCCCGCGGACCTGGGCAAGCTGCAGGACATCGTCCGCCAGCAATCGAACATCACCTCCGACATCCGCTGGATCCAGGAGGACCTGAACCATTTCTTCACGCGCACCAACAAGGAGGCCTACCGGAAGATCCTGGACGCGATGACGGAGTCCCGCATCGATCTGAAGCTGGAGGATCTCCGCATCCGCCTGGACTCCAACCACGGCTTCCTCGCCCGCGAGGAGGCCGAGCACTGGGCCAACAAGCTCAAGGAATGGGCGAAGCTGCTCGAAGGCGAACAGCAGCAGAACGGCGGCGGCGGTGGGGGCGGCGGATCGCCGGAAGAGGACGAGGATTTCGAGTTCATGTTGCGCGTGATGAAAATGATCCAGCAGGAGCAGGACCTGCGCGCGCGGACCCGCGCCCTTGAAACCCTGCGCCGTTCCTACGACCGCAGCCCCGCCAGCGAGCCATGAAAACCTCCACGCTTATCCTCCTTGCCCTGCCCTTCGCGAGCTTCGCCGCGGAGAAAGACCTGGCGGTGAAAATCGCCGAGCACCAGGAGGGCTCCCGGAAGCTCTCCGAGCAGCAGGACGAGCTGGCTGCCGATGTCCAGCAGCTCGTCATCGAGCAGACCAACCCGAAGGTCATCGAGCTCCTGGAAGGGGTGGAAGAAGCGATGGACGATGCTTCCGGACGCCTGCTGGAATTCGACACCGGCGGCACCACCATCGCGGCGGAGACCGATGTCATCGAGAAGATCTTCGAAGCCGCGAAGGAGCGCCAGCAACAGAGCGGCAAGCCCGGCCAAAGCGGCGGGGCCATGCTGGACATGATGGGGCGGATGATGGGCAAGGAGCCGGGAGACAAGCCCGGGGAGCAGCCGGGCAAGGGACCCGGCTCGAAGGGCGGCGAAGGCATGACCGGCGAGTCCGACTCCGCGAATTCCGCCAGCGGCGGCGCGGGCGGCGGGAAGGTCGAGGAGCGCCGCATCCCGAAGGCCTCGGGCACCGCGGGCCAAGCCCTGCCGCGTGAATTCCAGGAAGCTCTGGACGCCTACAACCGGGCGGCGGAGAAGCTCGCCAAATGAAGAACTCCCGCATCCCCCTTTTCCTCTTCCTGGCCTCTGTCCTCCCGCTGGCCGCGCAGGATCTGCCCCGCCGGCCGGACGATCCCGTGCCCGCGCAGGTGGATACCATGTTCGACCGCGGGCTGGCCTATCTGGCGAAAAACCAGAACGCCCAAGGCTCCTGGAACGATAGCATGGGCAACGAGCCCGGGGTGGTCGCCCTCTGCGTGGTGGCCTTCCTCGCGCACGGCGAGGATCCGAACCACGGCCCCTTCGCCGGGAACATCAAGAGGGGCATCGATTTCCTCCTGGCCCAGCAGAACCAGAGCAACGGCTACATCGGGAACAGCATGTACAACCACGGCTTCGCCACCCTGGCGCTGGCGGAAGCCTACGGCGTGGTGGACAACCCGAAGATCGCCCCCGCGCTGAAGAAATCCGTGGATCTCATCCTCAGCGCCCAGAAGCGGAACCGCTCCGACGCCTGGCGCTACACGCCCGATAGCACCGATGCGGATACCACCGTCTCCGGCTGCCAGCTCGTGGCGCTCTATGCCGCCCGCAATGCCGGGCTGCCGGTGCCGGACGAGGCGGTGAAGAAGGGCCTCGCCTACATGGCCCGCTGCCGCGGCACGGACGGCTCCTACGGCTATACCTCCGCCAGCGGCGGCAAGCCCACCCTCACCGCCATCGGCGTGCTCTGCCTGTCCCTCGCGAAGGAAAAGGAAGGCAAAGGCTTCCAGGCTTCCGTGGAATACCTGCGGAAGCAAATGACCTACCGCGACCGCCACTATCCGTATTATTTCGAGTATTACATGTCCCAAGCGCTTTTCCACGCCGACCCGGCCGCGTGGGAAGAGTGGAACTCTCTGAATATACGCTACTTGTCCGCAAGCCAATCGCGCGACGGTTCCTGGCCGGGAAATAAAGGCCAGTCTTTCAATACCGCCGGATCCCTGTTATCACTCGCTCTCAATTACAGATACCTGCCCATTTACGAAAAATGATGCTTCGCCCGATCATCACCTCCCTTTTTGTCACGTGCCTCGCCGCCCAAGAGGAAGCGGCCGACCACCTGCGCTTTACCAACGGCGACCAGCTCCAAGGACATTTCGCCGGGATCGACGCGAACGGGAAGATTTCCTGGGAACGCCCCGATATCGCCAAGCCCATCGAGTTGCAGCGCGAGAAAGTCCGGCAGATCGTGCTGCGCGGCGCGCGCGCCCTCTCGCCCATGTCGGATCCCTGCCAC
>CBIHMP010000154.1:0-9352 GCA_966211015.1 uncultured Luteolibacter sp. | reverse complement strand
AGGGGTGCCGAGCGATGCGTGGCCAGTTTCACAAGGGCAGGCGGAGAAGCGGGGATCTCCCGCCCGGCGACGCTTACGCCCGCGCGCTTCAGCGCCAGGGTCATGAGGCCCGCTGCAGCCGCCGGCGGATCCGGCAGCGCGCCCGTCACGGTGAAGGGATTTCCGCCGAGCGGCACGGTTCCTTGCAGCGTGACCGTGCTGCCATAGGGCTCTGAGTAAACCACCACTTGATCGCCGCTGCCCGCGGGACCGGTGCTCACGCGGTTGATCCAGCGGGTCTCCTTGCCGGTGACCGGCGTCTCCAGCAATCGCGCGGGCGAGCCCGTCCTTTCGCCCGGCTGGAAGGAGATCTCCAGACGGTTGTGATTCACATTCAGACCGTAGGCTCCCGCACCATACGCATTGCCGATGTCCCCCCAGTTCCAATGATCGCTTACCGCCTGCGGCGGGAAGACCGATGCGTCCGGGATCACCCGTCCTTCCACCCGCTTCAGCCCCTGCTTCACCAGTTGGGTCGCCAGAGCATCCAGATCCTCCCCGGCGAGCGTGGGATCGCCTCCGCCGAGCAGTACGAGGTCGCCCGCCAGCACGCCATCGGTTCCCGGAGCGGCAGCGGCCGCAAGGGCGGTTTCAAAACGAAACTCGGGGCCCAGCAGGTCCAGCGCCGCCGCAGTTGTCATCGTTTTCAGGGCGGATGCAGGACAGAATGCGGTCTCCGCGAGCGGCGATAAGTAAAGTTCTTCGCCCTCCGGCCCGAGGATGCAGAAGCCTACCGCTGCGCCCGCCAGTCGCGGGTCCTCGCTCCATGTGCGGAACGCCTTCGCCAAACCGCTCTCCTGCTCCACTTCATCCCCTGCTCCATCCGCGGCCGGACCGGGGGCCAGGGAAATCGAGATCGGCTCGACGCGGGGCGAAACCAGCAGCCAGCCGGCTATCGCCCAGCCGGAAAGGAGCACGAGCACTTTGGCGCTGCTGGAGGCTTGCACGTGGGAATTCTCCGGAGATACGGCGACTTTGCAAGCGAGCCGGGGCAGGGAGCCCGCGCAAGGGGAAAGCGCCCCTTTCGATCAGGCGCCCAGATTCTTGATCGTCTGGAAGATCGCCGTGATCATCAGGTAGGCCATGGTGCCGATGAGGGCGGCCATGATGATCAGGATCGTCGGCATGATGAGCGCCATGATCCGGGACAGGCTCTTGTCGAGTTCCTTGTCATAGCGTTCCGCCGCGCGGCGCAGGGAAAGATCGAGTTTACCCGTCTGCTCCCCCACCGAGACCATGTCGATCAGGAGCGGAGGAAAGGCACCCGTGCGGACCAGGGACTTCGAGAACGCACGACCGTCTCCCACCTGATCGATCACCGTGTTGAGCTGCTCGCGCAGCGCGAGATTCTGCGTGGCGTCGCGGGAAAGCTCCAGCGCGCGCAGGAGAGGCAGGCCATTGCCCGCCAGATTCGCCATGGTTTCCAGGAACTGCACGTAGAAGCGGCTGGCGACCACGGGACCCATCAAGGGCGCGCGGAGTTTGAAGCGGTCCCAGGTCATCCGGTTGTCGGGATTGTCCTTCCAGGCCTTGAAGAACAACAGGCCCGCCACCACGATGATCAGGACAATGTACCAGTAGTTCTTCAGGAGGTCCGTGGCGGAGACCATCAGCTTGATCGGTCCCGGCAACTTTCCGCCCGGGGTGCTCTCGATCAGCGTGGTAAGCTGCGGGATCAGCGTGGTGACGAAGACGATGGAGACGCCGATACCCGCCACCACGAGGAAGGCGGGATAAATCAAAGCGAGGATCAAGCGGCTCTGGAGTTCCGAGATGGTCTTCAGGTAGTGCGCCTGGCGCTTGAGGATGGTGTCCAGCGCGCCGGATGCCTCGCCCGCCGCAGCCAGCGAGCAATAGAGCGGGCCGAAGCTGGGGCTCACCCGCTTGAGCGCGGTGGAGAAATTCATGCCATCGCGTACGAGTTGCCGGACGCGGCTGGCCACGTCCTTCAAGCCGCCGAGTTCCTGACGGCTTTCCATCGACTTCAGCGCGGGCTCGAGCTGGAGACCGGCGGAAAGCATGTCGGAGAGCTCCTCCGTGAACATGATGATCTCCGCCTTCTTCAGCTTGAGCGGGCCCTCGGGCGTCTTCTCTTCCCCCTCTTTTGCCGCCGCCTTTTTGGACGGGGCGGGTGCGGGTGCAGGCTCGCTTTTCGCTTTCTTCTTGGCAGGAGAGGAAATGGAGGAAGTGGCCGACTCCTTCAGGCTGACGGGCTGGAGACCACGGCGGTCCAGCACCCGCAGGGCTTCCGGGCGGTCGGCGGCATCGACCTCGCCGGTCTGGACACCGCCGGTGGCGCTGAGGGCTTTGTAAGCGTAGAGGGGCACGGCTTGCGGGGAAATCGGTTATTCGGTGGCGATGTCGGTCGAGGTGACGGAGATGACTTCCTCGATGGTCGTCATGCCCTGCATCACTTTCTTCCAGCCGTAGCCGCGCATCGGGATAAAGCCTTCCTTGATCGACTGCGCCCGGATTTCCGGCGCGCTGGCACCGTGGGCGACCATGTCCTGCATGGTCTGGCTGAGCACCACCACCTCGTAGATGGCCAGACGGCCTTGGAAACCGGTGCCGCGGCAGCGGTCGCAGCCTTTCGCCTGGTAAGCCTGACCTTCCAGATTCATCGGAATCCCCAGCTCCCGGCGGTCGTCCATGGTCACCTCCCGCGGCACCTTGCAGTGCGGGCAGAGTTTCCGGACCAGCCGCTGGGCCAGGAAGGCGCGCACGGCTGCGGAGACCAGGAACGGCTCCACACCCATGTCGATCAGACGGCTGATGCCGCCCAAAGCGTCGTTCGTGTGAAGGGTGGAGAATACCAGGTGACCGGTGAGGGAGGCGCGGATGGCGATTTCCGCCGTCTCAAGGTCCCGGATTTCCCCGATCATCACCACGTTCGGGTCGGCACGCAGGATGGAGCGCAGGCCGGCCGCGAAGGTGAGGCCGATATCCGACTTCACCGCGATCTGCATCACCCCGGACAGCTTGTTTTCCACCGGATCCTCGATCGTGACGATGCGGCGGTCGGGGTGGTTGATCTCGCTGAGGAAAGAATAGAGGCTCGTCGATTTACCGGAACCGGTGGGGCCGGTGATCAGGATGATGCCGTTGGAAATATGCAGGAGGCTCTCGATCTTCGAGCGCACATGCTGCTCCATGCCCAGCTTGTCCAAATTGAACTTCTCCTGGTTCAGGAGACGAAGCGCGACGCTCTCACCCTCGACCGTCGGCACGGTGGCGACACGGACGTCGATGGTGCGCCCCTCGAACTGCAGGTTGATACGTCCGTCCTGCGGCAAGCGGCGCTCCGCGATGTCCAGGCGGGACATGATCTTCAGACGGGCGATCACGGAGCTTTGCAGCGCCTTGATATTCTCCGGCACGGTGACTTCCAGCAGCTTGCCGTCGATACGGTAGCGGATCCGCAGGTTGTTCGACAGCGGCTCGACGTGGATGTCCGTCGCGCGCTGCTCCAGGGACTCCCGGATGATCTGGTTGACGAATTTCACCACGCTCGCCTCCTCGTCCTCATCGGCGTCGATCACGTTCGCCTCGTCGTGGGACTCCAGATTGTCGTAATCGAGCTCCCGGCCTTCCAGAATCTGTTCGAAGGTATCGGCGCCCACGCCGTAAAGGCGGCGCAGGGACTCGTGGATGCGGCGGCGGGATGCCATGCACCACTCCACCGGCATCGCGATCTCCTGCGCGACGGCCTGCCGGGCCACGAGATTGAAGGGGTCGAAGGTGGCCAGCTTCAGGTGCTCCGCCCCCTCTTCGCCGGTGATGGCGACGGGGAGCAGCCGGTGTCGCAGGGCCACCCGGGGGCCGCAGGCCTCGCGCAGCGGAAGCGGGGCCTCCGCCTGCGGGATGCTCTCCAGCCACTCCATGCCCAGTTCCGAGGCCAGCTCGCGCATGTAGCCCTCCTCATCCACCACACCGGCATCCAGCACGTCGTCGATGGGAGATCGCTGGCGCTGGGCCGCCCCCTCCAAGACTTCCCCGAGTTTGTCCAAATCCTGGCATCCGCTCCGGCGGGCGGGGTCGATCAAAAGGTCAATCATTCGGCGGTGGTTCTGCTGGCAGTCTTGTCCTTTAAAACCGCCGCCGGTGCAACTTTGTCTCTGGAAAATGCGACGGTTCACGAGCGTGCATTCGCCAGCTCATGAGATTATCTGATTATCAGCAACTTAGCATGATCGCGCAAGCTCCGGCCACCTCAGGGGCGGTGGGCCGTCATCACCCCACGGTCAGCGGCGGTCGTCTGGAAGGCGAATCCGCGGAATCCCGCCTCGGTCAACAGATCCTCGTATTCGCCCACGGAGTAGCACTTGCCCTGCGTGGAATGCATCAGCAGGGCTGAATACTCGGCCACCGGCAGCGGGCCGTCCTTTTCCCGGTTGATGAAGGCATCGTTGATGATGAGCATCCCGCCCGGCTGCAGGGACTCGAAGGACGCCCGCAGGAGCTTCCGGACCTCGGGGAGGTCCCAATCGTGGAGCACGTTTGAATACAGGTGCAGGTCATGCCCCCCCGGCAGGGGGTCCTTGAGCATATCCCCCGCCATCACCTCCACCCTGCCTGCGAAGCCGAGCTCCCCCACCCGTTTGGACGCGATTTTCTCCACCGGGGCTTGATCGAAGACCGTGGCCTCCAGATGGGGATGATTCGCCACCAGCGAACAGGCGTAGATTCCCGAGCCGCCGCCGATATCCAGGACACGGGAAAAGCCGGACAAATCGAGGGCCTGCGCCATCGCCGGGCCCAGCAGGACACCCCGGCAGTCCATCGCGGCCGTGAATTGCCGCGCGAAGCCCTCTTCCTCCATCGCGCGGTGCCAATCCACCGATTCGTCGTAGCCGCCCCAGTTGGCCGGCTTTCCGGTAGCCAGCACTTTCAAGTAGTCCCTCGTCACGGGGCGGTCCTCGAGCGAGCGATAGTAGGGTGCCAGCGACCACGGCGATGAGGACGCGAGATACTCCCGCCCGGAATCCGAAAGGTGGAATACCTCTCCTGCCCGCCGGACGAAGCCGTTCGCCGCAAACAGCGTCATCATCACGTCCGCCGGTCGCCCGGCGAAGCCGAAGTGCCCGCAGATGCCCTCCAGATCCGACGGATTATCCCCGAGCCAGGAAAAGAAATCGAGATGCACCAGAGCCGCCGTGACCAGATCCGCTGCATACAGGCCGTCCCGGTAGCGGTACGCGCGGAGCGGGTCGGCCGCGGGAACTCGGGTCAGATCGATCTGGATCATTTCATTCACCGCGCCGGGAAAGCCGCCACCTTACAAGCCGAATGAACGCCATCAAAAGAAGGAGCGGCCCGTTCTTTCGTATCCTCCCTCCATCTCCGGCCGGGGCTAAGTCAGCCTTGGAAGATTTTCTCACGGTGATGCGCGAGAAACTCGGTTGAGGGCTGCGCAAGTTTCTCCGGAAAACGGATCGGCTTGCCTTCAAAGACGCTGAAACTCTTCTCCAAAATCTCATTCGGAAAGTGACCGCGCAGCGATTTCCCGAGCACCACGCGAAGCGATTCATCCAAGGTGATGAGGCCGCCATCGAACGCGGCGTCATGAAGGCTGGACAGGCAAAGGCCATTCCTGGGATCGAGCCGTTCGCCCGGAAAGTCGCGCCACGGCCTGATGTGGCTGGCAACGAGGAGCCGCGGGATCCCGATGCCGCTAATACAGCATCTGACCCCATAGGCGCTCAGGATCGATTGCCGGAAAAACTGCTGCCCCCTGCGGACCTTGACCAAAGCGATGGCCTCCGTTGCGCCGTCATGGGCGCTCGACCTGACCAGCCTCACGTTTTTGCCGTCGAGGAAATCGACTTCCACGCCCTCGTCCCGCGTAAATAAGTCGTGCAGCAGTTGCTCGCTTTGCGGTGCCAATTCGGCGAGGTTTGAGTTGAACTCGTTCCACATCTCCTCGTCCTGCTTTGAAGCCCGCTTCAGACCGCTCACCTTACGCGCCTTCTGGACGGGATCGAAGGAAGCCAGGTTGGTTAGCTTCATGGCGAGGCTGCTCGGCGTCCGGCCCATCTTCGCCGCCACCTCCCGAACGAGAGGATTTCCCTTGTCCAGCTTACCGAACGGCAATTTCCGGTAGAGATTCAGCGCGACGAGCAAATGCTCGCGTGTCCACGGAACGCTCGGGGATCTGGGCATGCCAAAAATTGTCAATGTCTCCGCGAAGTTCCAGCTTGCCGTGTGTCTTCAACCTGGCCAGGTGATATCGGGGATGAACTTATGCGACTATCATTTCTCGCTCTCGCCCCCCGACTTCGGCCAATTGATCGATGGCTTGAGCGCCCGACAAGAGGCCTGGGAAAACACGGCAAAGTGCTTCCGGGGAGACAACGCGGATCCCTACCTCAATATCGAAGAATGCAGCGACGAGCGCGAAGCGCTTGAAATCGCGGATCATTACCAATCGATCATCACAACCTTGAGGCGTCAGGCTTCATGGCAGCATGGCAGGAGAAAGGTGAACCTCGAGGCTCCCGCAGAAGAAAATGGCCGCTCGGGTTGGTGCCTCTTTGTTCATGCGGCCGCGGGAGAAGCACGACCGGCTGCACGAAACGGTGCCGGTTTCGAAGTTTATCCTAACGAGCACGATGCAAGGGAGGCTTGGGTGGAGGACCAAATCAGCCGGTGCTTGGAATATCTTTCAGGCAGCCGTGACTGGGACTCCGTCGGCAGCGATCTCTTTGTCGCTCCCGTGACATTGAATGCAGACGGAAGTATCACCGACACAAGCGGCGGGCATCATCACACCTAAAGCGGTGCACCGACCGCTACACCTCAATGCCTGAAATGCCGGTGACCTGTGAAGATCATCGCCAACCCGGCCGCGTCGGCCGCCGCGATGACTTCTTCGTCCCGCCTGGAGCCGCCGGGCTGGATGCAGGCGGTGGCTCCGGCTTCGATCGCCGCTTGAAGGCCGTCGGCAAAGGGGAACATCGCATCGGAGGCGATGACGCTGCCCTTCAGCTCCAGACCCGCTTCCTTCGCCTTCCATACGGCGATGCGGGAGCTGTCCACGCGGCTCATCTGGCCGGCACCGATGCCGAGCGTGCGGTCCGATTTCGCGTACACGATCGCGTTGGACTTCACGTGCTTCACCACCCGCCAGGCGAAGCGCATCGCGCGCATTTCCTCCTCCGTGGGCGGCCGCTTGGTCACCACCTTGCCTTCCAGATTGTCCAGCCCCAGGGCGGTGTGGTCGCGGTCCATGACCATCAGCCCTCCCGGGCAGGACCGGATCACCGGCGCACGCTTCGCGACGAGGTAGGCGTCGTTCAGCTTCATGATCCGGAGGTTCTTCTTCTTCTGGAGGACGGCACGCGCTTCCGGCTCGAAGTCCGGGGCGATGATCACATCCGTGAAAATCTCCGAGATGATGCGGGCCACCCCTTCCGTCAGCGGGCGATTGCAGACGATCACGCCGCCGAAGGGAGCCTGGCGGTCCGTTTCGAAGGCCTTTTGCCAGGCGTTCCGCAGGTCCTCGTCGTCCTGGCCCACGCCGCAGGGGTTGGTATGCTTGAGGATCCCGATGGTGGGACGGACGAAATCGAGGATGAGATCCGCCGCCGCTTCGATATCGAGGATATTCGTGTAGCTGAGTTCCTTCCCCTGGAGCTGGGTGAAGCAGCTCCTGAAATCGCCGTAAAGCGCGGATTTCTGGTGCGGGTTGTCCCCGTAGCGCAGCTCCATCTCCAGCGGCAGGCTGACGGTGAAATTGCAGCGCGTGCCCTGATTGCACTGGCCGAGGTAGTTCGAGATCGCCGCATCGTACTGGGAGGTCCGCAGGAAAACCTTCACCGCAAGCTGCTCACGGAAGCCGATGGTGGTGTTTCCGCCGTGCTCCCGCATCTCTTCGACCACCTTCTGATAATCGGAAGGATCGGTCACCACGGTCACGGAGGCGTAGTTTTTCGCCGCGCTGCGCAGCATGGAGGGGCCGCCGATGTCGATATTCTCGATCGCGTCCGCCAGGGTCACGTCCGGCTTCGCGATGGTCTGCTCGAAGGGGTAGAGATTCACCACCACCAGATCGATCGGCGGGATATTGTGCTCCTTCGCCTGGGCCAGGTGTTCCTTGTCGTCCCGCTTGTGGAGCAGGCCGCCGTGGACCTTCGGGTGCAGCGTCTTCACGCGGCCCTCGAAAAGCTCGGGCGCACCGGTGAATTCGGACACGTCCATCACGGGCAGGCCGGCTTCGCGCAAGGCCTTGGCGGTGCCGCCGGTGGAGAGCAGCTCCACGCCCAGCTCGTGCAGTTGCTTGGCGAAATCGGCGAGACCGGTCTTGTCGGAGACGGAGAGAAGGGCGCGTTCGATGGGCATCGTGTCGAGGTGGTTTGCGAGAGAAGTGGAGCGACCCGCCCCGCGTAGTCCCGTGTCCGGCCCGCGGCAAGCGCGGAATGTCTGGAACAGGATCGCGGGATTTTCAGGACAAAATCTCCCCGGGGCTGGCGACAATGCGCTGGCGCATCTCGCCGAGGCCTTCGATTCCCAGCTCCACGCAGTCCCCCGGAGCAAGGTAGCGCGGGGGTTTCATGCCCATGCCGACACCGGCGGGCGTGCCCGTGGCGATCACATCCCCCGGCAGCAGGGTCATGAAGCGGCTGATGTAGGCCACGAGCTGGCGGACGCCGAACATCATGTCCCCCGTCCAGCCGTTCTGGCGCAATTCTCCGTTCACCTTGCACCACAGGCGCAGGCCCTGCGGGTCCGGCACGGCGGAGGCGGGCACCAGCCAGGGACCTGCGGGACCGAAGGTATCGCAGCTTTTCCCTTTCATCCACTGGCCGCCCATTTCCTTCTGGTAGGCGCGTTCGGAGTAGTCGCAGAAAACGGAATAGCCGGCCACGTAGTCCAGCGAGTGCTCCTCGGCGACATGGGAGGCGGTGCGGCCGATCACCAGGGCCAGCTCGACTTCATAATCGAGCTTCTTCGCCCCCGGTGGAGTCACCACTTCGTCGTAGGGGCCGCTCCAGCAGGTGCTGGCCTTCATGAAGAGCACCGGCTCCGTCGGGATGCCCTCGCCGAATTCCTTGGCATGGTCCAGATAGTTTTTCCCCACGCAGACGATCTTCGAGGGGCGGTCCACGGGCGGGCCCAGCCGCGCCTCCGGGGAGATCTCCTCGGCATCCGGGCAGCCGTCCTCCACCCAGGCCTGCAGGGCTTCCATGCCGCCCATGGCAAAGAAGCCTTCATCGTAGTCATTGAATTGCCCCCCCACATCCAGACGGCGGCCGTCGTCCAGGATGACGCCGGGGTTGAGGATTCCGTTCGGATCGCAAAGGTGCTTGAGCTCCCG
>CBIHMP010000153.1:0-9432 GCA_966211015.1 uncultured Luteolibacter sp. | reverse complement strand
TCATGATCCAGGGCGGCGATCCGACAGCGACCGGAACCGGCGGGCCGGGCTACAAGTTCGGCGACGAATTCGACCCTTCCTTGAAGCACAACAAGCCCGGGATTTTTTCAATGGCGAATGCAGGCCCGGGAACCAACGGCAGCCAATTCTTCATCACCCACGTGCCCACGCCTCACTTGGACGGCAAGCACTCCGTCTTCGGCGAAGTGACCAAGGGTCAGGATGTCGTTAACAAAATCGTGAAAGGTGACAAGATCACCAAGATCGAGGTACTCGATTCCACCGATGCGCTTTTCGAGGCCCAGAAGGCCAACCTTGAAAAGTGGAATGCTTCCCTCAAGTCTATCGGCAAATAAGCCCTTGGATCTCAACGAGCGCGACCCTTACAGGGGTCGCGCTTTTTATTACCCGCAGGGCGCCTGTCGTCCTGCCAAGCTCCTCGAAATCCGGAGTCTGCGGAGCAATCGGCCTCCGTAGGTGACATCGGCCCTGCTTTGCTCTACTCAGACGCCCACATGCAGCTCTGGCTCTGCCCGCTCTTCGCTTTCCTGCTCGGCTCAATCCCCTTCGGCCTCTTTATCGCGAGGGCGAAGGGCATCGACATCCGGCAACACGGCTCCGGCAATATCGGAGCAACGAATGTTTTGCGCGTGGTCGGCAAGAAGCACGGCATCATCTGCCTGATCCTTGATGCCTTGAAGGGCTTCGTTCCCGTCGTCATCGCGTTGAATCTCGTCCAAATCGAGGGTCGGCACCTGCAGATTCCGGTGGCCTTTCTTGATGCGTGGGCGGTCAAGCTTCCGGCCGTGGATGCGGTCAAGGCGCAGACCGTCCACATCGTCACGGCCCTATTCGCCGTGCTGGGCCACAATTACTCGCCATGGGTAGGCTTCAAAGGGGGGAAGGGAATCGCCACTTCGGCCGGAGTGCTGCTCGCGCTGATGCCCTTCGCCGTGCTCCTTCTTATCGTGATCTGGCTGCTGCTTTTCTCCGTCACGCGTTACGTGTCGGTTGCCAGTATCGGCGCGGCGGCGGCTTTGCCGCTTCTCACGCACATGGGAGCGCGTTTTCATCACATTAATAATGATAAGAGTCTGCCAACACTGTGGGAGGCCGGCACTTGGAACAAACCGCTCTTTGTCTTTTCCGTCATCATCGCGGCGCTCGCCATCTGGAAGCATCGCGCCAATATCCAGCGGCTCATGAAGGGAACCGAGAGCCGCTTTCAACGGAAGAAGAAGGCGGTTTCCTGAAATCTGCCCGTTCCTAGACTCCTACCGGTTTCATGCCCGACATCCCTTTTTCCTCCGCCGCCATCCTCGGCACAGGCTCCTTCGGCACTGCTCTCGCACGGTTGCTCGCGCCAAAGCTCGATAGGGTGGAAATGATCGGCAGGGATGAGGCCGTCGCCGCGAGCATCAACTCGACGCGACACAATTCCCGCTACCTCGCCGGAATCGATCTTCCGGAGAACATCAGAGCGACCACCGAGCTCGGGGTGGCGGCGGACCACCCGCTGGTCCTTTTCTGCGTGCCCACCGCGGCCACCCGCGAGACGGCGGACGTCCTCGCCGGCCATGGGCTCCCGCGGGAGACGGTGATCCTTTCCTGTGCCAAAGGAATCGAGCGGAACACCGGCGAGCGCATGAGCGAAATCCTGCGTGAAAAACTGCCGGAGAATGCCGTGGCCGTGCTATCCGGACCCAATCACGCGGAAGAAATCGCCGCCTGTCTTGCCACCTGCGCGGTGATCGGCACGGAGGACGAAGTGCTGGCCCGGCGGCTACAAGAACTCTTCACCACGCCCCATTTCCGCAGCTACACCAGCGACGATCTCGCCGGCATCGAGCTCGGCGGCGCGATCAAGAACGTCTATGCGATCGCGGCCGGAATCGCGGCCGGCTTGGGTCTCGGGGACAATGCAATCGCCGCGCTCGTCACCCGTGCGCTCGCGGAAATGACCCGGCTCGGCATCCGCCTCGGCGGTCGCGTGGAGACCTTCGCGGGTCTCTCCGGTGTGGGCGATCTCATCGCCACCTGCTTCTCGGAGCACTCGCGCAACCACCGGGTCGGTCTCGCGCTGGGAGCAGGCAAATCCTTGGAAGAAGCGACATCCTCCCTCGGCATGGTAGCCGAAGGCGTGCCGAATACCCTTTCGATCCACGAGGTCGCGCAGAAGGTAGGCGTCCGCACGCCCATCATCGATGCGGTCCATGCAATTCTCTACCGCGGGATGCCCGCCGCCCGCGCCCTCCATGAACTTCTCAACCGCGACCCGCGTCCCGAAAACGACTGACCGATGAAGGAAGCCATCGATTTCATCCTGCACTTCCAGGAGCACCTGGAGGGCTTCACCCGCAGCTACGGGGCCTTGGTTTACGGGCTGCTGTTCCTGATCGTCTTCTGCGAGACGGGCTTGGTCGTCACCCCTTTCCTGCCGGGAGATTCCTTGATTTTCGCGGTGGGAGCCTTGGCTGCGAATCCCGAGTTCAATCTGAACATCTGGCTTGCCGCTTTCATTCTTCTCGCCGCGGCGATCCTGGGAGACACCGTCAATTACTTCATCGGCAAGAAATGCGGCCAGTGGATGATGCGGAAGTTTCCCCGCATCGTGAAGCCCGGGCACATTGCAAAAACCAACGAGTTCTTCACCCGCTACGGCGGCAAGACCATCATTCTGGCGCGCTTCGTTCCTATCGTCCGCACCTTCGCCCCCTTCGTCGCCGGTTCGGGAGAGATGAGCTACGGACGCTTCATGTCCTTCAACGTGATCGGTGCGATCCTATGGGTCGGCCTCATCCTGCCCTGCGGCTGGTTCCTCGGGAACCAGCCGGTGGTGAAAGAAAACTTCGAGTTGGTGGTGCTCGGGATCATCGTCATTTCGGTGCTGCCGATGGTTTGGGAAATCGCCCGGGCGAAGCTCAAGGGTAGGCAGGCGGCTCGGGTGGAGCCGAGCGGCGATACCTGATCCTCCCGCGGACGCTTCCCTTACGCCACCTCCTGCCGGTCCACGTCCACCCGGAGATTCCCGATGATGAATTCCTGCCGGTCGGGCGTGTTCTTGCCCATGTAGAAGGCTAGGAGTTCCTTGGTCCCCTTCCCTTCCTCGAATTCCACGGGATCGAGACGCATATCGGGACCGATCATGAATTGGAATTCATCCGGCGAAATTTCGCCAAGGCCCTTGAAGCGCGTGATCTCGGCGGACTTGCCCAGCTTGCCGAGCGCCCGTTCCTTTTCCAGCTCGTCGTAGCAGTAGATCGTCTCCTTTTTGTTCCGCACGCGGAAGAGCGGCGTCTGGAGGATGAAAAGATGGCCCTCCCGGATCACCTCAGGGAAAAATTGGAGGAAGAACGTCAGGAGTAGCAGGCGGATGTGCATGCCGTCCACGTCGGCATCGGTCGCGACCACGACCCTGTTATAGCGCAGTTCCTCGATCCCGTCTTCGATGCCGAGCGCTGCCTGGAGCAAGGCGAACTCCTCGTTTTCATAAACGATCTTCTTCGCCAGTCCGAAGGTGTTCAAGGGCTTGCCGCGCAGCGAAAATACCGCCTGCGTTTCCACGTCGCGGCTTTTCGTGATGGAGCCGGAGGCGGAGTCGCCCTCGGTGATGAAGAGGGTGCTGTCCAAGCGCTGCTTGTGCTTGGAGTCGAGGTGGGCACGGCAATCGCGCAGCTTCTTGTTGTGCACCTTTGCCTGGCGGGCGCGCTCGCGGGCCATCTTCTGGATGCCCTTCATGTCCTTGCGCTCCCGCTCCGCCGCCTGGATTCGCTTCTGGATCGCCTCCGCCACCTTAGGGTGCTTGTGGAGGTAGTTGTCCAGGTGCTGCTTGAGGAAATTTCCCACGAAGGTGCGGATCGACTCGCCGTCCGGGACCATCGCGGCGGAACCGAGCTTGGTCTTCGTCTGTGATTCAAAGACGGGCTCCACGATCCGCACGCAGACAGCGGCCTCGATTCCCGCGCGAATATCCGCCGGGTCATACTGCTTCTTGTAGAAGCCGCGCATCGCATTCACCAGGCCTTCGCGGAAGGCCTGCAAGTGCGTGCCGCCTTGGGTCGTGTTCTGGCCGTTGACGAAGGTGTAATATTCTTCGCCGCTCTCCGCCGTATGGGTAAAGGCGATCTCGATGTCCTCGCCCTTGAGGTGGATGGGATCGTAGAGAGCCTCGCTCTCCATCTCCTCCCGCAGCAGGTCCAGCAGGCCGTCCTTCGATCTGAACTTCTTGCCGTTGAAGATGATCGTCAGCCCGGGGTTCAGATAGGAATAATAGCGGCACATCTTCTCCACGATGGCCTCCTTGAACTTCGCTTTCGCCGGGAAAATCGTGCGATCCATCTCGAAGGCCAACCGGGTGCCGGAGGGCGCCTCTTCCTTCCGCGGATGCTTCATGTCCTCCGTGACAACCCCCTTCGAGAACTCGATCGCCTTCGTCTGGCCGTCGCGCCAAGCCTGGATCTCGAAAAAACTGGCGAGGGCATTCACCGCCTTGATGCCGACGCCGTTCAGGCCGACGGATTTCTTGAAGGCCTCGCTGTCGTACTTCGCGCCGGTATTGATCTGCGCGGCGCAGTCGTAGAGCTTGCCCAGCGGGATGCCGCGGCCGAAATCCCGCACTTCCACACGGCCCTCGTCGTCGATCTCCACGCGGATCTCCTTGCCATAGCCCATGATATACTCGTCGATCGAGTTATCGATGACCTCCTTCAGCAGGATGTAGATGCCGTCGTCCGGAGAAGACCCGTCACCCAGCTTCCCGATGTACATGCCGGGGCGGAGGCGGATGTGTTCGCGCCAATCGAGGGACTTGATATCGGCTTCGGTGTATTCGGCTGCCATGGGGAAATCTTTCGGGAATCCTGAGGAATCCCGGCCCGGGTGGCAAGTGCCGGAAGCCGCGGGTCTTGGGGCCGGGAAGCGGGCCTGACTCCAGCCTTCACCTCACTGCCGCCCGCATTTCATCCCAACGCCGCTTGAAGGCCGGATAACGCGAGGCCAGCACGTTGGCGGCTTCCTTGGCCCGTTCGGGATCTCCCGCCAGCAGATCGAAGGCGATTGCCTGCTCGTGCCGCCTCAGGCGCTCCAGTTCGCTGGTCTCATCTCTCACCAGCGATCGGTGGAGTTCGATCACGCTCTCCGGGGAGAGCTCCGCCCACGAAACCTTGCGGGGATGCCCGGCAGAATCCAGGGCGTTCACCCCTCCCTGACGAGACCCCGTGATTTTCGGCAACTTCGTCGAATCCTTCATCTCGAGCGAAATGCCGGTGGCCGGGGATTGAAGTTTATCTTCCAGATCCCCCAGGAAGCCCTCCGCCGCTTCCACCAGTGAAAGGATTGCCGAGGTTTCCTCCTCATCCGACGGGGGAAATTCCCGCGACTTCAGGAGCGTCGCGGCATCCGTGAAACGACCTTCCGCTGCCGCCGTTCGCACCGCTTCGATGGGATCCTCCGGAGAATCGGGCGGTGCCGGCGATGTCCCGTCTGTCTCCTCAATTGGCGGTGCCGCCGGAGCCAGCAGGCGGGCCCGCTTTTCCAGATCAAGCTGCAGCGCACGGATGTCGTAGCGCGCCCGCCCCTTCGTCCTCAGGCTGGAGTGCACCGCGTGGAGTTCGTTGGCAAGGGCTTGGCAGGCCGCCGCGGTATCCGGCAGCGGGCCGGGATCGGCCGCCCGCAGCACCTCGTAGTCCACCAGATATCCGCCGATGATCCGCTTGTAAGGCTCCACCCAGGTATCCGCGCCCTTGGCATCCACTGCTGCCACGGCGTCCAAGTGAGGTTTGGCCAATTCCGGCAGACCTTGTTCCCAGCTCTTGAGGCCGTGAATCAGAGCCGCCATGAGAGCCGGTCCCGTCGGTGCCGGATCGCCGCTCGTCCGCACCACCGGGCGAAAATCCGTCACGCGGTCGAGCGTCGCGCCGAGAGCGTCCCTAACCGTGGGATCCACTTGGGCCTTGGCCAGATGATCGATCGCCGCCCGCGCCTCCTTCTTCGCCTCGCTCGTGCGGCCGTCCAAATAGCTCGCCACCACCGCCTCGCAGGCCGCCCACGAGCCGGTGGGCTCCATCACCCCCGGAGAATCACGCACCCCGGCGAAGAGCTTGCGGGCCGTCGTGTAATCCCCTTCCCGCAGCGCCGCGACAGCCTCCCGGTAGGTCGTCCCTGCGCGCACGCCCCCACCCTCAGATGCGCCCTTCTCACCGGCCGGTGAAACGACGCCCCCCATGCCTCGGGCTTCCGGAGAAGCCGGCCTCTGGCTACGGCCTACCCACCAGATTCCGAACGCCAACGCCGCCGTGACTGCGAGGGCCGCTGCTGCCAGCACGATTTTCTCCTTCTTCGCCGAATGCGACCCCTCCACGCGGCCTGCCGAGGCCTCCGCCGAGCTTCCGTTGGCCAAGCGCTGCCGGGCGGTATCGAGCGCCGAAATAAGATCGTTGTAAGAGCGGAACCGCTGTTCAGGACTGTGCGCCATCGCCCGGTCCACCGCGTTGCACGTATCGAGGCTCACCCAAGGAGCCACCTTTGCCAGCGGCAGCACGCGTCTCTTCGCCTCGCGCAGCTTGTTGGTGTCCATCGTTTCCTCGTCGCACGGCGGCTTGCCCGCCAGCGCGTGGTAGAGGGTCGCGCCAAAGGCATAGATATCGGAGCGGAAGTCTTCCGGTTGGCCCTCGATGGTCTCCGGCGGCACGTAGTAAGGGGTGGCCCAGATCTCCGAAGCCGTGGCTTTGCCCCCCTTCGTCACCAGTGCCAGACCGAAATCGACGATCTTTGCGTTGCCGGAGACATCCAGCAGGATGTTCCCCGGTTTCACGTCCCGGTGGATGAGACCCGCCGATTGTGCCGCCTTCAGGCCGTCCGCGATCTGGATGGCCAAAGGGAGCAATTCCGCCTCGGGGATCGATCCCCGCTCGCGGATATGGTGCTCGTAGTGCCCGCCGCCCACCAACTCCATGGCGATGTAGAAGCGTCCGAAGGCCCGTCCGGTGGTAAAAACGCGGACCACGTGGGGGTGGCTGAAAGAGGCCGTGATCCGCGCCTCCTCCTCAAAGGCACCGATTCTCCTCTCGTCGCTGCAGTATTCCTCATTGAGGATCTTCACGACCACCTCGCGGTCCAAGGTGTTGTCGTGAGCGATGAAAACCACGCTCATCCCCCCGACTGCATGGCGTCGCAGCAGCGTGTAGGGGCCGAACTCCCGTTTTACCCGCGTGTGTTTCCGGCAAACCGGACACTCGACGTTTGAAAACGGCGCCAAGTGCGAAACGTCCATCGTCGCTCCGCAAGCGTGGCAATAGGCTATTTCCGTTTCCCCCTCGGGCATGGCTGATCGTAACTACGCGCGTGCCGGGAGGAAACTTCATTTCCCTCGATATTCGCAGCCGGCGAAAAGCAGCGCTTTCACGATGGAACCGCCGGGGGAGCCGGAGGTCGCGGCCGCCGCGCACGGGCTTGGCGCTTCAGATCTGGAAATCGGTGTTCCCGGAATCCAGATGCAGGCCGCATTCATACTTCTCGCCGTTGAACCGGGTATCCTCCGCGGAAAGCCCGTCCACGGCAGGCCGGGTGCTGTGCCAGTCCCCCATGGTCACGTAGCCTTCGGCTTCGAGCGGATGCCTGGGGAGGCTCCGGTCATGCATGTAAACCGAAATTTGGGCATCGGCCCAATCGAGGATCGGGTAAACCTTCAGCGTCTTCTTCTGCTGTTCCGCGAAGGGCCGTTCGACCCGGGTGCTGGACTGGCTGCGGCGCAAGCCGCTGATCCACACATCGGCGCCGGTCTCGCGCAGGGCCCGGTCCATCGGCTCGATCTTCGTGAGCACCCCGTACCTGTCCATGCCCTCCTTGCCCTGCTCCCAGAGCTTTCCCCAGAGAGCCTCGATCCGCGCGGCGGAGTGCGTGGGATGATAGACGCGCAGGTCCGTGCCAAGACGCTCCGTGAGCTCCTCCGCGTAGCGATAGGTCTCGGGAAAATGGTAGCCGGTATCGATGAATACCACCGGGATCTCCGGCGCGTTCCGGGCGATGAGATCGAGCATCACGGCGGCCTGCAGACCGAAGCTGGTCGAAGCGACCAGGCGTTTGCCATAGCGCTCGTGAAGAAGCCTGAGCCGGTCGCCGGCCTTGAGGCCTGCGAGTTCCGCCGAAAGCGCTTCGGCTTCAGTGGCAGTGGCGGTAGTGGAAATGGTCATTTGGATAAACCGCGGTGAACGCGAGGAATGAGGTTGGTAGGGGAAACGGGAAGACGTGGCGGTAGTCCGGCCTAAGGCCGGCACCGCTGGTATCCGGTTTCCTGTTCCCGCGTCATTCCGGTTCAGTTTTTCAGCGCCTCTTCCTTGATGTTCTTGTGGAAGTCGGCCCCCTGCACGGTCGGGGCGACATAGCCGGTGCGGATCACGAAATCGCCGAAGTGCTCGCCCTCGTTCCGCTCCTTCGCGTAATGCTGGAAAATCGGGGCCAGGACCCCGCGGATCTCGTTCGAGTGGATATCCTGCCGGTAAAGCTTGCTCAGGCGCTGGCCCGCATGTCCCCCGCCGAGGTAGAGGTTGTAGCGGTCCGGACCGCGGCCGACGAAGCCGATCTCGGAGATAAACGGCCGGCCGCAGCCGTTCGGGCAGCCGGTCATGCGGATGGTGATCGAGTCGTGGCGAAGACCTGCATTCTCCAGTTCTTCTTCCAGCTCCGTGATTACCTCCGGCAGGTAGCGCTCCGCCTCCGCCAGCGCCAGGCCGCAGGTGGGCAGCGCCACGCAGGCGATGGAAGCCAGCCGCAGCGCACTGCGCTCGTGGCTATGATGCATGCCGTATTTTTCCAGCAACGCCTCTACTTCGGAGCGCTTCTTCGCGGAGATGTTCGCGATCACGAGGTTCTGATTCGCGGTCAGGCGGAAGTCGCCGTCGTGGATCTTCGCGATTTCCCGCAAGCCGGTCCGCATCGGGAAAGCAGGAGTATCCAGCACGCGTCCGCCTTCGACGAAGAGCGTGTAGTGGAAGTTCCCGTTCTCGTCCTCCACCCAGCCGAAGCGGTCGCCGTTGTCTTTGAATTCGTAAGGGCGCACCGGGCCGAGCTCGTAGCCGAGATACTCGTTGAGCTTCGCGAGGATCCAGTCCGGGCCGTGGTCATCGACCGTGTACTTGAAGCGCGAGTGTTTGCGGTCCGTTCGGTCGCCGAAATCGCGCTGCACAAGCACCACCTTTTCCGCGACATCCACGATCTGTTCCGGCGTGCAGAAGCCGATCACGTCCGCAAGGCGGGGATAGGTCGCCTCGTTGCCGTGCGTGGAGCCCATGCCGCCGCCGACGGCGACATTGTAGCCGATCAGCTTGCCCTCCTCGACGATGGCGATGAACGAAAGGCAGTTCGCAAAGATGTCCACGTCATTGAGCGCGAGCGCTTCCACCGTGGGAATCGATCGTGACAGGTGGAGCGCCGCCT
>CBIHMP010000152.1:0-9449 GCA_966211015.1 uncultured Luteolibacter sp. | reverse complement strand
GAGGGGAACTGGTTCTTCAAACCCAGCGGGTCGCGGCTGAGCCTGGACGAATTGAAGCACCATTGCTCTAACATCCTTGCCGGGCTCTTCAGCCTCGGCGGGCGGAGGGACGTCGCGCTGATCGAATACCGGGTGCACCCGGCGAAGGTGCTCACGGAGATCAGCTTTCAAGGAGCTCCCGATATCCGGGTGGTGATGTTCAAGGGCTATCCGGTGATGGCGATGCTGCGCGCCGCAACGCGGGAATCGGACGGGCGGGCGAACCTCCACCAGGGAGCCATCGGCATCGGCATCGACCTCGCCACGGGCCGCACGATCCGCGCGGTGCACCATGGCCATTCCATCGAGCGGCACCCGGATTTGAAGGTGCCGGTGGTGGGCGTGCAGCTTCCGCACTGGGATTCCATCCTGGATATTGCCGTGACCTGCCACGAGATGACAGGCTTGGGCTATCTGGGGGTGGACATCATGATCGACGAGGACTCCGGGCCGCTGATGATCGAGGTGAACGCCCGGCCCGGCCTGGCAATCCAGCTCGCGAATGGAACGGGCTTGCTGCGCCGCCTGGAGCCCGCTTTGGAACGTTCCCTCAGCCATCCCCACGAGACGCGCGAGCAAAAGATCGCATTTTCGCGGCAGGCCTTCGGAGTGAAATTGTAGTGCGGCCGGTGTCTCCGCCTTGTCATCGGTCTGCATCCGCGTCTGGATGCCCCGAGCCATGCCGGACATCGTGATCCAAGCCCTCAACCTGCACCGGAGCTACCGCATCGGGAAGAAGAGCATCGAAGTGCTGCACGGCATCGATCTCACCATCACCCGGGGGGAAAGGGTTTTCCTCTGCGGCCCCAGCGGGGCGGGGAAGACAACCCTGCTTTACACCTTGGCCGGACTGGAGCGACCCGAGCAGGGAAGCGTGAGCATCGAGGGCACCGATCTCTATTCCTTGGGGCCGAAGAAGCAGGCGGCCTTCCGCAACGCGGAGATCGGCTACATTTTCCAAAACTATCTCCTGCTCCCGGAGCTCACCGCCTTGGAAAACGTGCTGGTACCCGGTGCGATCGGCGGTAAGGATGCGAGCGAGGCGGCGATGGCCGCCCTCGCGCGCGTGGGTCTGGCGGATCGAGCCGATCACTTGCCGGCCGAGCTTTCCGGCGGCGAGCAGCAGCGCGTGGCGATCGCGAGGGCGCTCGTGAATCATCCGCCGGTGCTCTTTGCCGACGAACCGACCGGGAACCTTGACTCCCGCAATAGCACCGAAGTGATGGATCTTTTGCTCGGCTTGGCAGCGGAGAGCGGCACCACGCTGGTGGTGGTGACCCACGACGAGCACCTCGCGACGCGGGGCGATCGCACGCTGGTCATCAAGGACGGGAGCATCACGGATTCCTCGGCGCTGGCGGGATGAGGCGGTTTGGAGCGAGTTCCTTCAGATGAAGGGCAGGATCTCCACCTCCGCCAGCCGTTCCGCCATCAGGATCAGGCCCGCGAGCGCGACGATCACCGACCCCACGCGCTTCACCCACACGAAGCGCGGGCCCCACCAGGCGAAGCACGCGAAGGCCAGGGCGAGAACGGCGATTTGCCCTAATTCGACGCCGAGATTGAAGCCGAGCAGAGCGCCCGGTAATTTTTCCGGCTGATCCCTCGGCAGGATTTCAGCCAGCACGCTGGCAAACCCCAGCCCGTGGATGAGGCCGAAGGCTCCCACGAGGAACAGGCGGCTTTTCCCGAGATCCTTGACCAGCAGGTTTTCAATCCCGACCCAGGCGATGCTCGCCGCGATCATGATTTCCACGGGTCTGCCGGGAAAATCGACCCAGCCGAGGGTGGCGGCGGCCAGCGAAAGGGAGTGCGCGAGGGTGAAGGTGAGGGTCTGCCCCAGCAGCGGCTTCCACTTCGGGACCAGAAGGAAGAGCCCGAGCACGAAGAGGATGTGATCCGGCCCGGCGGGGAAAATATGCTCGAAGCCCACCTTGATCCAATCGGCCACGGACTGCGGCGCGGGCCGCATTTCGCCCGCTTCACGTTCCGCCACGGTCATCCGCTCGCCGCTGACGATCGGCTTTGTTTCCGCTGTCGGGCCGGAACCGGTGGTCACGATCAAAACCACGTCGAAAGGCTCCCGCCAAACGAGGTCGAGCTCCGCCGGTGTCGCCGGGAGCTCCGCATGAATCTCGATCCCGAGCATCGGAAGCTCCTCTGGATCGCCTTCCGCAAGAAAAGGAGGCGAATCCCCGCGAAGAGTCGGGATCGTCATCGTCCATGGCACCTCCGTCCCGTCCGCCAGGAGGGTCAGGCACTCCTTCCAGTAGATCTCCGCTTCGATTTCGATCCTCCTCCAGCCGTCCGGACCGACCGAGCGGAGCCAGGCGAGGTCTCTCGCTTCCTCGTCCTCGTCGCCGCGGAATTCGGGGAGCATGTAGGCGGCGTCGGCCGCAATGGACCCGCGGATCTTGCCGCCGGCCATCTGCAGGGACATCGGGATCTCGGCGATCTGGTGCGCATGGAGCAGGCCGGGCAGGAGTAAGAACAGGAGGAGACGAAGCATCTGCGGCAATCGATCAGAATGAAGGGAGCCCTGCTCCGGAAGCGCCGCTACAATCCGATCTTCGCGATCCGCGCGCGGTCGAGATCAAAGGGACTCAGCTCCAGCAGCACTGCCGAGCCGTCCGGCAGAGCCGGAGGATCCGCGGCGAGTTCCTTGGAAAGATGGGCGGTCACGGGCTTGCCGTTGGGCAGAGCGGCTTCATACAGCCCTTCCGCGAGGGTGCGGAGGATGGTCCCGCGGGTGCGCAGGCAATCGTCGTGCGGGGTGGCAGGCGCTCTCACGGCCGCAGACAGCATGGATCCGGGGCGTTTTGCAAGTCCGGGCAAGGCCCCGGCTTGACGGCACCGGAGGGCGGACGCATTGTCGGGCTTTCCGGCGGCAATCGTTTTGCCGATCCGGGGATTTCCTTCCTAGCAATCATGAATCTGCGACTGATTCTCCCGGCCGCCGCCACCGTCTTGCTGGCGGTTTCCTGCACGCCTTATGTCGAGCCTCCGCCGGAACCGCAGGAGGATCCCGCCCAGCGGAAGCAACTGACTCCCGAGGAGCAGGAAAAAATCAACCAACAGCGCGAGGAGAAGCGGAAGCGCGACGAGGAAGCGAAGAAGGAAGACGGCACCACCTCGCCGGATGGCGAGACAGCCAAGGTCGAGCCCACCGCTCCGGATGGCGGCGGTGAGAAACCCGGTTCCGGCGAGAAACCGGCGACCGAGAAAAAGGAGATCCCGGTGGCTCGCCCGATTCCCGGAAAGCCCGGCTACGTCTTCAGCCCGTTCAACAACAAGCCTATCGACGTGAAAGGTTTCCCGCCCGGCTCGCTGGTGGCGGATCCGCATTATGCGACTTCGGAAAAGAAGCATTTCCGGGTTCCTTGAGGCAACGCCTGCGCCGTAACGTTTGATTTCGAGGAGCCGGTCCCGCAGGGTCCGGCTTCTTCGTTCCGAGACCCAAGTCATGGATTTCAAAAAGGTCGCCATTCTCGGCGGGGGGCTGCTCGGCGGCTCGCTGGCACTGGCACTGCGGGAGAGGTTTCCGGAATTGCCCGTAAGCCTTTGGTCGCGGCGGGAGGAGAAAGTGGAAGCCGCAAAAATGCGGGGCATCGGAGGAGCGACCGGAGACATGGCGGAAGCCGTGGGAGGGGCGGATCTGGTGGTGCTCTCTACCCCCGTCGGGGCGATGGCCACGGTGTTGCTGGCAGCGCAGGAAGCGGGTCTCTCCGGCGAGGCGCTGCTGACCGACGTAGGCAGCGTGAAACGGAAGGTTCACGAGGTGTTGCGGCCTTTGCTGAAGCGTACCGGCGGGAAATTCCTCGGCAGCCACCCGATGGCGGGATCGGAACAAACCGGGGTGGAAGCGGCCAAGGCGGACTTGTTCGAGGGGGCAGCCTGCATCCTCACGGATGACGACGGTGCGGGGGCGCAAGCCAAGGAACGGCTGGCCGGATTCTGGCGGGCCCTCGGGTGCAAGGTGTCCTCGGCCGACGCGGGCACCCACGATGATCTGGTGGCGCGAATCAGCCACTTCCAGCACATCGTCGCCGGAGTCGCGGCCAAGGTTGCGCTGCAGGATAAGCCGGCGGATGGCATTTACGGCGGCGGGGGATTGAGGGACACGACCCGGGTTGCCGCAGGGGACCCTGAAATGTGGGCCGAAATCGCGGCCGAGAACCGGGACGCCCTCATTCCGGCCATCGAACGCGGTATCAGGGAGATGAGCGATGTACTTGCCAATCTGAAAGCGGGCGACCAAGAAGCCGTGCGCCAGTGGCTGGCGACAGCCAAGGAGGCCCGCGACAAGGCCAGAATGTTTTCCGATCTTCTCTAATCGTGAGCGAGTTCCGAGTCCGATCCATCCGCACGCTGGAGGCCGCTTTTCCGGTGCCCGGCGACAAGAGCATGTCCCATCGCGCGGCGATGATCGCCGGCTTGGCGGACGGCGTTTCGACCGTGCGTAACTTCCTCCCCAGCGAGGACTGCCTCAATACCCTTGGTGCCATGAAGGCCTGCGGGGTGGAGGTGGAGGTGCTGGAGGAAATGCCCGGCTTCGGCCCCGTGGCGATGAAGATTCACGGCAAGAAGATGCAGCTCTCCGCCCCGAAGGCCCCGATCGACTGCGGGAACTCCGGCACGGGCATGCGCCTGCTGGCCGGGCTCTTCGCCGGGCAGCCTTTCGAGACCGAGCTTTTCGGCGATGAATCGCTTTCCGGCCGCCCCATGGGCCGCATCACCGATCCGCTGGGTCAAATGGGCGCGAAGATCGACTGCCTGGGAGCGAAGCCCGGCTGCGCGCCGCTCAAGATCCACGGCGCGAAGCTCAACCCGATCCGCTACGAGCTGCCCGTGGCCAGCGCGCAGGTAAAGAGCGCCGTGCTCCTCGCCGGGATGTTCTGCGAAGGCACCACGACCGCCGTGCAGCCCGCCGACACGCGCGACCACACGGAGCGGATGCTGGAGTCCTTCGGCGTGAAGATTTCCACGGAGGGCCAGGCGATTTCCATCGAAGGCGGGCAGGTCCCGCAGGCACGGGATTTCCAGGTGCCCGGCGACATTTCCAGCGCCGCCTTCTGGGTGGTGGCGGCTGCCGCCTTGCCGGGATCCCGGATCGTCATCAGGAACCTCGGCTTGAATCCCACCCGCACGGCCGTGCTCGATGTGATCGAGCGCATGGGCGCGCGGATCACCTGCACCGTGACCTCCAGCGAGGCCGGGGAACCGATCGGGGATATCGAGATTCTCGGCGGAAAGCTCCGGGGGACGGAACTGCTGAAGGCGGAGATTCCCAATCTTATCGACGAAATCCCAGTGATCGCGGTCGCCGCCGCGATGGCGGAAAGCAAGACGATCATCCGCAATGCCAAGGAGCTGCGCGTGAAGGAAACCGACCGGATTACCACGGTGGTGAACAATCTTCGTGCGATGGGAGGTCAGGTGGAGGAATTCGAGGACGGCATGGAGATCACGGGCGGTGCTCCGCTGCATGCGGCCACGGTGGCCAGCCACGGGGATCACCGCATTGCCATGGCCTTCGCCATCGCGGGGCTTTTCGCCAGCGGCGAGACGGTGATCCGCAATACGGACTGCGTGAACACCTCCTACCCCGGCTTTGCCAAGCAACTCGCCGCCGTGCTCGCCGAGAGCAAGACGGAGGCGGACTACGATCTGCCCACGGTTCCTGTTCTATGATCCTTCATCGCGCCATCGCCATCGACGGACCGGCCGCATCCGGAAAAAGCACGCTCGCGCGTATCCTGTCCGAGCGTCTGGGGCTCATCATGGTGAACTCGGGGGCGATGTACCGCGCCGTGACTTGGAAGGTGCTCCAGCTCGGCGTCGATCCGAACGACCGCGCCGCCGTGGTCGAAGCCCTGCGCGGTATGGAGCTGCAATGCGGGGTGGACCGGCTTTCCTCAACCATCGCCGTGGACGGCGTGGATCCCGGCGAAGAACTCCGCGGCGAGGAGGTCAACAGCCACGTCTCCGCCGTGGCCGCCGTGCCGGAGGTGCGGGAATGCCTGGTGTCCCTCCAGCGGGATTACCTGAAGCTGGGGGATGTGGTGATGGAAGGCCGGGACATCGGGAGCGTCGTTTTCCCCGAGACTCCGTATAAAATTTACATGGATGCCGATCCCGGCGTCCGGGAAGCGCGCCGCGAGGAAATCGGCGAGGTGGACCGCGTCGCCGCGCGGGATGACGCGGACAGCCGCCGCGAGACCGCCCCGCTCAAGGTCGCTGAGGGCGCGGCGATTCTGGACACTTCCGGACATACCATCGAGACCGGCGTGGCCGCTGCTCTGGAGATCCTGGCAAGCCAAGGATTTCCCATTCCGGAGAATGCACGCGGAGAGGATCCCGGGCTCTAACCATTTTACCGGGTTCGTCCCTCTCTCAGAATATCATGCGTTGGATCTACTGGCTGGGTTGGTCGCTTTTCGGCAGTGCCTACCGCTCGCTTTTCGGACTGAAAGTGGTGGGCCGGGAGCACCTGGTGACGGAGGGCGCGGTGCTGATCGCCTCGAACCACGAGAGCTTCCTGGACCCTCCGCTGATCGGCACGCTTTACCGGGACGAGATGTTCTACCTCGCGCGCAAGTCCCTGATGAAGGGGGCCCTGCTGAAATGGATCTACCTGGCTTGGAACTCCATCCCGGTGGATCAGGAGCGGCCGGACATGACCAGCCTGAAGACGATCGTGAAACTGCTGAATTCCGGGAAGCGGGTGCTCGTTTTCCCGGAGGGCGAGCGCAGCTTCACCGGTGACTTCGGCGCGGCGCAGCCGGGAGTCGGCCTCATCGCCGTGAAGACAAGCGCCGTCATCCAGCCGATCCGGATCCGGGGTGCGCGCGAAGCCTTGCCCCGCGGCTCCTCGCGCATGCGCTTCACGCAGATCTCGCTGCACATCGGCCCGCCGATCCGGCTGACTCCGGAGGAAATGGCCACTGCCAAGGGCAAGCACGGGTATCAACACATCGCGGACAGGATCATGGACGCGATCCGGGAACTGTGATGGAGGCGCGTCGCTGTCCCATCACGTCCGCTGGTCCGCGCTTCTCATGAGGATATCCCCGATCTCCACATGGGGCGGGGCTTCCAAAATGGTCAGGATGGCGTGGGCCACGTCCTCCGGGGCCAGCATCGACATCGTCTCCTTGGTTTTTCGAAGCACGTCTTCGCGGCCGCGGAAATAGAGCTCCAGCAGCGGGGTATCCACGAAGCCCGGCGAGACACAGGCAACCTGCACCGGCATCCCGGCGGACTTCAGTTCCAGGCGCAAGGCGTCCGTCACCGCGCGTACCGCAAACTTGGTCGGCGCATAGAAGCCGCCCGTCGGTGGCACGCGGTGGCCGCTCATCGACGAGACATTGACGATCCGCCCGCCCTCGCGCGGGAAATGCCGCAGGGAAAGCTGACAACATAACGTGAGGGCAAAGACATTCACCCGCCACATCTCCTCCCAGTCCGCCGGATTCCCGTCCAGGATCCGCGATTGGTAGGCCACCCCGGCGCAATTCACCAGGGCGGCGATCGGCCCGATCTGGGTGAACATCTCCTGGATGTCCTGCCGCTTCGTGAGATCCGCCACCAGCGGCACCACCCCGGGCAGGAGCGTGGCCGGGCGGCGGGTGACTCCCAGAACCGACGCACCTCTCTCCAGCAGCATCTTCGACAAGGCGCGGCCGATCCCGCTGGAGGCGCCGGTGACGAGGATGGTGATGCCGGTGAGATTGCTCATGCGCCGACCTTTTCAGCCGCCGCGGCGATGCGCAATCCTGCGGAAAGCTCCGGGAGATCCGGCAGATTGGAACCGAACGGGCAGGCCGTCGGGAGGTTATGCGCGAGTCGCTGAGGATGAATACGCCGCATCAGAAGACGGTTCGCCGCCCGCTATTCCACCTCATCCTCGGCCTCTTCCTCCGCGTCCTGGTGCTCGCCGGCACGCGCAGCGGTATGCAGGCGGCGCTCGATTTCTATTTCCCCGAGCAGGTGGGTCTGGCGTAGCACGAACTGATTCATTTTCATCAGCTCGAGCACGGCCAGGAAGGTCACGATCACCTCCGCCTTCGTCGTGGCGGTCTCGAAGAGCGAGTCGAAGCGGGCCGCCTGGCCGGGCGTGAAGCGGTGGAGGAGCAGCTCGATCTTGTCCGCGACGGTATAGCGGTCATCGACGATGTCCCCGAGGTCATGGGACTCCTCGAAGCGCTTCAGGACATTCTGGAATGCACGGATCAGGTCGAAGATGGAGACCTCCGCCAGTACGGCGGGTTCTTCGGGCAGCTCCGGCTTTTCCGGTTGGAAGGCGAAGGAGCCTTCCTGCTCCACCTCCTTCAGGGACAGGAAGCCGGCCGCATCCTTGAATTTCTTGTACTCGATAAGCTGCCGGATGAGGTCCCAGCGGGGATCGTCCTCCTCCGCATCTTCCTCGGGAGGTTGCTCCTGCCGTGGCAGCAGGGTGCGGCTCTTCAAATACATGAGGTTTGCCGCCATCAGGATGAATTCGGCCGCCAGATCGATGTTCAGCAGGCGGAAGGTGTCGATGTACTCGAGGTACTGGGCCGTGATGCGGGTGATGGAAATATTGTGGATGTCCACCTCATCCTTCTTGATGAGGTAGAGGAGGAGATCCAGCGGGCCCTCGAAGATATCCAGTCTGACCTTGTAGTCGGTGCCTTCCACGGCCGGATGGGTAGGGGATGGGAAGAGGGCGCGCGAGGGCAAATTTGCACTCGCTTCGTCCGGGCGGGATGATTGTAATCCGCCGTCCCCCTCGGGAACTTAACTATTTATGGAGGTCGATCAGACGCAGTCTTTCAACCAAAAGCTGAGCCAGTGGATCGCGAGCCAGGGATTTTGGTTCCAGCTACGCCACTCGATGTCCGGCGGCGGCGGCTGGACGATGACGCTCAGTCATTTGCTCCGTCTCGGCTTCAAGGTTTTGATCGCCCTTCTGGTCGCGGCGGGAGGATTCGCCTTTTACCTGGTGAACCGGGTGGATTCGGACGCGTTCGTCAAAACGGTGGATGCCGGCCTCAAAACCGGGCTCGGCGCTTCCGAAGCGAAGCTGGTGGACTTCGTGCGCATCCAAGGCGACGCGCAGATCCCGCGGCTCGGTGTGGAAGGAGGGGAGACCTCGTTCTTCCGGAGCCTGGATGCGGGAAACGTGAGGTTTAAAATGGATCTGCTCGACGGCATCGCGGGCGACTGGGATGCCGGAAACCTGGTGGCCAAATGGATGGAGGTGGATCTCAAGGCCGGCGCGAACAGCCCCGGGGAGGCCGCTCTGCTCGGCGAAGCCTTTTTCAAGCAGTGGCCCGACTTCCGCTTTTCCTCAATCGAGGTGGATGATGCCACGTTGAGCTGGGGCTACCATTCTCCTCTGCCGCGGAACCGGATCGATACCCGCGGAC
>CBIHMP010000151.1:0-9559 GCA_966211015.1 uncultured Luteolibacter sp. | reverse complement strand
CTCCATCTCCGGGTCAAGCCGCGGCTCCACGGGGCATTTCCGCGCCGTCGCGGACAGGGATTCATCCACGAGTTTGAGGCAGAGACCCTGGAGGTCGATGGGCTCCGGCGAGAAAGCCAGCTTCCCGGCATCCGCCCCGCCGAGCACCAGCACCTGTTCCATAAGGGACCCCATCCGCCGCGTCGCGACATGGATGTCCTCGAACAACTCCCCGCGCCGCGCGGGATCGAGCCGCTCGTGATAATTCCGCAGCAGCTCCACGGCTGACATGATGATACCCAAGGGTGTCCGGAACTCGTGGGAAACGATGGCGGTGAAACGGGAGCGCAGCTCGCTCAGCTCTCGCTCGTTCTCCAGCGCGCGGCGCATGGTTTCCTCTGTCCGAAGTTGTTCGGTCCTGTCGGTGACGGCGGCAATGACGCGGGGATTCTTTTCACCCGGCATCCGGGCCAGATGGACGGAGCAGGGGATGTCCCGCCCGTCTCCGCCGCGGTGGACCCAATCGAAGCGGGGCTCCTCACCACCTAGCGCGCGGGTGATCTTCTCGCGGGCGGATTCCTCGCTGGCCCGCCCGTCGGGCTGGAAGGGCGGGCTGAAATCCGCGGGACCTCCGGACAGCAGCGTCTCCCGGCTCACGCCATAGAACCTGGCGGCGCTTTCGTTCGCTTCTAAAAAGCGGCCGTTGTTTTCCATGTCCAGGATCACGGTGGGAGTCGGGGTGTGCTCGATCACCATCCGGTAACGGGCCTCGCTTTCGCGCAGGGCGACCTCCGCCCGCTGGCGACCGTCGATTTCGACCGCCAGAGCGACCCACTGGGCGACGTAGCGCGCGAAATCGACCTCGGACGCGGTCCAACGCCGCATCGGGCCCACGTGCTCGTGGCACACCACCCCGAAAAGCCTCCCGTGGCGGTGCACCGGCGCATCCAGCATCGAGCTGATGCCAAGCGGGGAAAAATAGCTCTCCCGGAATTCCGCCAGCCGCGGATCCCCGATCGCATCGTCCGACACCACGAGGCTCGAGCCCTGGTGGAGGGCCTCGAATGAGAAGGTGAAAAAGCCCTCTGGTATTCTCATCTGAGCGTTCTCTCGGCGTTCATCCGAGAGCAGGAACTGCAGGTCCCGGCGGATCGCCCGGCCATCCGCTTCCATGCTCCAGTAGCCCACCCGCTCGACCTTGAGCGCTTTCGCACTGTGCTGGAGGAGATCGCGGAGAATCTCTTCCAGCGGGACCACGCCGATCCGCTCGATCAGGGAATCGAGCTGCTCGCTCGCCGGACGAGGCATTTCGGAGGGGGCTGCGCTCATGACGTCGGAAGGATGACGGATAGCGGGCCCGCTTCTTGGCGGGAATCTCCATCCATGCCAGCCTCAAACTTTTCCGATGAAGTCTTGCCTCCTGCCGTCGGCCGCCTACCGCTTCGCGCGTCCGAATGAAACGAGTGGTGATCCATACCGACGGTGCCTGCAGGGGCAATCCCGGCCCCGGCGGCTACGGGGTCGTGATGGTTTGCGGGAAACACCGCCTGGAGCTTTCCAAGGGCTTCGCCCGCACGACGAACAACCGGATGGAACTGCTCGCCACCATCGCGGCCCTGGAGGCCCTAAAGGAGGCTTGCGAGATCGAGCTGCTGTCGGACTCGCGTTACGTGATCGACGCAATGACCAAGAACTGGGTGAAGGGCTGGAAGGCCAAGGGCTGGCGGACGGCCTCGAATCAGCCGGTGAAAAACAAGGACCTGTGGCTGCGCCTGACCGAGGCGGCGGCGGTGCACAAGATCACGTGGAAGTGGCTCCGGGGCCACGCCGGCCACAGGGAAAACGAAAGGTGCGATGTGCTGGCGGTAGCCGCCGCGACCGGGCGGGACCTGCCGGTGGACGCAGGGTTCGAGGGCTGAATTCCTCCTGTTCCCGCCCCGCCGCCGGTGGCAGCGTTGCGGGAATGAACCTCCGGATCCTCTTCCTGCTTCTCGCCGTCTTCCTCCCGGCGGGTGCCCGTTCCCAGCCGCAAGCCGAGATGAACGCCGACGCCGCGGCGGAATTTGCCAAGGCGGACAAGGAGCTCAACGAGGTCTATGCCAAAGTCCTCGGCGTGCTGGACGAGGAAGCGAAGGAGCACCTCAAGAAATCCCAGCGCGCATGGGTCGCCTTCCGTGACGCGGAGGCGGCTTTCCGAGCCGATGCGGAAGCGCGCGGAGGCAGCATGTGGCCGCTGGTCCACGAAGGCATCCGCGGCGCCCTCACGAAGGAACGGGTGAAAATGCTGCGCGAATATCTGCTGGAGGAAAAGGGGCAGTGAGCAACCCGCTCCAGCATCCGGACATGGACCGGGAGGTGATGGCAAGGGACGCGGCGGGCGCGGAGGAACCGGATCATGTGGTGGTCGAGGAGCCGCTGCAGATGGTCGTGGACGGGCGGTCGGTAGCCGTCACGATGCGCACTCCGGGCCATGATGCCGAACTGGCACTCGGTTTCCTGCTTACGGAAGGAGTCATCACGTCCGCGGACCAAGTGCGCAAAATCGACCTGGAATCGAAGCCGAACCATGCACTCGTCTTCCTCACGGACGGAGCCGCGGTGGATTTCTCGAAGTTAACCCGCCATGTTTTCAGCGCTTCTTCCTGCGGCCTATGCGGGAAGGCGACCATCGAGGCGGTGGCGAATCATCTTCCTGCTTTGGAAAACGCGACCGTCTTTCCGCGGGAAGCGGTACTCGCCGCACCCGGCTTGATGTCCGGCTGCCAATCCGTCTTCGCCCGCACCGGCGGCCTTCATGCCGCCGGGGTCTTCGGAGCGGATGGCACGCTGCATGTCGTACGAGAGGATATCTGCAGGCACAACGCCGTGGACAAGGTGCTCGGCCACTGCCTCGGATCCGCGGTCGATCTTGGAAACTGCTTCCTGCTCGTCTCCGGGCGCGTTTCTTTCGAAATCATGCAGAAGGCGCTAGCCGGAGGCATCCCGCTGGTGGCCGCCATTTCCGCGCCCTCCTCGCTGGCCATTGATTTTGCCCGGCAATCGGGCCAGGCCCTGATGGCCTTTCTGCGACCGCCTCAATTCAAGATCTATGCGGGCGCGGACAGAATCTCCAGCTGAGGCGCAGCGCCTTTTTACCCCTGCGGGCTGATGCTGACCTCGATGCTCTTGCTCGCCGGGGTATTGCTGCCCACCGCCACGTGTCCCACCGGCACCAGCACGTTCGCTTCGGGGAAATAGGCGGCGGCCAGGCCACGCGGCATCTCATACGGTATCGCGCGCAGGCCCCTCAGGTGCCGCTCGCCGTCCTCCCAGTGGCTTGTCACATCCACTCTCTGACCGGGTTTCGCGCCGATGGCGGCGAGATCCGCGGGATTAAGAAAGACGATGTCACGCATGCCTGAAATGCCGCGGTAGCGGTCATCGAGCCCGTAGACCGTGGTATTGAATTGGTCATGGCTGCGCAGCGTCTGGAGCAAGAACCGGCCCGGCGGAACCGTGAAGGCATCCAGCGGCGCGGCGGAAAAGTTCGCCCTCCCGTTCCCGGTGGGCCACACCCGCTCTTTTGCCGCATTCGGCAGGTAGAAACCGCCCGGCTCCCGCACCCGTGCGTTGTAACTCCCGAAGCCCGGCACCACCGCTTCAATCCAATCCCGGATCCGGTCGTAGTCTTCCGCCAGCCAGCGCCAGCGGACCTTTCCCCGGTCTCCGAGCACCGCCTCCGCCAGGCGCGCGACGATCTCCGCCTCGCTCAACAGATCTTCGGAGACGGGCGCTAGCCGGCCCTGCGAAGACTGCACCACGCTCATCGAATTTTCCGTGGTGACAAAGCGTGGACCGAGAGGTCCTTCGTCCCGCTCGCTGCGGCCCAGGCAAGGCAGGATCAGCGCGCGCCGGCCGTGGATCAGGTGGCTACGGTTGAGCTTCGTCGAGACGTGGCAGGTTAGCCTGCATTTCCGTAGCGCCTCCGCGGTGAAGCCGCTGTCCGGCGTGGCCTGCGCGAAGTTCCCGCCGAGCGCGAAGAACACCTTCGCCTTGCCCTCATGCATCGCCAGGACGGAGCCCACGGTATCCAGCCCGTGGGCGCGCGGGATCGGGATGCCCGCCTGTTTCTCAAGCGCGGCGAGAAAGCTCTCCGGCATCTTTTCAAAGATCCCCACGGTGCGGTCTCCCTGGACATTGCTATGCCCGCGCACCGGGCACAGGCCGGCACCCGGCCTACCGACGGCCCCCAGCAGCAGGTGCAGGTTCGCGATCTCGCGGATCGTGGCGACGGCGTTGCGGTGCTGGGTGAGGCCCATCGCCCAGCAGGTGACGAGCTTCCGCTCCCCGGCGGAGACCAGGGAAGCCAGCGCTTCGATCTCCGCGCGGGAAATTCCGGAAAGCTCCTCGATCCGCGGCCATTCCGCGAGTTCCACGGCGCGGCGATAGTCTTCGTATCCGGCACCGTGTTCGCGGATGAAGTGGTCGTCCAGGCCGCCGGTCTCGATCAGTGCCTTGGCAAGGCCGCGGAAGAGGGCCATGTCGCCGTTCACCCTCACCTGCAGGTAGGTCGAGGCCAGCGGGGTGGACCTGCCCAGAAGCCCCGTCAGATGCTGCGGATGGGAAAAGCGGAGCAATCCTGCCTCCTTCAGCGGGTTGATCGCCACCAGCTTCGCGCCGCTTTTCACCGCCTCCTCCAGCGTGCTCAACATGCGCGGGTGATTGGTTCCCGGGTTCTGGCCCACACAGAGGATCACCTCCGCCTCCAGGAAATCCTCCAGCGTCACGGTCCCCTTCCCCACGCCAATGGACTGCTTCAAGGCCAGGCCGCTCGATTCATGGCACATGTTCGAGCAATCCGGCAGATTGTTGGTCCCATACGCGCGGACGAAGAGCTGGTAAAGAAACGCCGCCTCATTGCTGGCGCGGCCGGAGGTATAGAAAATCGCCTCGTCCGGGGAGTTCAGGCCGCGGAGTTCTTCGGCGAGAATGCCAATGGCTGCCTCCCAAGAGACGGGACGATAATGGGAGCTTCCCGCTTCAAGGAGCATCGGTTCCGCCAAGCGCCCCTGCAGGTCATGCCACGCGTCCGTCTCCTGCAGCAGATCGTCGATTGAATGCTCCGCGAAAAACTTAGCTCCGATCACCCGCTTCATCGCCTCCGAGGCGACCGCCTTGGCCCCGTTCTCGCAAAACTCCGCCACCGAGCGGTCCCGGTCGGGATCCGGCCAAGCGCAGCTCGGACAGTCGAAGCCGCCCGCTTGGTTGAGACCGAGCAGGGCCTTGGTGCCGCGACCGATCCCCGCCTTGCCGAAAACCTGCTTCAGGGACTCCGCGACGGCCCTCGCGCCCGCGGCGTATGTCTCCGGCTCCCTGAAAGTCCCGTCTTCTTTCCCGCTCACCATCGCAAGCTAAACAGCGCCGGCCGGTTGCGCAAACCCCCGCAGCTTAGGTAACAGGGGTGCGGGCAATCCGGCGGGGAACGGCAAGCTTCCGCCGGATGAAGGACACGCGCTCTGCCACCCGCGTCTCCAAATGGACGGAAATCCGGCAAAAAGGATCGCGTCGGCATCGCTTTCACGACACACCGCTGCCAATCGAATGAATTCCAATATTCCCTCTCTGCTTAGCCTTATGATTCCCTCCCTCGGCTTCGCCGCGGCCATCGACTACCCGCAGGCCCGGAAGGCCGACGTGGTGGACGAGCTCCACGGCACCCGGGTTCCGGACCCCTACCGCTGGCTGGAGGACGACAATTCGCCCGAGACGAAGGAGTGGGTCGCGGCGCAGAACCGGGTCACCGAAGACTACCTCGCCACGATTCCGCAGCGCGGAGAGATCCGCAAGCGCCTCGCGGAGCTGTGGAATTTCGAACGCGCGGGTGCGCCCCGGGAGTACGGCGGACGCTGGTTCTTCACCCACAATAGCGGCCTGCAGAACCAATCCGTGCTCCGGGTGGCCGATACGATGAACGGGGAGGGCCGGGAACTCCTGGATCCGAACAAGCTATCGCAGGACGGCACCGTCGCGCTCGCTCAATTCCAACCGAGCGAAGACGGGAAGCTGCTCGCTTATTCGATCTCCCGCGGGGGCAGCGACTGGAATGAAATCCTCGTGCGCGACGTGGCCAGCGGGAAAGACACCGGGGATCACTTGAAGTGGGTCAAATTCAGCGGGCTTTCCTGGGCCAAGGACGGCAGCGGCTTCTACTACAGCCGCTACGAAGCTCCGGCTACGGGTGCCGCGCTGACCCAGAAGAACGAGTTCCAGAAGCTCTGCTTCCACAAGATCGGCACCCCGCAATCCGAGGACAAGCTGATCTACGAGCGGAAGGACCATCCGAAATGGGGCTTCGGCGGCGGCCTCACCGAGGACGGCAGGTTCCTCATCATCCACGTGACCGAGGGCACCGATCCGAAAAACCGCCTCTTCTACCGCGACATGTCCCAGCCGGACTCCGCGGTGGTGGAACTGCTGGCGGAGGCGGATGCCAGCTACGACTTCATCGGAAACGAGGGCGACGTCTTCTTCTTCCGCACCGATCTGGATGCGCCGCGGCATCGGGTGATCGCCATCGACGTCCGGAAACCCGGCCGCGAAGCGTGGAAGGAAATCATCCCGCAGGCAAAGGACCTACTCCAGAGCGCGAGCAGCGTCGGCGGCTTCCTGGTCTGTGAATATCTGCGCGATGCAAAGAGCGCCGTCTCCGTGCACGACCTCGACGGCAAGATGGTGCGGGAGGTCGCCCTGCCAGGCATCGGCAGCGCCGCGGGCTTCGAGGGCCGGCGCAAGGACAGCGAAACCTTCTATTCCTTCACCAGCTTTACCGACGCCGGAGCCATCTACCGCTACAATTTGGCGACCGGTGAAAGCACCCTGTGGAAGCGGCCGAAGGTCGCCTTCGACAGCGACGGGTACGAGACCCGGCAGGTTTTCGTTACCAGCAAGGATGGCACGAAAGTGCCGGTCTTCCTGGTTCACAAGAAGGGGCTGAAGCTCGACGGCAGCCACCGGGTGCTGCTCTCCGGCTACGGCGGCTTCAATATCAGCGTCGGCCCCGGCTTCTCAATCGGGCGGGCGGTATGGCTGGAGCGGGGCGGGGTTTTCGCGCTCGCGAACCTACGCGGCGGGGGCGAATACGGAAGCGACTGGCACTTGGCGGGAACGCGCCTGCGGAAGCAGAATGTCTTCGACGATTTCATCGCCGCTGCCGAGTGGCTGGTGAAAGAGCGTTACACCGTGCCTTCCCGCCTTGCCATCCAGGGCGGCAGCAACGGCGGCCTCCTGGTAGGCGCCTGCATGACCCAACGGCCGGACCTTTTCGGCGCGGCGCTCCCGGCGGTGGGGGTGATGGACATGCTCCGCTTCCACAAGTTCACCATCGGCTGGGCATGGGAGAAAGACTACGGCAGCGCGGAGGACCCGGAGGAATTCCAAGCGCTGCTCCGGTATTCCCCTTACCACGTGCTCAAGCCGGGCACGCGCTACCCCGCGACCATGGTCACGACCGCCGATCACGATGACCGGGTGGTGCCTGCCCACAGCTTCAAGTTCGCCGCGCGGCTTCAGGAATGCCAGGCGAAGGACGGCCCGCCCGTGCTGATCGGGCACCGCACTCTCCAAGATGATCGACAAAACCGCCGACGAGTGGGCTTTCCTAGAGTCGGTTCTGAAGCGATAGCGGCGGGAAACTCCGCAAATTCCAAGCCCTCCGCCGGTCCGCCGACGGAGGGTTTTTTGGGTTCAGGCGACAGCCGCCCGGGATAGTTTCCGCGGGTTCCTGATGCAGTACATCCGTGCGATCCCGCCCTCGCCCGGATCGAAAAGGATGATGTCCGTGACGCTCCCGCCGCTGAGGTACATGAAACCTTCCAAGCCGCTGAACCGCACCTCGCGGAGTTCTTCCGGCGGAGTCTTCCGCCGGGTGAGGCTTTCGAACATGCGTGCGATGCGGTCGCTGCCGAGGATCGGCCGCAGGGCCGCCTTCACCACCCCGCCTCCGTCGCTGATCAGCACGGCATCGGGCAGCAAAATCCTTTTCAGGCCTTCCAGATCGCCGCTCCGCGCGGCGTGGAGGAAAGCCGTGGCGAGCCTGCGGCCTTCCCCCGCTTCTACCTGATGACGGGGAGCCGCCGTGCGGAGATGCCGCCGCGCGCGGGAGGCGAGCTGACGACAGGTCGCCGCGGGACGGGAGAGCAAGCCGCCGATTTCCTCGAAGGACTCGCCGAAGACATCGTGCAGCAGGAAGGCCGCACGCTCCAGGGGCGTCAGACGCTCCATCGCGATCATCACCGCGAAGGACACATCCTCCCCCGTCACCTCTTCCGCCTCGTCCGCCACCGGTTCCGGCAGCCACTCGCCCACGTACGTCTCCCGTCGCACGCGGGCCGATTTCAGGTGGTCCAGGCACAGGCGGGTGGCCGTCTTCGCCAGGAATGAACGCGGCGCATCGACCTCCGCCATGGGCACCGCCGCCCAGCGCAGCCAGGTCTCCTGCACGATGTCCTCGGCATCGGCCAGGGTGCCCAGCATGCGGTAGCCCAGCGAACGGAGAAAGGGGCGGTGCTCCTCGAATATGGCGGCGGCTCGATCCATCAGGTGACCACAGGATGCACCGCGCGAAAAGACACCGCCAAGCGATTCCAGATATTGATGGCACCGATCAGCAGGGTGATCTGCACCCGCTCCTGCTCCGTGAAGTGCCGGGCGAATTCCTCGTAAACATCATCCGGCACGCCGGTATCGGCCACCCGCGTGACAGCCTCCGTCCACGCCAGGGCCGCGCGCTCCGCATCCGTGAAGAGCGGCGATTCCCGCCAGACGCTCAGCAGGTACAGGCGCTGCTCGGTCTCGCCGTGCTTGCGCAGGTCCTTCGAGTGCATGTCCACGCAGAAGGCACATCCGTTGATCTGGGAGGCGCGGAGCTTGATCAATTCCCGGAGCCCGTGGTCGAGCGTCGTGCTGGAGACGTGTTTCTCCAGGGCCAGCATGGCTTGGATCGAGGCGGGGTCGGCTTTGTAGTGGTCGAATCGGGGTTGCATGGTGTCGAGCGCCAGCGGCGCACCATTCCCGACGAGACAGCCGCGGGAAACGTGACACGCGCCGCGAAAAAAATTTCCCGCCTACTCTCCAGCCGCCGCCGGCACCTTCAGATGCGGCGTCAGGATCTCCTTCCAGATCGCGTAGCCCGCCTCGCTCATGTGCAGGCCGTCGGCCACGAAAAGTTCCGGGATCGGCTTGCCGGTGTTGTCCAAATAGCGGTCGCAGGAGCCCGGCAGGTGAGTAATCCGCGGGTCGGCCGCAGCGGCCTTTCGGAAACGTTCGTTGAGATCCGCTTCTGCTTTGATGATGGAGAGGCGCGCGGGGCTCGGGCGCACCGCCAGCACGATCAGCTTCGCGGCGGGGGAGCGCTCGAACAGGCGGGTGCGGAATTCGGTGAAGTCTTCCTCCACCTGCTCCGGAGTCTTCTTGTCCCATAGATCGTTGCCGCCGCAGTAGAAGACCACCAGCGAGGGCTCGTAGCGCAGCACGCAGCGCTCGAGGTAGTGATTTACTTCCGAAATGTGACTGCCGCCGAAACCCCGGTTGAGCGCCTTCAGGC
>CBIHMP010000150.1:0-9627 GCA_966211015.1 uncultured Luteolibacter sp. | reverse complement strand
TCCTTCGCCCTCCTCGGCGGTAGTCTCCTCCTCTTCATCTTCGTCCTCCTCCCGGTCGGTCTGGCTTTGGTTCTGATTGTCGTTGGCCTGGGCGAAAAGGGAGGAGGGGGTGGCGGCCAGCATCAAGGGGAGGAGGACGAGCAGTGCGGTCTTTTTCATCTTGGCCGGAGTGTGAACGGGCCTCCGGAATTTGGCCAGATTGGCGGCTATATTTCGGGAAAGTTAAGGATTGAGCAAAGGCCGCGTTTTGGCTAAACTCCGGTGTGGTTCGATTCCGGCCCAATGTCGCCGCTGTGATGGTGAAGCCGCAGGGGCAGTTGCTCGTGTGCGAGCGCTGGACCATTCCCGGAGCCTGGCAGTTTCCGCAAGGGGGGGTGGATGACGGGGAAAGCCTGGAGCAGGCTCTTTACCGCGAGGTGCACGAGGAGGTGGGGCTCCTGCCGGAGCACTACGAACTCCTGAGCTGGCGCTCCGGCTACCGCTACCTCTATCCGGAGGAGGTCCGATCCAAAAAAATGCGCAAACATGGCTGTCACGGCCAAGAGCAGACCTACTACCACTGCCTGCTGAGGCCGGACGCGCCGGAAGTGGATGTGAACCAGCGTCCGAGGGAATTCGCCGCCTACCGGTGGATCATGCCGGAGGAATTCGACTTGGAGTGGCTCCCGGAGTTCAAGCGGGACGTGTACCGCCTGGTAATGCTGGACTTCTTCGGGGTGAAGCTTTGAGCCTGCAACATTTGCAGGCTTGGTACTAGGGCTTGCCCGTATGTCCGATTTCGAGTGTCTTGCGCTCCAAGAAAAACAATTGCTGATGGAGATTCTCCCCGACCAGTCGCAAAGCGTTATCAAGTGCCGGAACAGCCAAGGGATGGAAGTTCAGGCCAACCTGCTCCGCCTCACCCGCTACTCGGTGGTGTTCGAGGTGTACAATCCCTACAGCATCCTGCAGCTATCCGAAGTGCTGTCTGATTTTCGGATCCTCGCGAACAAACGTTTGATTTATCGAGGGAAGGCCGTTGTCAGCAACCTTCTTAATACCGGCCTCGTGCTGGTCTGTGAAGCGAGCCTGGAGGACGGGTGGCAGGAGGTCGATTTCCTCTCCGGGGTGACTGGCGAGGCCGACCTCGGCAGCCAGTTCAAGGGCTTCATGTCCGACTGGAAGGCGGCGAACAAGGTTCAGGACGCGTTCAAGATTTCAGTAGCCGACATGTCGAGCACGCTCACCGGCGTGCAGCACTGGATGGGCGGCATCGACGTGGGCATCCGCTCCACTGCCACCCGCCGCCGCGACGATCTGGAGCGCGAGATTTTCGCGAACATCCAGAAGAAAGTGATCGAGGAAGTCATCCCGGCGATGGAAAGCTTCGAGGATGTGGCCGGTCAGGTGAGCGAGGAGGAGATGCCCTCGCACAAGTCATATATCCGCCGGGAGCTTCATCCGATCGTCCTCTGCTCGCCTTTCCTCTACCGTACCTACACGAAGCCCCTCGGATACGCAGGGGACTACGAAATGGTAAACATGATGTTGAGGGATCCTTACGAAGGTGCATCATCGTTCGCGAAGCTCCTCAACTATGCAATGCTCAACACCGAGCCGGTGGTGGCTCACCGGAACCGCATCGACTATCTCGTGGACATGCTGGACCGCGAGTCGAGCCGTCGTTTCGGCCGCGGCCGCGCGCGGGCTTTCAATCTCGGCTGCGGCCCGGCGGAAGAGGTGCTGCGTTTCCTGAAGGAACATGATTCCAGCGACCTGATGGAATTCGACCTCCTCGACTTCAACCCCGAGACCTTGGAATACACCCGCGAGCGATTGGACAAGGTGCGCATGGGGATGGCACGCAATACGCAGATGAAGTTCATCCCGCGTTCCGTGCACCAGATCCTGAAAGCGGCCGTACAGCCGGGCGGCGATCCGGAATTGGGGAGCTATGACGTTGTCTATTGCGCCGGACTCTTCGATTATCTTTCGCAGCGGGTCGGCAAGCGGCTGGTGGAATTCTTCTGTTCCATCGCCAAGCCCGGCGGCCTGGTGGTGGTGACGAACGTGGCCGATAGCAATCCCCGGAAAGCTTGGATGGAGTATCTCATGGAGTGGAACCTCATCTATCGCGGCAAAGAGGAGATGCTCGACCTTGTCCCCGCCGGGGTGCCGGTCAAACGGGTGGATGTGACTGCGGATTCGACGGGTGTGAATTTGTTCCTGGAAATCGAAATAGCCAATGGCTGAAGCCGCGTCAGTTCCATTCACCGCGGCCGAAGAAGCCGAGTTGAAGCACGCGTTCGAACGCTACGAACATGGCGTGTCGGTGGACAACGCCCGTCGTGCCGCCGCGCTCGCCGCGCTCTTCATGCTCGCGGGAACGACGCTGGACTGGATGGTTTTTCCCGAGAAGGCGTGGCACTTCCTTTTCATCCGGGCGATCGTCACGATCCTGCTGTGCGTTATCTTTTGGGCGCTGGGATACCTCAGCCGGGAAGGCTCGCGAAACTGGATCGCCCAAGGGGTGCCTCTTCTCCCGACCCTGGGGATCTGCTGGATGATCATGAAGACGGGCGGGGGGAACTCGGTGTATTACGCCGGACTGAACCTCGTTTTCCTGGGCATGGCGCTGCTCCTGCGCTGGTCGTTCTGGAATTCCGTGGCGATGATCCTCATGTGCATCGTCACCTATTTCGTGGCGGTCGCTTTTTCGGAAGGACATACCGAGCACCGGCTCTTTTTCAATAACGCCTATTTCCTCTTCGTTACCGCTGTTTTCGTACTGGCAGGCAGCTACTTTTACGAGCGCCTGCGTTTCCGCGAATTCAGCCTGCGCAAAGAAGTGGAGGATGCGCGCGAGCAATTGGAGACGCAGAACCGCCAGTTGAGCGAGCTCGACGAGGCGAAGACGCGGTTTTTCGCCAACATCAGCCACGAGCTCCGGACTCCGCTGACGGTGATGATCGGCCTCACGGAGCGTCTCGCGGAGCGTTTCAAGACCTCTCCGCAGAAAGACGTCCGCGACATGCTCGCGATGACCGAGCACAACGGCCTGCGCCTTCTCAAGCTGATCGACGACCTGCTCGATCTGGTGCGCTTCGATACCGGCCATGCCGATCTGAAGCTTCAGCCGACCCACCTCGGCGACATGCTGGACGGGCTGATGCACTCGATGCGGCACCTGGCAGATCAGGACGGTGTCGCGCTGGAGTGGAAGGTGTCGGGGGTGGACTCCGCGCTGATGCTCGACCGGGACAAGATCGAAAAGATCCTGCTCAACCTCACGATCAATGCGATCAAGTTCACCCCGTCCGGCGGGCGCATCGAGGTGGACGCGGTGCTTACCGGCGATCGCCTGGCGCTCTCGGTGGCGGATACGGGCGTGGGGATTTCCAACGAGGTCTTGCCCCGGATTTTCGAGCGATTCTGGCAGGTTGATTCCTCCTCCACCCGGAAATTCCAAGGCGCGGGAATCGGCCTCGCGCTGGTGAGAAGCCTGGTCGAGATGATGAGCGGGACCATCGACGCCGACAGCACGATCGGAGTGGGGACCCGTTTCACCGTGGAGATTCCCGTGGAGCGGGCTGCCGAAAGCATCTCCGGCGGGGATGAGGAGGCGTCCGAAGGCCGGTCCGGGAAGCATATCGAGGAGCTCCACCGCCGCGCCGCCCTCTCGGTCGCACGTCCGGCGGATCACGCCGACGCCGCTATCCCTGCCCGTGGAATCGGTCGTCATGGCCCCGGCAGCCGTCCTCTGGTGCTTGTGGCCGACGATGAGCCGGACATGCGCCGGTACCTCGTGATGCAGTTGGAGGACGTCGAGGTGATCGAGGCGCGGGACGGCGCGGAAGCACTCGCCTTGGCCAAGCAGCATCTGCCTGCCCTGGCCCTGATCGATCACATGATGCCGGAGATGGACGGCGTGGAGGTCTGCAAGGCGATCCGCAGCTACCATTCCACCCGCGAAATGCCGGTGATCATGCTCACCGCCCGAGCGGACGAGCAGACGAAGCTCCAGGCGCTGGACGCGGGTGCCAGCGATTTCCTGACGAAGCCTTTTTCCGGCACGGAGCTGGTCTTGCGCCTCCGCAACCAGCTTGCGATGGCCGCCATCCGCCATGAATTGGCCGAGCTTAACCGCGACCTTGCCGCCGCGATGGAGAAGCTGAAGGACAACGAGGTGCTGCTGGTCAGGAATGAGAAGCTTTCGGGCCTCGGCCAGATGAGCGCGGGAATTATCCACGAGATCAATAATCCCCTCAACTACTCCCGCGCCGGGCTTCACGCGCTCCGCTCGTTCAAGCGCTCTCTTCCCGAGGACGACCACGCCGATTACGAGGAAATCGTCGGGGACATCAGCGAGGGCGTCGAGCGGGTCGCTCAGATTGTCGCGGACCTGCGGCAGTTCACCCGCGATGACAACCGGGTGGGTGGCGAAGCCGATCTCGTGGAGGTGATCGAGCGGTCGCGCCGGCTCGTCAGCCACCAGTTGGGCGAGAAGGTCGCTTTCGACATCAAGGGACCCGAAAAAGCGCTCATCACGGGCAATAGCAACCAGCTCGTGCAGGTGTTCGTGAATCTCTTCCAGAATGCCGTGGATGCAATCGGCCAGCGGATGGAGGAGAAAGGCGGGGAGCCGGGCCGGATCGACATCGGCGTGCGCGCCGCAGCCGGCGGCTGGGAGGTCACCGTGTGGGATAACGGCAACGGCATACCCAAGGAAATCCTCGGCAAGATCTACGATCCTTTCTTTACCTCCAAGGATGTGGGCAAGGGCATGGGTCTCGGCCTGAGCATCACCCACCAGATCCTCGGGCGCCACCGTGCCCATATCGAAGTGGATACCCGCGCCGGCGAATTCACTTGTTTCACCATCTTTTTTCCGCCTCCCGATCCCGATGCATCCTGGGAAGAGGAGGAGGAAGCCACCGACTCCGACCCCAGCGACTCCCTACCATGAGCGACCTCAACTACGACTACCAACGCTACGCCGTACTCTTCGTGGACGACGAAGAGAAGACGCGAAAGTACTTCCGCCGGCTCTACGGCGAGATCTTCCGCATTCTGGAGGCATCGGATGGTGTGGAAGCTCTTTCCGTCTTCCGTGCTCATGCGGCGGAAATCGGCATCATCGTGACCGACCAGCGCATGCCAAATGAAACGGGCGTGGGCTTCCTTTCGAAGATTTCGGATCAATATCCGGACGTGGTGAAAATCCTCTCCACCGCCTATTCGGATCTGGATGCGGCGATCGGCTCGGTGAACAAGGGCGGCATCTACCGTTACATCACCAAGCCATGGGAGGTGAGCGAGTTCGAAGTCACCCTCCGCCGGGCGATGGAGTTCTTCATCGTGAAGCGGGATCTCAACAGCCTCATGGGTGCCAAGCTCCAGGCGCTGGGAAATGTGATCTACTCTTCGCGGCTCGGTGCTTTCGCTCTGGTGCCGGTGGTCGCGGGATTGCAGATGAAGCATGCGCCCGAGGCCGTGGGTTCTTTCGTCCGTTTGGGTGCCTTCGGATCCGCGGCAGGCGGGCGCACCGGGGTCATGGATGCGGGCGTGGACTCGTGGCGGAAGGTCCACGAAGGCCAGAAGCATTTGGCCGGCCTGCTGGAGGGCTCGCTGAAGGCAGGCTTCTCCGGTGCCGGCGTGGGCGAACGTGTGGCAGCCCTGGTGAAGTCGCTCCCGGCAGGGGAGAGCCTGGACGTGTCCCAACAGGGAGAGGATATCATCCTTACCTCCGCCACCGATCCTTTTCCGCGCCTTTTGGCCGGATTGCTGGGCGTCAGCGGGAGGGGCGGGGAAGAAGCGGTTCCGGTGCTCGCAGCCCTCATGGGAATTTACGATGCGGGAGCATCCGTCACCCGCAATCGGTCGGAAACCTTGTCGATCCAGGTGCGGCCGGGAGGTGCTGCCGCGGAGGCCTCGCCGGGGGCCGATGTCGCCCGTTGGCTGTTTGATGACGATTTGCTGATTTCGTCCGCATTGGGGCTTCTCTAGTCGGCGTAAATCCATTTAAGGATTGTTGCTCTTTTCCCGGAGCGCTCTACCAGCCCCCCGTTTGACCGTCGTCAGGCCCCAGATGAAACGTCCAGAACTTCAGATCGCTTACCGCAACGGGCGGGTGGTTGCTATCCGCTCGCGGGAACAGGAACCGCTGCCTTTGGGGCCCATCGCCCGGGAAACCGGCTTCAAGGTCAGCCGGATGTGCGAGCTATTCCATCTCTCCGACAGGCAGTTCCACCGTACCTTCAACGACTCCCTCGGGATCAGCCCGAAGGATTGGCTGAGAAAGGAACGGATGGTGCAGGCGCGCCAGCTTTTGCTCGAAGGCCTCCCGATCAAGGAAGCCGCCGGGGAGCTGGGCTTTCCTTCCACGAAGGACTTCAGCCGGGAATTCCAGAATTTCTACGAAGTGAGCCCCACGGATTTCCAACGGCGTCAGGATGCGGAGCGTAATCGCCGCATGGACTGAAGCCCGTCCGGAACAGCTTCTTCCCTTGTCGGACCGCTGGCGATTTTTCGGACTGACAAGTTTACCTGCATTGATTATCCAGATCTGGCTAATAAAACCTGCTGCTTCCGCCCGATGAAATTCCGCGCCTTCCCCGCTCTCGCCACGCTCGCCTTTCCCGGCCTCGCCGGAGCAGCCGGCTACTATCTCCCGAACCAGGATGCTTTCGCCACGGCGAAAGGAAACGCTTTCATCGCCACGGCCGATAGTGCCGCGGCAGTGCACTACAATCCGGCGGGCCTCACGCAGCTGGAAGAAGCCGAGGCGCAGATCAACATCTACTCTATCAATCTCGGCAACGAGGTGACGAAAAACGGGCGCTCCTTTGAAGCCAAGTCCGAGTGGCAAGCGGCCCCGAGCATCTATTTCGGCCAACCGATCTACGACGATCTGGCTTGGGGGTTCGCGCTTACCAGTCCTTTCGGGATGGGCAATGAATGGGGGCAGGGCTCGCCCTTCCGCACCGTCGTTACGGAAGCCCGCCTTGCCTATGCACGCGCTTCCGCTGCTTTGGCGTATGATCTGACCGATACCGTTTCGGTCGGCATTTCCGGCTCTGCGGATTACGCCGATCTCACGCTCGAGCAAGGACTCGGGGCCGCGCCGCTCGATTACCTCCGCTTCGAGGGCGACGGTACCACGGTAGCCGGTGCCGTTTCCCTGCTATGGAAGCCCCACCTGCAGCACTCCTTCGGTCTGACTGCGACCAGCAGCACCTCGATGGATCTGAGCGGCACGGTCTATTCGAACGTCCTCGGTTCCGCCTCCGCGGAGATGGATTTCGTTACCCCGATGCGCATCGGAGGCGGCTACTCGTACCGCCCCGCGCCCGGCTGGAACCTGGAAGCGAACATCGAGTGGCTGGATTGGGATTCCCTCAATGCCCTCTGGCTCCGCTCCCCGGTGCTTCCGGGTGGAGCGACCGGTGTGCCCTTCCATTGGAAGTCGATGTTCATCTACGAAGCGGGCGTCAGCTACACGATGGAAAACGGATACTCCTTCGCCGCGGGCTACGACTACAATAGCAACGCCCAACCCGATACCTTCTTCAATCCCGCCGTCTCCGATGCCGACCGCCATTGGTTCAATGCGGGCTTCGGGCGCAAGTGCGAGCACTGGGGCTGGTTCCTCGCCTATCAATTCGGCTACTCGAACCGCGATGTCCGCGGAGCGGTCCCGACCGCGGCAGGCCAGACGGCCAACGGCAAATACGAATCGCGGCACCATTCGGTGAGCGTTTCCTGCAACTATCGCTTCTGATGAGCGGGTCCCCGGTGAAGGAGATCCTCGTCACCGGCGCGAGCTCGGGTATCGGCATGGAGTTGGCCCGTCAGCTCGCCGGCCCGGGCAAACGCCTCTGGCTGGTCGCGCGCAGCGAGGACAAACTCCGTGTGCTTGCGGGGGAGATACAGGAGAAAGGCGGAGCCGCCGAAGTGCTGCCGCTCGATCTCTCCGATATCGAAGGCAACGCCGCGTTCCTCGCGAAATTTCTCGGGGAGGTGAGCTTGGACGAACTCTACCTCGCCGCGGCCGTTTCGATCTTCGGCGAGGTGAAGGATATTCTTCCCGAAGATTGGGACCTCATCTATCGCACGGATCTCCTCAGCTATGCCCAGTGGGTGCAGGCGGCGTATCAGTCCATGGCAGCCAGACGGCGCGGACGGATCGTGATGGTCTCCTCCCTGGCCGGATACTCCGGCTATCCCACCTCGGTGCCCTATGCGACGATGAAAGCGGGCCTGCTGGGCCTTTTCCGAACCTTGCGATACGAGGCACCCGGCCACGGCGTCTCCGTCCATCTGGCGAGCCCCGGCTACGTCCGCACGGGCATCTATCGCTCCGCGATCTACCGGCGTTCCAATTTCGACAGCACCTTGCAGCAAATCGACGAGATGGGCTTCAAGATGATCGAACCCGCCGAGGCAGCGGAACTCATGCTCAAAGGGATCGCCCGAGGTAAGGCCGAGATCGTTTTTCCCGGATATGCGCGGCTGCTGGCGTGGGTCGCCCCGCGTTTCCCCTGGCTGGTAAGGTCCATTCACAACCGGATGGTGGAGCGTTTCCGCGAACTCTCGGCATGAATCTTCCCCCCTCCACGCGAAAGGCATTCGAAGGCAAGACGGTGATGCTCACCGGGGCCGGGTCCGGCATCGGCAAGGCGCTCACCCTTCATTTGCTCCAATGCGGGGCGAAGGTCCATGCGGCCGACCGCGATGCCACCGGTCTGGCAGACCTTGCCGCCGAGGCTGCCGGCTCCGGCACCCTCGCCACGCGGGTGCTGGATGTCACCGACCGTGCCGATTACGGACTTTGGCTCAACGCATGCCTGGAGGCCGACGGAAGGATCGACTTCCTCTTCAACAACGCCGGCGTCACACTTCTGGGCGAAGCTCACAAGGTTCCCTTCGATCGATGGCGGTGGCTGCTGGACATCAACCTGATGGGCGTCCTGAACGGGGTCATGCAGGTGTATCCCGTGATGGTGAAGCAGGGTCACGGGCATATCGTCAGTACCGGCTCCGTGGCGGGCGTCACCGGCTATGCAACCGCTTCCGCCTACACGATGGCGAAAAAAGCGGTGATCGGAATGAGCTCCTCGCTTGCCGCCGAGGCAAAGGCTCACGGCGTGAAGGTCACGGTGGTCTGTCCGGGCTACGTGAATTCGAACATTTTCACGCAGGACCGGGTGGTCGGTGCCAATGTCGAGGAAGTGATCAGCGACCTCCCGGCACCCATGATGAGCCCGGGCGAAGCGGCGAGGCGCTACTTGAAAGGGGTGGCCAGCGGAAAGCGGGTTGTTGTCTTCCCCGCCAATGCAAAGCTGCTCTGGGCCATCGCCCGCTGGGTGCCTTTCGTGCTCCTGCCGATCCAGCAACGCCTGATGCGGAAATTCGCCCGCTAGCCTCCGGCCATTCCGGAGGGGTTCAACGCTTCGGCGACTTCTTCCACGGAAATGCCGAGTTCTTCCAGACGACCGAGGCACAGCTCCCGCACTGTCCTCCCGCTTGCCACGGATTCCTTGGCGATGGCAGCCGCTTTGTCATAGCCGATCTTCGGCACGAGGGAGGTGATCATGGACAGCGAAAGCTCGATCAGCTCTCCGCAGCGCTCCTCGTTCGCCGCGATAC
>CBIHMP010000149.1:0-9657 GCA_966211015.1 uncultured Luteolibacter sp. | reverse complement strand
TTTCCAATGCGATGGATGTCGGGGCTCCTTCGAACTTCGCCCGCATGCAGGCGCTCTTCGGGAATTCCTGGGAAGAGATGCGCGGGAAGATCGAGGGCATGGCGTTTACCGACGATCAGACGCGCGCGGCCATCCGCGAGGTGAAGTCACTCTACGATTACGAGATTGATCCGCACGGCGCCGTCGGCTGGCTCGCCGCCCGCAAATGGCGGGCCGCGAATCCGGGCAATGCCACCATCACCCTGGAGACCGCCCACCCTTCGAAATTCCTGGATGTCATGGAGCAGGAGATCGGCAAGGGGGCCGTCGAGGTCCCGGAGCGCCTTGCCATCCTTGCCAACCGCGAAAAGATGGCGGCGCGGCTTCCAGCGGACGAGGCGGCTTTCAAGGAGTGGCTCAATCCCTGATACGTGGGAGCCGCGTCCTTTTGCGGGACAAGGGCACGCCGCCCGCTAGGCTGGGCCCCATGCAATTCCCCGCGGCGCTCCTCCTGGTTCTTCAACTGGGCATCTGCACCCTCCATGCACAGTCCGGCCGTCAGGATCGCGAGTTCACGGTCAAGGCCCTGGATCGGATCGCGCGGCCCGTTTTGGAAAATCTGGCGGCAGGGAAGCTGAAGCAGGAGCTCCCGCTGGGCCCGGGGGAGAAGGACCGCGAGAAATGGGTACACCTCGAAGCCTTCGGGCGCACCATGGCCGGCATCGCCCCATGGCTTGCCCTCGGTCCGGACGCCACGCCGGAGGGCAAGCTGCGCGCCCGCTACCTCGGGCTCGCCCGGAAGGCGCTCGTCATGGCCACGGATCCTGCGTCGCCGGATCGCATGAATTTCTCGGAAGGCGGTCAGCCCTTGGTCGATGCCGCCTTCCTTTCCCAGGCCCTTATCCAGGCTCCGGCCCAATTATGGGACCCTTTGAAGGATGCGGAGAAAGCGCACGTCGTTTCGGCCCTGAAGGAAACCCGCTCGATCAAGCCCTACGAGAGCAACTGGCTGCTCTTCTCCGCTCTCGTCGAAGCCGCGCTTTGGAAGCTCACCGGCGAGTGCGAGATGGCTCCGATCCGGCGAGCCCTGGAGAAACACGAGGAATGGTATCTCGGCGATGGCACCTACGGCGACGGCCCCCAACTCCACTGGGATTACTACAATAGTTTCGTCATCCAGCCCGCCTTGCTGGCCGTCCTCAGCGTTTGCCGGGAAAAGAACGATCCGCTGGGGGAGTCATGGGGGCGTGTCACGGCCCGGGCGAAACGTCATGCCGCCGTGCAGGAGCGGCTGATTTCCCCGGAAGGCACCTACCCCGTCATCGGTCGCTCGAGCGCCTACCGCTTCGGAGCCTTCCAGCACCTTTCCATGATGGCATGGCGGCGGGAATTACCGCCCGGAACAGAGCCTGCCGCGGTGCGCGGGGCCCTCACCGCCGTCATCCGCCGCACCTTGGAAGCTTCCGGCACTTTCGACAAAGATGGCTGGCTCCAGGTCGGCGCGGTCGGCTACCAACCCTCCATCCGCGAAGGGTATATCTCAACCGGTAGCCTCTATCTCTGCCTCACCGGTCTCCAGCACCTCGGCCTACCCGCCGATGATCCCTTTTGGACTGCTCCCGCCGCCCCGTGGACGCAGAAGAAGATCTGGTCGGGTGAAGACGTGAAGGCCGACCACGCCTATCATGAGGAGGAATGAACGGAGGCCCCCCGGTCAAGCTTCCGGCAGGCCCGCGAGGAACTCTTCCGAGCAGCCCTTCACGTGAAACCATCCGTCCTTCGCGCCGCGGACGACCAGCGCATTGACCGAAATGCTGATAATAAGACCCACGAATGCCATGAGGATGCACCCGAGTATGATGAAGATTCCCGCATCCGACTCGATGAACTTTGCCGCGGCGAATGCGCCAAGAACGCCGAAAGCCATCAATCCCAAGCCAATGCATCGCTTCCGGAACAGGCTTTTCCTGGCGTGTTTGCTCAAGCTGTAGGTGATCTTTGCTTTTTTCTGCAAGACAACGGCCAAGAGCACGAAAGGAAGGAAGCCCGCCACGATGAAAAGGAATGCCCATTGTGGAATCCACGTGAGCAGCTTGCGTTTGTGCCAGCCCGTCCCGTCGATCTCCTCGTTAGTCCGTATGCAGCGTTTGGGTAGTTCGGCACCATCCCGAATGAATAACAGATTTCCCCGCCGGAAGTAAGGCACGACTTCGATCTGAGGGATATCCGTCGTGGTGGGAGTCGAATAGGGATTGTCTCTTGAGGGGGGAATCCATGTCGTCTTATTAGGGATAAGTTCGGGTTCTGACAAGCAGGCCGTTCGCTCATTCCTGCACTTTTACATGAGATAGTGGCTGCAGGACCTTGCTAGGCCCTGCCGCCTCTTCGCAGATAGTAGAAATGGAACTGGATACCACACGTCGGACTTTTCTGGACGCGGTCATGGAACCGCTCGGCGAGGATGCCTCCGGTCGGGAATGTCTGGCGGAAGCCCTCGCGATCTCCGCTGCCCTGCCGCCTGTGGTAAAGGGAGACGCGGTTGAGCCCGCAACCTGCCGCATGCGGGCGACCGGGGATCGCTTCCGCTTCCAGCGCTTTCTTCGGCGTGCGGCCATTTTCTTTCTCGTCCTGCCTGCGGCGTGGATCGCTGTTTTGGGCACTCCTGCCTTGCATTCCATCGAACGGATCTACCTCGCGAATCGCGTCTCCGATGCCATGGGTTCTATGTGCTGCAGCGAGGGCGTGCCCGACCTCCCCCGCATCGGGAAGGACGATCTCGAAGGTCCGGAGCCGAGCGAAATCGCCGGGATGACCGAGCGGTCTCGCCTGCTTCTATTCGGCGATCATGCCAATCCCGATCCCGTCGCCAGATGGAAAAAGGTTTGGGACGCATACCCGCAGAGCCCGGCGCACTACTTTGCATACGCCCTCGCCTATTATGAGACGAACGCCCGTTGGCCGGAGGATTTCGTCGAAACGGGCGAACGGCTCGACCCTCGGAACGGCTGGTTCCGCCTGGTGGCCGGAGTTGCCAAGCTGAAGGGGACGGTGGGGGAGGCGCCCGTGCCCCGGATCTCCAGAGAGGAGAGGTTTAGGGCACGGGCGGAGGGTCGGCAGGTCGTCCGCCGCGCGACGCGAGGGAAGCCCGCAATGGTTGTGTTGGACGGAGTCGCCTTGATCGAGGGTCTCCGTCTCATCGACGAAGCCCTGTCCATGCCCGAGCTGGAGGACTATCGCGCGATCCTGAACCGCATCCGCTTTGAAGTGACACCCGCCCCGGACGATTTTGCCGGGCATCTCTCCCCTTCGATCTGGACCTTTCTCCGGCCGGAGGGCTCCTGGGGCGATTGGTTGGGCATGCGGGTATACCATGAGGCAACGTCCGTTGTCTGCAGGGAGGCGGCGATGCGGGGGGATGTCCGGATCGTGGAGGAATCCGGACAGCGATCACTCAAGCTGGCCACCCGCCTGCTCGGCGCGCGGACTTCGCTCCTCTTACCCGTCCTCGTGGTGAAAACCACCCTTGGGAGCAATGGCAGGACTCAGGCGGAGGCTTGGTCGCTTCTCGGCCGGCAGGAGAAGAGCATGTCATTCACATTCGTCGCGGATAAACTGAAGTCATCCACCCCGTTCTCCTCGTTCGGGGTTCCGGATGCTCTCGATGAGCGTCGCGCAAGCGCGGCGGCCTACAAGGCATATAAGGGATCGGCCTTCCCGGGTGCGGAGCCGGTGACGGAAGAAGAGGTCCGGGGCGGCAGATTGGCAGAGCGTGCCCTCTACAGGCGTCTCATGATCCATGTGGCGGCGACCCTCTTCCTGATCGTCATCGTCGGCATGGTCATATTACGTTTTGTCGGGCGCAAGCGGTTGGGACTCGTGCCCGACCGCTTTACCGGGCTTTTGAAAGCGGGGGATTGGGTCTCGATCATCGTGGTAGGTGCCGCGCTTCCCCTTCTGACATTCTCCATTTTCATGGGAAATGCTTGGTTGGACAAACGGGCGTTCGGTCTCGATGACGAGCGCTTCTACGCATGGTTGGCGGCCGCTTGCGCCTTGCCGGTTGCGGTGGCTCTTCTCACGCTCCAGGCCGCAGCCTGGAGGCTGGGAAAACGGGGAGCTCTCGTGTGCCTGGGCATCCGAGGCCCGGATCCGGGGATCTGGCTGGGCGGGCTCGCCCTCTTGTCGATTCCCGCCGCGATTGCCGGTGTCGGGTGGATCCCGGATGATTCACTGGAGGAAACATGCTTTTGGACCGTGATTATTGCCTCCGTCTCCGCACCTTGGCTGTGGCTCGCGGCCTTGGCGGTGATCCATCTTGCAGCCGGGCCCGGGCGGGTGCTTCACCGGGCGGTCCTGATCCGCGCGAGCCTGCTGCCGGCGTGCATAGCCTTCGCTTGGATCGCGCTGCAAGTGCCGCAGCTCACCCAGCAGGAGAAGCACTGGGCGAAGCAAATGGATTACGAGGCCCTGAAAGAGGATACCAATCTTTTCGCGCCGCGCACCGAGCTGGAACACGCCGCGTGGCTAAGGGAGCGAATTGCTCCCGTAATGGACGAGCTCCGGATTCTTTTGAGATGAGGAGGCTCGGTGAGCTCGGAGGTTCACACCCGCTCGATCACCGCGGTCTCCCTGAGCTTCCCCGCCAGCTCTTTCAGCATCTGCAGCCGCCGCGCGTGCTCCACCTCCTCCCGGATGCTCTCCGCGATCTCGTCGAAGGCTTGCACCACGGATGGCCGGATCTCGACGGCTTTCACCAGGTGCAAGGCCTGTTCGTAGAAAAACACCGGCCCGATCTCGCCCTCCCGCAGGGAGAATAGCATCGCCTCAAAAGGGTTGAAGATCCGCTGCTGCTCGATCCAGCCGAGGTCGATTTCCCCGTTGCGCTTGCCCGTGTGCTCGCGGGCGAGTTCCTCGAAATCCTCGCCCTCCAGGGCTCGGCGGCGCAGGTCCAGCATCGCCGCGTAGTCGTCCCAGGGATCCGGGCTTTCCGGAAAGCGGACCAGATGCAGCACCCGCGCGGCAGGAGGGGTGCGGAAGCGCCCGATATGATCGAGATACCAGGCGCGCAGATCGTCCTCTGTGAGTTCAGGTAGGTCGCGCCACAGGCCCTCCGTGAAACTCTCCATCCGCAGTCGCGAAATCGTTTCCGCCCTCAGGGATTCGCGTTGGGCGTCCAGAAGGTCCCACGAAGCCCCGTGTTCCCGCCACTGGCGCAGCGTCTGCTCGAAGGCCTCGCGGACTTCCGCAGGCGAAGGTTCGGCCGTGCGCCGTTCGGCCTCTTGGGCGAGCAGGATCCCGTCGATCACCTCGTCCTCGGCGCGCTGCCGGAATTCCCCGTCTCGCTCGCAGCAGGAAACCTCGCTGAGCATTTCCGCTTCGGCCTTGAGCCGGGCGAAAGCGTCCTCGATCAAGCCCGGATCTGCCGTCTCGCCATTGATGCGGAGCATAGTGTCAGCGCTTCTTGAAGGCCGGCGGAGGCATTTGCTCCACGATCGTCAGGCGGGAGTTCAGCGTGGCACGGTATTGGGCCAACTGCGCGGGCGTCAGGATTCCGGCAAGCTGGGCGAGCTTCTGTTCCGCGTCTTTCCGCCGCGCCGCCACCTGGTGCTGGTAGAGCGCCTGCGGATCTTTCAGGACCTCCGGATCATTGAGGATGTCCACCATCCCTTCCAGCGCTCCGAGCTGGTCGTCGCCTAGCACGCTGTAGCTTTCGCTCATCACGGCCCAGCCTTCGGGCCGCCGGTCGTGGACCGCCTTGCTCGCCTCGGCAAGGGACGCCAAGGCCTTTTCCCGCTGCTCGGGGGAGAGATCGATCTGGCTGCTCAGGTCGGCCAGGGCGCGGTAGGCACTGGCTTGAATGGCATTTTCCTTTTCGCGTCCGAGCTTCGCATCGAGCGCGGCAACCTGTTCCGGATCCAGGATCTTTTCCACCTCTTGCCGGAAAATCCGCTCCGCATCCGCCGCTTCGGCGACCATCTCCGCCGGCGTCTTGCCTTGGCCGGACAATTCCCGAAAGCCGTCCCGCCGTCCCGCCAGTAGAGCCGCCATGGCCTCCTGCTGGTCGGAACTGAGGCCCAGCGCCTCCGAAAAACGGGCCAGACGGGCGTTTTCGCCCCTTTCCGTCGCCCCCTTCAGGGTCCGTTTGAAATCAAACCGCGCCGCCACCACCTCCGGTCCGGACGGCGGGGCCTCCGCGGGCGTTCCCCGGGGCTTCAGTACCAGAGGTTGGTTCCGGCGGTCATGCACTTTGCTACTCCCGCGCGACGTATCCTCCGTGGCAGCTTGGGAGGCCGGGGCCTGCAAGTCGTCAGAGGGCTTCAACAGCCAGCCGGCTGAAAAACCCGCAACCGCGGCGAAGATGGCAATGGGGACCGTGGGTTTCATGGATGCACCAGAGAAAGCGCCGCCGCGCGCCGGTTTCGTCGGATTCAGGCTTCCCGGATCGTCCGGATGGCGGCCGCCATGTCGGGCGCACGGAAAGTCGAGGAGCCCGCCACCATCACATTCGCCCCTGCGCTGGCGCAGCACGCGGCCGTGAGGGCGTCGATCCCCCCGTCCACCTCGATGTGGTAGGAGAGGCCGTTCGCCTCCCGGTAGCGCGCGGCTTCCTCGATCTTCGGCAGCACCTCCGCCATGAAGGCCTGCCCGCCGAATCCTGGAACCACCGTCATGCAGAGCAGTAGATCCACGTGATTCAGGAATGGGATCGTTTCGGAAAAAGGCGTGGCCGGATTGATCGCCAGCCCGGCCTTGCACCCGGCCTCCCGGATCCGCCGCAGCGTGCACTCCACGTCGTGATGGGCTTCCACGTGCACCGTGATCAGATCCGCCCCGGCCGCCACGAAGCGGGGCAGGAAGTGGTCCGGCTGCGAGACCATCAGGTGCACGTCCAGGAAGATGTCATTCGTTTCGTGTACCGCCTGCACCACCGCGGGTCCGAAGGAAATATTGTCCACGAAGTGCCCGTCCATGATGTCGAGGTGCAGCCAATCGGCCCCGGACTGGATGGCACGGGTGACTTCCTCGCGGATTCGGGAAAAATCGGCGGCTAGCAGGGAAGGGGCGATGACTCGGTCGCGGCAGGTCGGCGGGATCACGGCAGGGAAACTGAAGGCCCGGCGGTGAAGTTCCAAGTTCCAAGGTAGGGAAAGGCATCATGCGATTCCGAAATCGACCCGACGGATTGTTTTTGCCAGATTGGATCCCGTGATCCAACCGGGAAGTGCGGATGGCAAGGGGACGCTGGCGCGAGCCGGTCTAGTCTTGGGTGGCCTTCTTCTCTTGGGCGGGATCTTCGGCATCTGGCTCCAAGGGCCTTTCTACCGAGCGTGGGGATACCTCATTCCGGAGGATTTCAGGCTCGCTTTCGTGCTTCCCTCGGCCACCACCGCGGCGGGATGCTTGATTTTGGCACCCGTGATCCTGTGCAGTCCCTTGACCTCGAAATGGACGCCTTTCCGCCGGGCAATCACCTACATCGGTCTTTTCCTGGGTGTTCTTGTCTTGTGCACCATTGCGGGAGCCGTCGCGGCGGCTGGAATCCAGAAAACCAGTTGGTAAAGCGCAGCTGCTTTTTCTTGGCGCTTGGCACTTCTGCCGCGAAATCGTTCCTGACGCCTGTGGATCCGATCATCGATCTCGGCAGCGACGATTTCTTCATGGGCCAGGCCCTGCGGGAGGCGCGGAAGGCCTACGCCGCTACCGAAGTCCCCATCGGCTGCGTGATCGTGAAGGAAGGAAAGATCATTGCCCGTGCCTGGAATCAGGTGGAAACGCTGAAGGACGCCACCGCGCACGCGGAAATGCTCGCCCTCACCGCCGCCCAGCATGTGCTGGGGGACTGGAGGCTGGAAAAATGCACGCTCTACGTGACCAAGGAGCCCTGCCCGATGTGCGCGGGTGCCATCGTCCACTGCCGGCCGGAGCGCGTGGTTTTCGGCTGCCCTGATCCCAAAGGCGGGGCTGCCGGGGGCTGGATCAACTTGCTCGAAGCAAATCCCCCGCTCAATCACCGCTGCGACGTGACCGCGGGGGTTCTAGGGCAGGAATCCGTGGCGCTGCTCCAAGGATTCTTCCGCGAGGCGCGGGTACGCAAGAAGGCCGGCGAAGAAAAGCCGCGTCCGAACGGCATGGATTAGGAGGTGCGAAATCTCAGCCGCCCGCGGACTGCGCCCGTTCCAGAAGATGGGCGCGCATGGCGGCGTCCTCGGTCAGGCTGGCGGCGCGGGCCAGCGCCTGCCGAGCCTCCTCCCCCCGGCCCAGCAGCTCCAGCACATGGCCGCGGGCGGCCCAGTAGGGTTGGTAGCCTGCGATTCTTTCGGCCGGAATTTCCCTGAGCGCGGCCAGCGCTTCCGCCGGGCGACCCGCCTGCGCCAGGCCCACCGCCCGCCCGGTCAGGGAACCGATGCCCGGAGCCAGCCGCACCAGGCCCTCGTAGAGCAGGAGGATCTCCGGCCAGTCGATTTTCCCGCTCGTGGCGCGATAGGCGTGGATGGATTGGATCGCGGCCTCCAGTTGGTAGCGTCCCATGCTTTTGCAAGCAGCCGCGGCATGGAGGAGATCCTCCGCCTCCGCAATCAGAGGCCGGGACCACAGCGTGGGGTCCTGCCGGTCGAGGGGCACGAAGGCTCCCTCACGCGTATAGCGTGCGTTCCGGCGGGCCTCGCAATGCAGCATCAGGGCGAGCAGGCCCGCAGGTTCGGGTTCGGCAGGCATCCAGCGCACCAGCATCCGCCCGAGGAGCATGGCTTCGCCGGCGAGCGCATGGTGGGTCGAGCTCGGCTCCGCCAGGCTTTCCCAGCCGGTGGTGTAGGCGGCGTAGATGGCATCCAGGACAAAGGAGAGCCGCTCGGTCCATTCCGGAAGCTCCGGCACGCGGAAGGGCACCCTGGCCTCCCGGATCTTGTTCTTCGCCCGCACCAGCCGCTGGCTCATCGCCGCGGGCGAAACCAGAAAGGCGGAAGCGATTCTTCCGGCTTCCACGCCCAGCACCGTCTGCAGCATCAGCGGCGTGCGCGCGGCCGGATCGATCGCGGGATGGGCGCAGACGAAAAGGAGGGCCAGGCGTTCGTCGGGGAACTCCTCTCCGGCCGCGGCGAGAACCTCCGCGTCCCGGGCGATGTGTTCGAGCTGTCCGGCAGCCTCCAGCCGGACTTTATTGCGCCGCCCGGCATCGATCATCCGGTTGCGCGCCACCCGCAGCAGCCATGCCTCCGGTTTGTCCGGGATGCCATCCGCAGGCCATCGTTCGAGAGCCGCCAGGAAGGCGTCGCCAAGGGCGTCTTCAGCCCCGGCGACGTCTCCCGAGCGCGCCGAGAGGTAGGCGACCAGGCGCCCGTAGGACTGGCGCGCCACCATCTCGATCATGGTATGTGGCTCCGGCCCGCCCATTACGACGCTTTCGGGGCTGCGACCGGGAAGTGGGAGCCGAGCAGCGGCCGGACTTCGATCTTGGCAAAGGAAGCGGCAGGGTGTCGGGCGGCCCATTCGAGCGCGGCGTCCAGATCCGGCACCTCGATGATGCCGAAGCCGGCGAGGAATTCCTTGGTCTCTGCATAAGGCCCGTCGTGGACCTGCCGTTTCGCGTCGCGCACGGTGATGGTGGTTGCCGCCTGGGGCGAGGCCAGTCCGGCTCCGGCGACGAAGACCCCGGCGGCTTGCAAGGCCTCCCCGTAGGCC
>CBIHMP010000148.1:0-9719 GCA_966211015.1 uncultured Luteolibacter sp. | reverse complement strand
GCCTTCTTCACGGCCGGCTCGATGATTTCGATTTCCTCCATGCCGATCGAGCCGGCGAGTTGCATGAAGTAGGGATTGCAGGATTGCTGGATGGCCTTGGGCAGCGGGAGGCTACCGTGGCTGCCGCCCTTTGGTCCAATCCAGCAGCCTACCTTTGCATTGCCGTAGGAAAGGTAACCGCTGCAGTTGTAGCTGCGGTTGGCGAGACCCTTGGTCGCCCCCACGATCGCTGTCGGGATCTTGAATGTCGAACCGGGCAGGAAAGGGCTGATGGCACGGTCGATCAGGGGCTTGATCTTCGCCTTTTCGTACTCGTCGTTCTTCGCTCTACTGATGCTGGGAATGAAGTCGTTCGGATTGTAATCCGGCACGGAGGCCATCGCGAGGATCTCTCCCGTGCGCACGTCCATCACCACCCCGGAGGCCGTGCCCGCACGGCGCAGGATATTGGAGAGGAGATACTGGATGCCCGCATCGATGGTCAGCGTGACATCCGCCCCGGTACCGGGATCGCGCGCATCCACGATCTTCTCGCCGAGGATTTTTCCTTTCTCGTTCTTGACGATGATTTTCCAGCCTTCGGCCCCCTCGGGATTCGAGGGGGTGACGCCGCGCAACATGTCATCCATCGTGGCCTCTACCCCGGCGAGGCCCTTGTCATCGCCCACATACTGGTAGCCGAACTTCCGCGAGGCAGCTTCCGGGATGTCACCCTTTGCCCACGGGCGGAGGAAACCGAGCGTGTGGCAGGAAAGGGCCTTGTAGGGGTACTCCCGCTCGGGACGCACGTTCAGATACACGCCGGGGAGCTCCAGCGAGTGCTCGGCGAAACGCGCGAACTGCTTGTAATCGATATCCGTGGTGTAGGTGAAGGGCACCAATCCGCCGTGGGTCTTGTAGTGGGTGACGAGGGCGCGGGAATTGAAATCCTTCGCGAGCCCGAGTTCTTGGAGCGGGGGAATGATGCGTTCCTTGACGATCGTCAGGATATCCGCCTCCTCCTTCGTCCGCTTCATGCCCTTCTCGACCGTCTCGACCGTTACCTTCGGATCCTTCTCCCGTTGGAGGCGATAGGCATCGTAGATTTCCTGGAGGTTGAAGGAGATCTCGTATTTGCGCCGGTTCCGCGCCAGCTCCAGACCGTTGCGGTCCTTGATGACCCCGCGGACGCCGGGCTCGCGGATCTCGATCTGGCGGTTCCCGGGCACCTCCCGCTTGAACTCCTCGCTCTTGACGATCTGGAACTCGTAGAGACGGCTCAACAGCACCCCGAATCCAAACAGGACAAGGGCGGTGAGGATGTAAACGCGGAGTCGGTAGCGGGGTTCCATGTGCTCAGGCGATCACGCGGCGGCGGCGTTTCTTATTCAGGCCTTCAAACCTGATCTCGTGGCCGAACCGCTCCGCGATCTGGAAGAGGCTCCAGAAGACAACCGGCGAGAACAACATGGTGAGAATGGAAGTGAAGGTGATCTGGAAAAAGGTGGCGCGGGAGAACTGGAACTCGCCCCGCACGAAGTTGATGATGAGATATTCGGAGATCAGATAGATGAAGATCGAAACGCCGACAAGGAATGTCGAAAACTGCCATTTTCCCTCCCGGAAGAGCGGCTGGATGCCCTGCATCAGGTAGCCGATGAGCCCGTAGAGAATGATCGAGTAGCCGAAGCGGAGGGACTCCGCGGGATACTTGTAAACATCCGGGTCCCCGCCGGGCGGGCCCAGGGCGTTCTGGGCGTCCCACAGGAAGCCGCAGATGAAAGCGAGAGCAAGCATCACCGGCGGCCGCACGGTGACGGAAGCGCAAAGGAAAACCAGAGTGACCAGCAGCAGCCGCGAGTTATAAGCCCCCGTCAGCACGGGGATGAACTGCTGCGCGATGAGAGCGAGCAGAACGAGGATCAGGATGCTGAGCGAATAGCGGATCACGGCAATCGAATCATGGCAACGGAAGAAGGAACACCGTGCTCAGATCCGTGAAATTGACCGAGGGTCGGACCAAAGCTTCGGTGTCGAGGGGGCCGGGAACGACCGACTCGACCGTGCCCACCAGGATATTCGACGGGAACAGCCCGCCGAGACCGGTGGTAAAGACACGGGTGCCCGGACTGATCCGGGCCTTGGTGGAGAGGAATCTGAGGCGGAGAAGCGGCTCGCTCTCATATTGGCCGCGCTGGCCGCTGAGAATGCCGACTTCAGGGGTGCCCTCGACTTGGACGGAAACCTTGCATGCCTCGTCGGTGATCAGGATCACGGAGGACAGCTTGTCCCCCACGCGATCCACCTACCCGACCAGACCGCCATCCGCCACCAAGGGCTGGTGGACGGCGACGCCGCTCTCGCTGCCGCGGTCGATATCGACGGTCTGCCACCAGGTGGTGGGTTGCCGGCGGATCACCCGCGCGGCGACCGCCTTGAAGCCGATCCGTTTCTGGAAATCCAGCGCACGCCGCAGACCGGCATTCTCCTCCTCGACCTCTTGGAATTTGGCTTCCACCTGCTTCAGGCGGTCGTATTCCGTGCGGATGGTCTCAAGCTCCGTTTCCAGCTTCTTGGAGTGCTCGGCTTCGTCGAGAAAGGCGCGGGCTTTCGTTTCCAGCTCTGAGCCGGTCGTCAGGAAAGGCGTGAGCCATGAATAGTAGCTCCGCTGGATCTCCCTGACCGTACGCTCGCTACGGGTGAGCGCCCAGACGGTGCCACCGAGAAAAAGCAGGAATGCGACGAGATTGAGCGGCCTCATGGCGAGGAGCGCCCGGGCGAGCCGGTCAGTAGTGGGAAGATGTGGTCACCCGCTTCAATACCTCGATCTCCTGGAGCATCTTGCCGGTGCCCTCCGCCACGGCGCTGAGGGGATCCTCCGCGACGTGAACGGGCAGTCCCGTTTCCTCCCTGAGAAGTCGGTCGAGCCCCCGGAGCAAAGCTCCGCCGCCAGCCAGCACGATACCCCGGTCCACGAGGTCGGCGGCAAGTTCGGGAGGGCAACGCTCCAGCGTGGTCCGCACGGCATCCACGATCGTGGTGAGCGGATCGGCCATGGCTTCGCGGATCTCCTGCGAGGTGATGGTGATTGTTTTCGGCAAGCCGGCCACAAGGTCCCGGCCTTTCACGTCCATGGTGATTTCCTTCGGCAGCGGAGCCGCGGAGCCGAGACGGATCTTGATGTCCTCCGCGGTGCGCTCGCCGATCATCAGATTGTACGCACGTTTCATGTAGGAGACGATGGATTCGTCCAACTCGTCCCCGGCGGTGCGCACGGATCGGGCGAAAACGATGCCGCCCAGTGAAATGAGGGCCACTTCCGTGGTACCGCCGCCGATATCGACGATCATGTTCCCCGAGGCATCCATCACCGGTAGCCCGACGCCGATCGCGGCAGCCATGGGCTCTTCCACGATGTGGACCTCACGGGCACCCGCCTGTTCGGCGGATTCGCTGACTGCCCGGCGTTCCACTTCCGTGATTCCGGAGGGCACGGCGATGACCACGCGCGGATTGTTCCGGCGGCGGCCGTTGTTCGCCTTGCGGATGAAGTGCCGGAGCATTGCTTCGGTCACTTCGAAATCCGCGATCACCCCGTCCTTGAGAGGGCGGATCGCGACGATATTTCCCGGGGTGCGGCCGAGCATGCGTTTCGCGTCGTCCCCGACGGCCAGGACCTCATTGGTACCGGCCTTTACCGCGACCACCGAAGGTTCGCGGAGGACGATGCCTTGATCCTTGACGTTGACGAGAGTGTTGGCGGTGCCGAGGTCGATGCCGATGTCATTGGAAAACCAGCTGCCGAATAATCGAGCAAACATTCTGATGGTGAAAGGATTGGAAAGGGAGATTTGACGGTCGTCACTACCCCGGCGCGGTACCGTCCACCGTGCGCAAGGGTGCAAAAAATCAACCTACCCGAGAATTCGGGCAGGTGCCGGACTATGGCGATCCGCGCCCCGGCGGGTCAAGCGGGAATCCCCGTTCTACAAAGAGAATGAACGGCTTCCGCCCACCGCCGCGCTCCGACCGTCTCCGAAGAGGTCTCACCGTGCCGCCAAGACCGGCCCCACTGCCGCATGCCGGACCAGAAATTCGTCGGCCAGAGCGTAGTAAGACTTCGATCCGATCCCTTCCGGATCGTGCTCGAAAATGGTCTTCGCGTGGCTCGGAGCTTCGCCGATCCGGATCGTCCGGGGGATCACGGTTTTGTAGAGCTGGTTTGGAAAGTAGTTGCCGACTTCTTCCACCACCTGCTTCGCCAGATTCGTCCGGCCGTCGAACATCGTCATCACGATGCCCTCCAGCGCCAGATCGGGATTCGCGCCGGAACCACGGATCTCGTCGATCACGTGGACAATCTTTGCCAGCCCCTCGAGCCCGAACCACTCGCACTGCAGCGGGATCAGGATTTCATCCGCCGCCGCGAGCGCGGAAGTCATCAGGACGCCGAGCGAAGGCGGGGTATCCAGCAGGCAGAAATCGAAAAGATCGTTCGGCTTGAGCCCCTGCAAATGCGTGCGAAGCCGGACGAGGTGGTCATCGCCGCGTGCGAGCTCGATCTCCACGCCGGCGAGATCCATGTGGGAAGGGATCACCGAAAGATTCTCCCGTCCGGAGGGGATGATCTTGTCCCGTACGTTGGCATGCCCGAGCAGGGCCGGATACACCGTGCCCTCTCCATCCACGTCCAGACCTAGGCCGCTGGTGGTATTCGCCTGGGGGTCGAGATCGATCAACAGAACACGCTGCCCGCGCAAGGCGAGGGCGGCAGAGAGGTTCATGGCGGTGGTGGTTTTCCCCACGCCTCCCTTTTGATTGGCAACAGCGACGACTTTCATCTGGCGCGAGTGAACGGCAGCGGCACGGAGTCTTCCGGGAGGAGCGGGGCCTTGCAAACAAAACCGGCAGCGCCTTGCCAAATGACGCCGTGATCGGGTGTCGCAGCAGCCGGCAGTTCCGGCTCTATTTCTGGTGGGCCGCTGACGACAACTGCGGAATTAAATTGGATAGCGGGGGCGACAGGTAATGATAAGCGCCCGTCATCCCTTGGTGCGATTATTTTCCCGGCATCAGTTAACGAAGAAATAACCTTTCGATTCTGGTGGGGATAAATTCGGTGAATGGAATTCTGAATCACCCTTTCAAGACGCTCACTCTTACGCGGAAATTAAAATCCGCGTGTTCACCATCAGATAGCAATCGATTGCCATTTTCCCTTTTCCCGAGCCCGATACCGCCCTTCATTCCCGGCCTGCCCACATGGAGATCACGGAAGACTGGATAAGAGGACTCACCGGCTGGAAACCTTTCAAGGAAGGCAAGTCCATCGCGGAGCGGGGTCTTGTCACCGGCTTCAAGAGAAACGGCGAGGTTCTGCAGGGAACCATCCGGGAAGGCCGGATGAACCTCCGTCCGGTGGTGAAAGTCGTCGGCCCCACCGATGTCCGCGTTCAGTGCGGCTGCCCGGAGCATCGCGCGACCGGCGCGGTCTGCGCCCACGCGGTGGCTGTCCTGCTGGACTCGCTCACCGACGCATCCCGAAATAAGAAGGCTCCCGCAATCGCTGCACCCTCGACATCCCCGGGAGGCTTTATTCCGCGGGCATGGGAGATCCGGCTCTACGCCCGCTTTGAATCCGAATGGAGCGCCGGGCGGCTCTCGGTGCGTCTGATTCCCGCCTCGGCCGAGCCGGGCCCCGCCGACGTACGGATTTCAGCCTGGCTGGCGGCGCGGAATGCCTCCGTGAAAGCCTCCACGCCCTTGGCTCTGAATCTCGCCGGGCCGGAAGTGGGGGAATTCCTGGACCTGTCGGCAGGACACCCTCGGCTGGAAGTCGATGGCCGGAAGGGCCGCTTTTCCCTGGAGGAAGAGCCGGGACCGCCGGTGCGCCTCGGGGACAGCCGCTTGGAGGGAAATCGGCTCCTGATGGAATTGCCCGCCGGGCATCCAAGGGGCGCCATTTTGCCTTGGGGCGAGTTTCCGGCTCTGGCAGGGCCGGATTCCGCGGCGCGGCTGCCCGCCAGTTCCAGCGACCCCGGGTGGCTCCCGGAGGTGGGGGAGCTGCTGGTAAAGGGTCGCTTGATCCTGCCGGTAGAGCGCTTCCTCGCAAACCACGACGCATGGATGGATCTCTTCGAGCCGCCTCAGCCGGGCTGGCTGGGGCAGATTCGACTTGCCGGGGCAGAGCCTGACTTCGAACTGGAGCTCGAAGGCTCGCTTGAGGCCGTGGACGCCGTGCTGAAAGTCCGCTATCCGGGCCTGCGGGCCCTGCCGGTCCCGGAAACCGGTGAGCCGATTCCCGGCCTGCCGAGACTCGCTCCGGACGGCCACCTCCTGGCCCGGAATCCCGCGGCCGAGGAATCGACCCGCCGTCGGATGCTCGCCTGCGGCTTCACCGCCGAGACCCCGCCCTCGCGCTTTCGCCTGCGGAGCCGGGAAGGGGTGCTGGCCTTCATTGCGGACGACCTCCCAGGGCTCCGGCAGCGCTGGACGGTCAGGCTGGGGGAGCGGTTCGCCACGGTCTCCGACCGCGTTCATGTGGTCTCGCCCGAGATCCAGGAACTCGCCGATCACGGATCTTCGCTTGCGTTTGAATTGTCGTTTCAGACCGGCGGCGGAAAGCGGATTCCGGCAGCGGAGATACGCCGCATTCTTCGCGGAGGAAAGCGTCACGTCAGGCTTTCAAACGGTGCGGAACTCGTGGTCAGCCGCCAATGCGGGGACTTGGTAAACCCGCTGGTAGAGGAGCTCGGAATCGGACGACCCGACGAAAGATTCGAGCTTGCGGGACCCTCGGCCATCCTATTCCGGAATCTCCGGGAAATTATTCATAATGATCGGAATTTAATTCGTTCGGGCGATTTATCTAAGCTTGATTTCGAGTCAATTGAAACGACCGGCTTGAATGCGGCGTTGAGACCCTATCAAGCCGAAGGTGCGGCATGGATGGTAGATCGCTTGAAACGATTGGGCGGGGTCCTTCTGGCGGATGAAATGGGTCTCGGGAAGACGATTCAGACGATTGCTTCAATCAACCACTTCAATCAGGCTGAAGAGGGTATTGAGGGAGTCTCATTAGTCGTCGCGCCGACCTCGCTGCTGGGAAACTGGATGGCGGAATTGAAGCGTTTCGCTCCGGGTCTGAAGACCTTGCTTTTCCACGGTCCCGGCCGGGACAAGCTGCGGGATCAGGCGGATAAGGTGCATGTGATTGTCACAAGTTACGGAACCTTGGTCCGGGACTTGGCTTACCATCTGGGCAGGGAATACCGGCTGGTGGCGGCCGATGAAGCGAGCCTGCTGCGGAATCCGGACGCGGACGCGAGCAAGGCGCTGTGCAAATTGGACGCCCGGGCTCGCGTGGCCTTGACGGGGACCCCCGTGGAGAACCGGATTCAGGACCTTTGGTCGATCTTTCGCTTCGTCGCCCCCGGGTATCTGGGAAGTAGGACGGACTTCAAGGAGCGCTACGAGGCGGCGGGTGCCGGGGTGCAGACGTCTCCCGGGCTCCTCCAGCGGCTACGGCTGCGGATTTCGCCCTTCGTCCTGCGCCGGACCAAGGATCAGGTGGCGAAGGATCTGCCGGACAAGATCGAGATCGACGAATGGCTGACGCTTCCGGACGATCAGGCGGAACTCTATTCCAGCCTCGCCAAGGCGGGACTCGAGGAGATCGGCAGAATCCGCGACAAGCAAGGCGAGGGGGCTGGTCGCATGCATCTGCTGACGCTCCTGCTGCGCCTGCGGCAGGTTTGCGTGGATCCTGCTCTGCTCGATCTCAAGGAGGGCCAGAAATCAAACGCTGTAAAAATCGAGCGTTTGCTCGAACTGCTTCAAGAGCGTTCTGAGAACGGCCTAAAAACTCTGGTATTCAGCCAGTTCGCAACAAACCTACGGAATATAGAGAAGCGGATTCCGGAGGGTTCTTCACAGGTTTTTCGCATCGATGGAGCGACCCGAAATCGCCAGGAGTTGGTCGATTCCTTCCAGGCCTCGGCCGGGGCGGCGGTATTCTTGATCAGCCTGAAGGCCGGGGGCTACGGCCTGAACCTGACCGCCGCGGACGCCGTGATCCACCTCGATCCGTGGTGGAATCCCGCGGTCGAGGCTCAGGCGACCGACCGAGCCCACCGGATCGGCCAGACCCGACCAGTAACCGTTTACCGACTCCTGACCCGCGGCACCGTCGAGGAACGCGTGCGCCGGCTCCAAGAGCAGAAACGCGCGATCATCGATGCCGCCACCGGCGACTCCGACAGCCTCCCGCAGAACTGGACCGCCGAGGACATGGAAGGGCTTTTGCGGTGAAGCGGGATTTTCGTTGGACCGGCCGCGGGATTGACCTGCGGCGGGTTCTGAACGGCATTAGAAACCCGGAATTCAACTTGTTACAATGCATGTAATGCGGAGTCAAGAAAATTCTAATATGGAGATTTGACGGGCCGACCATAGGGTGTTAATCGCCTGCCCATCGCACAAGTTCACGCCCGTGGCTTGCTGTGTTCCCTAACTGCTCCGGAGCGTTCGTAGCGCCCCGGGGCTCTTTTTTTATGAATCTCCCTTCTCTGGTTCATGGGACTGCCGTACCCGGGGTCGTTCCGGCGTGCGCCGAAGAGCTTCTTCGACACAGGCAGAATGCGGGCGAGATCGTTGTAGCGGGAGTCGCGGTGGAACACGCCCTGTCGGAAGTTCTAGGAAATCTGCTCTTTGGTTCCGTGCAAGGTTGGCACTGTGGAAAGCTGCACATCTCAAAACCTTATCTTGAGGCTCTATTCTTTGAGAACAAGAGCGTCACGTTAGATTCGAAGCGCCATTTATTGATCTCGGCGCTTGAATCAAGCGAAAGGCTGGAGCCGCAGAAAATCAAGGAGCTAGACAGGAATATCCGCAAGGTGATGGATTGGAGGAATGCCTTCGCGCATGGTCGTATTAGATTCAAGGGCGAAAAAGTTTACCTCGCCTATTTTAAGAATGGGCTGAAGCAGGAGGAACTAACGGATGATTTTTATACTAAAATCGAATCCTATTTCTGGGGTGCTTACAACGAGGCATTCAACCTGTTGGGGATTGTTTTGGGTTGGCTAGAGCCGGTAAGGGCGGGTTTCTGGAAAACCACTCCTGCCGAGATACTTATAAAGAAACGACCCGACGACGATAAAAGCGATTGATGCGCTGTGGTCGAATCTGCCAACTCTTTTTTAATGCTGCGATCAGCGTCCCCGGTCTACGAAGCCGGGTTCGGTCTACGAAGCCGAAATGAAACTAAGGGAACACAGCACAAGAACACGGGCGCGGAATCCTGCTTGAGGATAACCGCACGCATATTCCCGCCCGGGGTCTATCCACGGCACGGGAATGAGGAGCGAAGTATCGTGTAACACACATACAGCGGATAGCCCGTGCCGTGGACTTGACCCGATATCTATCGGGTTTGAGACCGAGCACCGCGGCAGGTCCTATCGAATTTCCCGGGAACAATCCCCGTCTTTGCGCGGCGGCGAATTGAGCCCTTCTCGCGCCCCGGCCTCTGATGCCGGGTCCCATTGCAGGCAATCCGCCGCCGCGCTCCGTTCCCGTCTCGTCCACGTCCGGGACTACAACCCGCCGAACTGGCTCACCCGCTCCGGTGTCGCGAAGAAGCGCAAGGCCATCGAGCGGAAGGGCCTGCCCTGGATGAAGCGTTGGCGAATGATCACGCTGACCATCGACCGGGATCTTTTCGAGTGGTCACCCCCGCC
>CBIHMP010000147.1:0-9731 GCA_966211015.1 uncultured Luteolibacter sp. | reverse complement strand
TCCGGCAGCCCCTCTCCCCGCTTGCCCGCCAGCGCCTCCGCCAGCAGCTGCCGGTACTTCGCAGCGAGTTTTTTCTGAAGTTCCTCGGGCGGCCCGCTCTCCCCCGCCCCATCGCTCACCCGCTGGAGCGCGGCCTGGGCCGGTGCCACCCCCTCGCCGATATATTGCACCAGCGCGGAGGCCTCCTGGGAACGCTGGAACTCCGTGCGGCAGGCGGCATTCACCTGCGCGTAGTAGGCCCGGTTCAGCAGCGAGCTCATCTGCTCGTGCGCCTCCAGGTCCTCGCGGGGAATATCGACGTATTCCAGGCCCGCCTTGCGGTACAGCTCCAGTTCCTTCCGGTAGTCGGGAAAGAATCCCGCGCCCTCCCGCACCAGGAATACGATGATCAGCACCAGGATGACGATGGTCAGCCCGGCATTCCCCGCGAAGAACGACTTGATGATCCCGTCCGTACCGCGGCCCTTCCGGCGGAACGGATGACCGGCGGGAACGGCGGGAGGATTCGATGATTCCGGCATGCGTGGCAATTCGGGGCGAACGTGAAGGACCCTCGCGGAAATGGCAATCCCGGCGGGTTGGATCCGCGCCGGGATTGCGTGTCGAAATTGTCAGGCGGCTTTTTTTAGCGGTTGGGCACGAAGCCCAGACCCTCGGCGATCTTCTGGCCGGCGTCGCTGGTGGCGAATTCCACGAAGGACTTGGTGGTGGCGTCGGCGTTCTCAGGCACGTAGAGGTAGCACGCGCGGCTGTAGGCATATTTCTTCGCGTTCGCGGCGACCGGCTGGACGCCGTCGATCGTGACGGTCTGGATCCCGCTCTTCTTCACGTAGGCGAGGCCGACGTAGCCGATGCCGTTTTTGTTCCTGGAGACCTCCTCGGCGATTTGCTCGTTGCCCGCCATCTTCTGGGAGTTCTTGCCGTAGTTCTTGCCGCCCATCGCCAGGCTTTGCCAGTCCTTGTAGGTACCGGAGGCGGTATTGCGGGTGTAAACGGAGATCGCTCCCGGGGCGCCGCCGACTTCGCTCCAATCCTTCACCGCGCCGGTGAAGATCTTGGCCACCTGGTCCTTGGTGAGCCGCTTGATCGGGTTGGACTTGTTCACGATCACCACGATCATGTCGTGGCAGGCCTCGATCTCGTTGAGCTTGATGCCCTTGGTGCGGGCCGCGGTGATCTCGTCCGGCTTGGCTTGCCGGGAAGACATGCCGATCTGCGCGGTGCCGTTGGCCAGCGCGGGAAACGCGGTGGAGGATCCTTCCGCCGCGATCTCGAATTTCACGCTCGGGTTCTTCGCCTTGAAGGCCTCGGAGAGCGAGGGGACGAGCTTGGCACCCAGGGTGTCGGAGCCCTTGATGCTGATGGTCTGGGCACCGGCGGTGGCGGCGAGCATCGCTCCCGCAAACAGGCTGGCGGCAGTGTATCGGATGATAGTGCGCATGTGGATATAGGTGGATTTCGCGCCACGGATGGCGCTCGGACGCATGGATGGCCGGATCGCCCCAAACGTCCACCGGCGCTCTGTGACAGGTTCGTCACGGAACCCGCCCCGCTTCGCCGGCGGATTTCACTCTTATGTTCTAATTTTAAATCACTTGCATCTTCCCTCAGGACTTGTGACAGGACTGTCACACTCCGGATCTGTCACGCGACCGTCACATTCGCTGCATTTCCGCCGCCGTCCGGATGGCCCAAGCATTCATACGGCTATGCCTCTCATCCACAATGAAACACCATACCATCCGATTGACGACCGCGGCCTTCGCTTGCGGATTCTCCAGCCTCGCCAGCGCGGGCGAACCTCCCGTTGACGCGGCCCCGGCGGACAGCGGCTCCGTTCTCCAGGATTTCGACTTCTGCAGCTGGTGGTCGGGCAAGCCGGGTACCGTGCCGATTCCCGAGAACCCGGTGCTCCAGAGCCTCGTGTTCGAAGGCCGCTTCCACTGGAACGCCGCCTATGTCGATGGCGAGGGCGTGAACGGCCGGGATTTCAGCGAGAGCTACACGGAGGTGCGCCGCCTTCGCCTGGGTGCCAAGATCGGCTTCCTGAATTACTTCACCTACAAGGGCACGGTGAACCTGGTGGAAGACCAGCGCTTCAACGGCGGCGACCTGGAATACGACTACATCGACTTCGACGAATCCTACTTCAGCTTCAATGCCCTGAAGGCCTTCGACCTTTCCGGCCTGGACGGGCTGACGCTGAACTACGGCCGCATCAAGTGGCACGGCGGCCTGGAGGCGCGCACCTCCTCGAACTCGTTGCTCACCGTCGAGCGCTCCGCCATCTCCAACAAGGTCTATCAGAGCGCGCGGCCCACCGGCTTCCAGCTGAACGCCACCAAGGGCCCCGTCACGGCCATCGCCGGCATCTACAGCAGCGACGAAGGCACCGACGCCTTCGGCGCGGATAGCGGCAGCGTCGAAGGCTGGGGCGGATGGAACGACGGCCAGATGTACAACCTCGAGGTCCTCTACACCGCCAACGACGACCTGCGCTTCGGCTGGGAATTCCTCTACAACAACGCCGACGAGCGCCTCGCCAACGAGGACTCCCTCCTCGACTACCGCTGGGCCACCACCCTCTCCGCCGAATACACCGTCGGCAACGGCGGGGTGAATATCGAAGGAATCTACGGCGACAACGGCGATGCCGAAATGCACGCCAATGCCGCCCGCCGCGGGAATTTCTGGGGCTTCGTGGCCACTCCCTACTACTGGATCGTCCCCGCCAAGCTGCAGGCCGTCGTCCAGTACGCCTACGCCGGAGCCGAGGAAAACCAAGGCATCCGCATGAACAGCCGCTACGTCCGCGCCACCAACTACGGCGGCGGCGGCAACCCGAACATCGTCAACAGCGGCCGCGGCGACGAGCTGCACACCGTCTATGCAGGCCTGAACTACCTGATCTGCGGCGATAACCTGAAGGTGCAGGCCGGTGCCGAATACGCCCACCTCTCCACCCCGGGCGTGGGCAGCGGCGAAACCGATGCCCTCACCTGGCTCTTCGGCTTCCGCTCCTCCTTCTGATCCGGATAACGTTTTCTTGGTAGATTCGGTAAAAGCACCGGTCCGCGAGGGCCGGTGCTTTTTTGCGCGGAGCGGAGGATGAACTTCCCCCCGGACGCCGGGGGTTCATGCGCGCCTGGTCAGCTATTCCGCGAACGGATCGGCGGCACCCTCGTCGAGGATCGTCCGAGGACGGTTCATCTCCTCATCGGACACCGGCTCTTCGAGTTTCACATCCGAAGCCAACTCCCCTTTTGTCTCCGGAAAATCCTCCAACTCTTTCCTCTCGATTCCCCGGCTCCGCACCGAAACCACCTTGGACTCCTCCAAGTTGGCGGCGGTATAAAAGAAAAACCTGAACCGCGCGACGGGCTCCTGCCGTGGATATTCCGCCGTCACCAGCATCTTCGCTCCCGGCTTGAGCGGGCGCATCGAATTACCTGTCCCGCAAGTGAAGGAAGCAACATGCAGCCAGCGCTTCTCCCTTGGCACCTCGACATGATGTCCCGGCTCCTCAATGGAGGTTCCCTTGACGTAAAACGTCTTGGTGGTGGGATTCGCTATTTCCAGGATGACTTCCGGCAGTTCCGCTTGCGCCGCCTTCGGATCGAATCTGCGGATCATGTAAATCTCTACCGTCGGTTTCTCCGTCGCGCGGGTGATCGCGACGGTAGAAAGAAGAATTAGCAGGGCTCTCATGTTCTCCAGGACAGGTTGGAGCGGTAGTATCCCGCATCGCGACTGGCGGAGCTCCAAGCTTATGGGATCCGCTCATTCGTGCCAGCCGAAACTAGGATCCAAGAGCGGTTCACACCGCCGCCAGGCTCGCAGCGGCCACCGCTTGGCCGTGGCGTTTGGTTTTTTCGTCCGGGACCACGAGTTTGATGCTCAGCTCCGGGAATTCCTTCGCCAGCACCTTTTCCGCTTCCGCGATGATGACATTCCCGCCCTCGCCGGAGGTCACGCGGCCGAGGATGAGCAGGTTCCGGATTTCGTAGAAATCGGCATAGTGGGCGATCGCGTAGCCGAAGCAGGTGCCGATGGTCCGGTAGATCTTCCGCGCGCGGTCGTCGCCCGCCTGCATGGCCTTCTGCACCTCCACCAGTTGCTCCGGAAAGGGCATGGGCCCGAAGTCGTAGCCCGCGGCCTTCGCCAGCCGGGCGACGCCCTGCTGGGAGAAAAACTGGACCCCGCAGCCTTCGTCGCCGCTCCATTCGTCCTTCGGGCCGTTTTCGCGGTAATCCACCGGGGCGAAGGCCAGTTCATTGAGCCAGGGGCGGATCGAACCGTTCGCATCCACGTAGCCCGCGGCCTCGCTGGTACCCATTGCCACGCCGAGCACGGCGTTCTCGTCGAGCGCCATGGAGCCTGCCAGGGCGGTCACCTCGCCGTCGTTCACCACTTCGAAGGGGACACCGTTCCAGCGCTCCTTCAGCTCGAAGAACATCCGCCGGATGCGCGCGTCGAAATCCGCCTGGCTGACCCCGCGGAAGAGCGAGGCGGCGCGCACCTCGCTATTCACATACACGCCCGCCGAACTTCCCCCGATGGCATCCACCCGCGGCAGGTGCTCCGCGGCGCGGCGGAGGGAATCCTGCACGCCCTCGATGTGGTATTCTGGATCGCTCTGGAAATAGGGGTCCCACACGACTTCCTCGGAAAAGACTACCTCGCCGTCGATGAGCGCCGCGCACTTGCGGTCGGAGCCGCCGAGATCGAAGCCGATGCGGCACCCGCCGAGGTGGCGGCCGAGCGCGATGGCCTCTCCGGCTTCCGCAGGCAGGGCGGAAGCTTCCGCGGCCCCGAAGGTGAGCGCCTCGCCGAAGATCTTTTTCCCGATGAAATCACTGTCGAACTCCCGCGCGCCGCCCGGCCCGTAGATCGCGGCCAGCGCGGGAACCAGCTCCGGCGCCCCGGCGATGAGGACGCGGCTGCCGCCCTTCTGCCACAGCAGGAATTTCAGCGCGCGCTCCACGTAGCGCAGCGTCAGCGGCGCATGATCCGGAGCGTCCGGCAGCAGCGGCGAGGACCAGCGGAAAGCCGTCCCGTCCTGCCGCACCAGCGCCAATTCCAGCGTCCGCTGGCCGGCGGATTCCACCGCCAGCGCGCGGTAGCTCTTGTTCCATAGAATGGCGGGCAAAAAGTCCGGATCAAGGACCGGGACGCAGGACACGGGAGTGCCCGCGGGCAGGGGTGGAAAAACCGTCATGAACAGGCCGATTCAGCGCCAAATCGTGGAGAATTGGAATGAGTTAATGCGCAGGCCAACCCCGGTTTTGCGAAAAGGATGAGACCGCGGCAGGCTGCGGCGAGCGCGGCCCGCAGAGGGCGATCCGGAAATTTTGGGAACCAGGATGGATCCGATGAATGGGACACGAATGAAGAAGAGCTTGGGCGGGGAATTCCTTCCCTCCTATCCATTCGGTCCCCGCGCAAAAGAAATCCAAGCAGGCGGGAGGGCCGCGCTCCTGCGGGAAGAAATCTTCCGCAGCATTCTTGTTGCAATCGGTTCTCAATTGCCGGAGTCTCCCGCCGATGGCGCTTGCAACGGCCAACGACCTCCATGCCGATAGCCTGCTCAGCTTGAGCCAGGCGAAAGTCGGGTGTGACTTCCGGATCAAGGCCTTGAGCGGGCCGGGCTGCGATCAATTGCGCGACCTGGGTTTTTGCGAGTCCCTGCAGGTGAGGAAGCTGGCGGACGGGCGGAATTTGATCTGTTCCGTCTGCGGCACCCGCCTCGCCCTCAGCCGCGAGCTGGCCAGCCAGGTGATGGTGGCCGTCGCTTGATTTTTCGCGATGTCCGGTTCACTCGAAACCGTCGCCCTCGCCGGCAATCCCAACGCCGGGAAAACCACGCTCTTCAACGCCCTGACCGGGGCCGCCCAGCGCACCGGCAACTACGCCGGGGTGACCGTGGAGCGGAAGTCCGGTGAGATTTTCACCCCGCACGGGACGAAGCTGCGCCTGGTGGATCTGCCCGGCTGCTACTCGCTGGAGGGCGGCAGCCCCGATCAGGAGATCGCCCGCAAGTCCCTGCTGGGTGAGATCGAAGGTGAACCTCGCCCGGATCTGGTGGTCTGCGTGGTGGATGCGTCCAACCTGGAGCGGCACCTCGTGCTGGCCCTGCAGGTGATGGAAACCGGTCTGCCGGTGGTCATCGCGCTGAACATGGTGGACATGGCGGAGAAGGCCGGCCTGCGGCTGGACCCCGCGAAGCTTTCCGAAGAACTCGGCGTGCCGGTGGTGCCGATGCAGGCGAATGCCGGCAAGGGCATCGTGGAGCTGAAGCAGGCGCTGCGGCATCCCTTCCCCCGCGTCCCTCCCACGCCATGGAAGAACGGGCCGGAAGACCGGCTCGGCGAGCGCCGCCGCGCGCTGGTGCTCCGCGCCTGCGAGGTGGGCGCCCGGCGTCCGGACGGCCATGCGTCCACGGTCTCCGATAAGCTTGACCGCTTCCTGCTGCACCCGGTCCTGGGATGGGTCGCCCTCATAGTTACGATGGTGCTGATTTTCTGGAGCATCTTCTCCTTCGCGGAAATCCCGATGGGTTGGATCGAGTCCCTTCAAGGACTCCTCGGCGAAAAGGTAAGCGCCTCCATGCCGGAGGGCGATCTGCGCGGCCTGCTCGTGGAAGGCATCATCAACGGGGTGGGCAGCGTCGTGGCCTTCATCCCGCAGATCGTGCTGCTGTTCTTCTTCATCGGCCTGCTGGAGAGTTCCGGCTACATGGCCCGCGCCGCTTTCCTGATGGACGGCCTGATGGGCCGGGCCGGGCTGAGCGGAAAGGCCTTCCTGCCGCTCTTCAGCTCCTACGCCTGCGCGATCCCGGGCGTGATGGCCACCCGCACCATCGACTCCGCGAAGGAGCGGCTGGTAACCATTTTCGTGGCGCCGTGGATGAGCTGCTCCGCGCGCCTGCCGGTGTACCTCGTGCTGGTGCCCCTGCTCTTGAGCGGGCAGGGCGGCCTCGTCCAGGCGCTCGTGTTCTTCGGCATCTATGCGCTGGGCACGCTCACGGCACTGATCGTCGCCCGCATCCTCCGCGGCAGGCTGGGGCCGGATGAGGTGAAGAAGCACTTCATGCTGGAACTGCCGCCTTACCGCCTGCCGCAGTGGAGCTACGTCTTCCGCCACGTCTTCGGCCGCGCCTGGGCCTTCCTGCAAAAGGCGGGCACCATCATCCTGGCCATCAATATCGTCCTCTGGGCGGCACAGACTTACCCGAAGCTGGACGATCCGGACGCCGACGACGGGGCGAAGCTGGACCACAGCATCATGGGCCGCGTGGGCCACCTGACGGAGCCGCTGGTGAGGCCGCTGGGCCTCGATTGGCGCGGCGGCACCGCGATCCTCACCTCCTTCGCCGCCCGGGAGATGTTCGTTTCCTCCATGAGCCAGCTCTTCCACGTGGAAAAGAGCGAGGACGAGGAAAAGGCCATGGCCTCCCTGCGCACCCGCCTGGCGGAGGAAAAATGGCCGGACGGGCGGCCGATGTTCACCGTTCCCGCGGTGCTGTCCCTGCTGGTGTTCTTCATTTATGCGCTGCAATGCCTGCCCACCTCCGCCGTGGTCGCGCGCGAGTCCGGATCCGTGAAATGGGCGGTCGGCCAGTTTTTCTTCATGAGCGCCTTTGCCTGGGTGGCGGCGTTTGCCGTGTATCAGATCTCGTCCTTGTTCTTCTGAGATGACCGATTGGCAGACATGGGCCGCCCTCGCGGCGGTGGTCCTCGCGGTGCTCTTCCTCGTCGCACGGACGAAGCGGAAGAAAAAGAGCTGCGGTAGCGACTGCGGCTGCGGGAAGAGCGGGCCGGTGGCGCAGCCCCGTCTTCCCAAGCGGTAAAGGAGGCGGATGCCCCCCTCCCCGCCGCGAAAGAAAGCCCACTTTCCGGGGTCGCGCGCGTCCTTGGTCCGCCTCGACCGGAACCCGCCGATTTTGGCCATCATAACGACAACTTAAGGGCTTACGAGCCACGCGGCTCTGCACTTTCCTTAAGAGCTTAAATTTAACATTTCTTAAGTTAATAACCAATTTCCATTGATCATCAAAGCATTACCACCTTTACCTCCCTTGGAACTGCATTGTCGGAAAATGGCAATCATATAGCAAACCCTGCATTTTTCTTCGCAGAAAAGTCTTGCTAGATAAACCATCAGGCGATTGACTCCGCCCGTCCCGCGAGGGACACCCCGAGCCGCCCTGACACCCCCCGACAAGGCAGCAAAGGAATACATCGGCCGACCGAAGGAAAAGCCCCCCGATCCCGAAGACGGCCAGCTGCAGCACCGGCAACCGAGAGACTCCCCCCGATCGAAGTTGCCGCCTCTCCCCCCGGAGCTAGTGTGTGTGTAAGTGTGTGTCAGCCGTCCGGCGGGTCAACTCCCCGATCCGCCGGGCGGACTGCTCGCAAGGAAAAGGCCGCCCCGGTGAAAGGGCGGCCTTTCTGTTGCCGCCGCGGGGCGGTCGCCGTCCTTTTTGCTCAACCCTTGCGCGGCTCCCCCATCTCACCTACCTCGGGGGCATGGTTCGCTTTTCGATCTTCGGGATTCCGGTGGAAATCCAGCCGTGGTTCTGGCTGACGCTCGGTCTCCTGGGCTCGCTCTGGACCGGGGACGGAGCCTCGGCGGCGGGTATCCTGATGATCTTTCTCTTCATCCTCGCCGGTTTCATCTCCGTGCTGATCCACGAACTGGGCCACGCGCTTGTCGGGAGGAAATTCGGGGCGCAGACCGCGATCACCCTGCACGCCTTCGGGGGCTACGCGCTCTTTCCCGGGGCGAACTTCACCCGCTGGCAGGATTTCCTGGTCACCGCGGCCGGACCGGCGGTGCAGGTCGTCCTGGGGGGTATCTTCCTGGCGATCAGCCTCACCGCGGAGGGCATCCCGCCCTTGGGACGATCCTTCGTCTTCTTCGTCTGGATCATTTCGTTCTACTGGGCGCTCTTGAACCTCATCCCCATGCTGCCGCTCGACGGCGGGCGGCTGCTGGCTTCCATCCTGGGGCCGGACCGCATCGGGCTGACGCTGAAGATCGGGATCGGCGTGGGCGTGCTGACGGCGATCACCATCCTCTACTTCACCGGCAGACCCTTCTTCCCGATGTTCCTCGGTCTGATGGCCTTCCAAAACTGGCAGGAGCTGAACCACCGGCGGCGTCCTTGACCGCAGCGTGCGCGGCAAAGAGGCTCCCCGAATGGTTCGATTCACGCTTTTCGGCATCCCGGTGGAGATCCAGCCTTGGTTCTGGGTAACCGCGGCGATCCTGGGCGGCGCTTGGAATGCCTCCGACGCCGCGGCGATGCAGCGGCTGCTGGTCTTCATGCTCGTGGCAACCGTCTCGATCCTGGTCCACGAATTCGGGCATGCCTTGACGGGCCGCCGCCTGGGCGGCGGCTACGCGCGCATCACCTTGTGGGCATTCGGCGGCCTGGCCCGGAACGAGGGCGGCCGCTTCGGGAAATGGCAGCGTTTCTGGATGATCGCCGCCGGGCCCGGTGCCGGCTTCCTCCTGCTGCTGCTGACGCTTGCCGTGCTGGCCGCGGTCTTCGGCCCCCGCGACGCGGCGGCGCTCGCGGGCCGATCGCTCTTCGGCAGCTCCCGGGGCCTTTCGCCGGAGACCTATGAGTTCTTCAGCGTCCGCCGACCGCTCTTCTCCCTGATCCACGGCCTGCTGTGGATCAATTTCTGGTGGGGTCTGGTCAATCTGCTGCCCGTGCTGCCGCT
>CBIHMP010000146.1:0-9801 GCA_966211015.1 uncultured Luteolibacter sp. | reverse complement strand
AACCTTGATCGTGCACTCGTGATGCTGGAGCTTCTCAGCTCCCGCCCGGAGGGCATCAACGTCAGCGACCTGGGCGTGTAGCTCAAGATCCCGAAGAACAGCGCCTTCCGTATCGCGGTAACCTTGGAGAACCGGGGCTTCCTCGAAAAGGTGGAAAATACCAAGCGCTACCGGCTGACCCCGCGCCTGCTGATCCTGGGTGCGATGTCGGTGACCGACGCCAATCTTTTCGAGAAATCGATCGACGTGATGCGCCGCCTTCGCGATGCCACCGGCGAGACCGCTTTGCTCGGCACCCTTGCCGATGACGAGGGCGTGGTGCTGGACCAGGCGCTCGGCACGCATCATTTCAAATTCGCGGTCGATCCCGGCACGCGCTTCTGCCTTCACACGGCCGCGCCGGGCAAGGCGATGCTGGCAGGACTGCCGGAAGAGGAGCGCATCAAGCGGGTCTCGCGCCTGAAGCTGCCGCGGTTCACGCCGAACACGATCACCTCGCAGGAGGAGTTCCTGACGCACCTGAAGGAGGTTGCGGCGCGGGGATACGGCTTCGACCTGGGAGAAGAAATGGAAGGCCAAACCTGCATCGGCGCGGCAATCCGCGGGGCCACGGGAGCCGTCATCGCCGCGCTGTGGATCACCGCACCCTCCTCCCGCGTTCCCGATGGCCAGCTCGATGCCTTCGGCGCGATGGTGAAATCCCACGCGGATGAAATTTCGAGCCGCTTCGGGGCCGTTCTGTCTCAGACTGCATGAGGAAACCGTGGGTCATCGCTCTCGTCGCCTCGGGGTCCGCGGCATTTTCCCATGCTGCGGATCCGGCCGGCGTTGAATTTTTCCGGGCCGAGGTGAAGCCGATCCTGGAGCAGAATTGCTTCAAATGCCACGGCGGCACGGATGAGAAGGGTCACCCGAAGGTGCGGGGGAATCTGCAACTCATCAGCCGCAAGGGCCTGATGAAAGGCGGCGATCACGGCCCCGCCTTCAACGAAAGCGATCCCGCGAAGAGCCATATCCTGGAGGCGATCTCTTACGAGAACGACGACCTCCAGATGCCTCCCCGGAACAAGCTGCCGGACGAGGACATCGCCAAGATCACGAAATGGGTGGAGATGGGTGCACCCTGGACGCCGGAGGACGCCGACCTGCTGGTGGAAGTCCACGATCCGATGGCCGGTGTCACCGAGGTCAATGAGAAGACCAAGGCCCACTGGTCCTACAAGCCGATGACGCGGGTGGAGCCGCCCGCGGTCGCCGACGCCGCCTGGGCGGGAAATCCGGTGGATGCCTTCATCCGCGCGAAGCTCGATGAGAAGGCCCTGAAGCCGGTGGGGGAGGCATCCCGCGCGGCGCTGCTACGGCGGCTTTCTTACGATCTGACGGGTCTCCCGCCGTCGCTGGAAGAGATCCGCGCGTTCGAGGCCGATCCCTCGCCGGACGCATGGAGCAAGCAGGTGGAGCGTCTGCTGGCCTCGCCGCAATACGGCGAGAAATGGGCGCGCCATTGGCTGGATATCGTCCGCTATGCGGAGTCGAACGGCTTCGAGCGGGACAACGAGAAGCCCTTTGTCTGGCGTTACCGCGACTACGTCATCCGCAGCTTCAACGAAGACAAACCCTACGACCGCTTCGTGGCGGAACAAATTGCGGGCGACGAGTTGCCTGACAAAACGGCCGATTCGCAGGTCGCCACCGGGATGCTGCGCCTCATGGCTTGGGACGACGAGCCCGCCGACCGGAAACAGCATTTCTTCGACGTGCTGGACGACAACGTGCGCACGGTGACCGAGGGCTTCCTTGCGATGACCGCAGGGTGTGCGCGTTGCCACGACCACAAGGGCGACCCGATCCCGCAGGCGGATTATTTCAAGTTTGCCTCCTTTTTCCGCGGCATCGAGCCGATGGGGCGCGGCGGCAAGCAGACCACTTTCATTGAATCGCCCGAATTGGTACAGGACCGCGACCAGCAACTCGTCGAGCTCCTCGCCGAGGAGAAGAAGATCCGCCAGTGGATGGACGGCTGCGAAAGCGACGCGCTGGACAACGTGCGCCGCACCCGGCCGGAAGTGGCGGGGCGGGTGAGCAACCTGACCAACATGGACCGGTGGCTGGTCACCGACTCCCGCACCAGACCGACGCAGTGGCATTACACCACCGAGGAACCGGGCGAAGACTGGTCCTCGGTTGCCTTCCGCGCCGAGCGCGCGAATTGGCAGCAGGGTCCGGGGGGATTCGGCACGGCCGCTCCGGGAGTCCAGGCGCGCACCGTGTGGACCGGCCAGGATCTATGGCTCCAGACCTCCTTCGGCCTCGATTCCATTCCGCAGTCCGTGCTGTTGCACCTTTATCATGACGAGGAAATCGAACTTTACCTGAACGGGCAGCCGGTCTTGCGCGCCGAGCACTACAGCACCGACTACGAGCGGATCCCCGCGCCCCGCGAATTCATGGCGGCCCTGCAGACCGGCCGCAACGTGCTTGCCGCGCATGTCCGCCAGCGGGAAGGCGGGCAGTTCTTCGACCTCGGCCTCGAGGTGGATGCCGTGACACCTTCCGATCTCGTCCTGAACCGCGAATACCGTGCGGTCAGCCGCAAGAGTCGCGAGATCTACCGCCAAAACCTGGAGCGCCTGGGGGAGATCGCGCAGCTCAAGAGATCTCCCGGGATCGAGGCTCTGGTGGTCACGGAAGTGGGCCCGGTGCCGCCGCCCACCCACATCCACATCCGCGGCAGCGCGCATGCGGAAGGGGATGAGGTGACGCCCGGCTTCCCGGCGATCTGGGGCGGCGAGACCGCTTCCATCCCGCCGATGCCGGAGGATTCCGGGACCAGCGGACGCCGGCTGGCGCTGGCGAAATGGATGACGCGGCCGGACAACCCGCGCACCGCCCGCGTGATGGTGAACCGCATCTGGCAACATCATTTCGGCCGCGGCTTGAGTCCTACCCCCAACGACTTCGGCTACCTCGGTACCGCGCCGACCCATCCCGAGCTGCTTGATTGGCTCGCCACCGAGTTCGTCGCGAAGGGCTGGAGCGTGAAAACCATGCATCGCCTGCTGCTGAACTCGAAGACTTACCGGCTCTCCATCACCAACGACGAAAAGGGCGCTGCGGAAGATCCAGGCAACGATTTCTTCTGGCGCTTTAATCCGCGCCGCCTGACGGCGGAGGAACTCCGCGACTCGATCCTCGCTGGCACGGGCGAGCTGAATCTCGAAATGGGCGGCCCCAGCATCTACGTCCCGATGCCCGAGGAAGTACTGGCCACTTCATCGACAAAGGGCGGCAAGTGGGGCGTCAGCCCTCCGGACCAGGCGAACCGCCGCAGCGTCTATGTAAAGATCAAGCGCTCGCTGCAGCCGCCGATGTTCACCGACTTCGACCTGGCGGACACCGACAACACCTGCCCGGTCCGGTTCACCACCACGGTGCCCACCCAGGCGCTCGCGATGATGAACAGCGAGTTCATCCACGAGAAGGCGGGTGCCTTGGCGAAGCGGCTGGAGAAGGACCGTCCGGGCGATCTGCAAGGGCAGATCCGGCGCGCTTTCGAGCTGGTGCTTTCCCGCGGGCCCGACGAGTCGGAACTCGCCCTTTCGCTCGCTTTCATCGGCAAGATGAAGAACGAGAGCAAGCTATCGCCGGAGCTTGCGCTGCAACGTTTCTGCGTGGCGGTTTTCAGCTTCAACGAATTTTTCTACCTCGACTGAACGGGTCGGTCGCGGGTGCATGATCTTTAGCTCTTTCTTCCGATGATTCTCCGTCCACCCTCCGGCAACTTCTGCGGCCGCATCCACCGCCGGGAATTCCTCCACCAGATCGGTGGCGGATTCACCTCGCTGGCGCTAGCGGGCATGATGTCGCGCGATGGCGCTTTCGCCGCGGACGAGCTGAAGTTCGACAACCCGCTCGCGCCGAAGCAGCCGCTGCTGCCGGCCAAGGCGAAGTCCGTGATCTTCCTCTTCATGTACGGCGGACCGAGCCACATGGACACCTTCGACTACAAGCCGAAGATGTATCCGCTGGATGGCAAGACGATCCCGGTGAAGACCTTCGGCCGCGGCGGCAAGAAGAACGAGGGCCGCGTGGTCGGCCCGAAGTGGAAATTCAAGCAATACGGCGAGTCCGGGAAGTGGGTCTCCGATCTTTTTCCGAACGTGGGCGGGTGCGTGGATGACATCGCCTTCATCCACTCGATGACGGCAGATTCGCCGATCCACGGTTCCGCGATGCTGATGATGAACAGCGGCTCGCTGCTCACCGGCAAGCCTTCGATGGGATCCTGGGTGAACTACGGCCTCGGCTCGCTGAACGAAAACCTGCCCGGCTACGTGGTAATGCTCGACAAAACAGGCGGCCCGATTTCCGGCGCGAAGAACTGGAGCAGCGGCTACATGCCCGCCAGCTACCAGGGCGTCGTCTTCCGCTCGCAGGGCAATCCGATCCTGAATCTCCAGAACCGCCCGGGCATGGATCGCGTGCAGCAGCGCTCGCTGCTTGATTTTCTGGGCGACATCAACAAGTCCCACTTGAAGGGCCGCGATCATAACAGCGATCTCGCCGCACGGATCGCCTCCTACGAGCTGGCCTTCCGCATGCAGGCCACCGCCCCGGAAGCGATCGACGTGGAGAACGAACCGGAGCACGTGAAGAAGCTCTACGGGATGGACGGCACGCGCACGGATGACTTCGCGCGCAAGTGCATCCTCGCCCGCCGTCTGGTGGAGCGCGGCACCCGATTCATCCAGATTTACTCCGGTGGCGCGCACAATGACGACAACTGGGACGCACACGGGGATCTGGTGAAGAACCACGAATATCATGCCGGTAATACCGACAAGCCGATCGCGGGGCTTCTGAAGGATCTCAAGCAGCGCGGTCTGCTGGACGAGACGCTGGTCATCTGGGGCGGGGAGTTCGGACGCCAACCGACGGCGGAATACGCCGAGGGCACCGGCCGCGATCACAATGCCTACGGCTTCACCATGTGGATGGCGGGCGGCGGGATCAAGGGCGGCACCATTTTCGGCGAAACGGACGAGCTCGGCGGGGAAGCGGTGAAAGACCGGGTGCAGGTGAAGCACCTGCACGCCACCGTGCTCCAGCAGATGGGACTGGATCCGAATCACCTGAGCTACTTCTACGGCGGGCTGGATCAGAAGCTCGTGGGGGTGGAGGGAGCGGATCCGATCCACGAGATCATCGCCTGAGCGGCCTCCCCTTGACCGTGGCGGGCGGGCCGGTTCATCTTCCCGGGCATGCGCATTTTGACCGGGCTGCAACCCAGCGGAAAACTCCACGTCGGCAATTACTTCGGGGCCATGGAGCCCGCCGTGCGCTTGCAGGAGGAAGGGGAGGCCTTCTACTTCATCGCAAACTACCACGCGATGACCACGGTGAGGAATCCGGAGGACCTGCGCGCCTATACCCGCGAGCTGGCGGTGGATTTCCTGGCGGCAGGCTTGGATCCGGAGCGCTCCACGTTTTTCCTGCAGAGCGCCGTGCCGGAAGTGAACGAACTCGCGTGGATCCTCTCCAACGTGTGCCCGGTGAGCCAGTTGGAGAAGGCTCACTCTTACAAGGACAAGGTCGCGCACGGGTTCTCCCCGTACCACGGGCTCTTCGCCTATCCCGTGCTGATGGCGGCGGATATTCTCTTGTACGATTCCAACTGCGTCCCGGTGGGCAAGGACCAGAAGCAGCATCTCGAAATCACCCGGGATCTCGCGGGCAAGATCAACGAAGCCTACGGCGAGGGCACCTTGGTCGTCCCCGAGCCGATGATCCGGGAAGCCACCGCGGTGGTGCCGGGCCTCGACGGGCAAAAGATGAGCAAAAGCTATGGTAACACGCTCCCGCTCTTCGCCGAGCCGGCGGAGGTGAAGAAGCTCATCATGAAAAAGCTGGTTACGGATGCCACTCCGCTGGAGGCACCGAAGCCCAAGGAGGGCTCCACCTTGCTGGCTCTCTACCGCCTGATGGCAGGCGAGGCGGACGTGGCGGCAATGGAAGCCGACTACGATCGCGGGGGCATCGGCTACGGCGATTTCAAGAAGCGGCTTCTGGAGGCTTACCTGGAGCGCTTCGAGCCGATGCGTGCGCGCCGGGAAGAGATCCTCGCCGACCCCGGCTACATCGACGAAGTGCTCGCCAAGGGAGCGGAGAAAGCCCGCGCTGCCGCCGCACCGGTGATCGACCGTGTGCGACGGGCGGTGGGACTCCGATAGAAATGGGCGTGGACCGCCGCGCCGGGCTGCATCTTGTAGTCCATCGCCACCCTCTCCACTACCCGCAGGGGAGGTGAAATTTTTGTTTTGCCAAAATCCCCGGGAGAGGCAAAGTTCCCCCAAGTCCGATGGACGTCGGCGGCCGCCGGTGATGCAGCCGCCCCCGGGTTTGAAAACCCTGCCGCGCTTGAATTCGCACTTTGGCAGGGCTTCGCCATAACCCGGTCACGCCGTTGTTCGAAATCCTTTCATGCATTTCCTAACAGGGAATGGTCACGTGCCCCCACGCACCCCTTTCCTTTCTGTTCCCCACACAATCGATCATGGCTGGTCACAACAAGTGGTCCAAGGTCAAGCACATCAAGGCCCGCGTCGATGTCATCAAGGGCAGGGTGTTCAGCAAATGTGCCCATGAAATCGCCCTTGCGGCCCGCTCGGGCGGTGGAGACATCGGCATGAACGCCCGCCTGCGTGCCGCCGTGGACAATGCCAAGGCCGTTTCGATGCCGAAGGAGAACATCGACCGCGCCATCAAGAAGGGCCTCGGCGAGTTGGGCGGTGAAGCGATCCAAGAGGTGACCTACGAGGGCTACGGACCCGCCGGGATCGCTTTCCTGATCGAGATCGCCACCGATAATCTGAATCGTGCCGCCGCCGACCTGCGCTCCCTCTTTTCCAAGAACGGGGGCAGCGTCGCCACCCCCGGCAGCGTGGCTTATCAATTCGACCGCAAGGGGGAAATCCGCATCCCTGCCGGGGACATCGGAGAGGACCGCATGATGGAAGCCGCGATCCTCGCGGGTGCGGACGACGTGCAGAGTGACGAAAGCGAACACGTTGTATTGACTTCTCCCGTCGAGCTCGCGGCCGTGGCCGGGGAGTTGCGCGCCGCCGGATTTACCATTGCATCGGAGAAACTGGTCTCCGTGCCGCAGAATCTTTCCACGGTCTCCGATCCCGAGATCGCCCGTCAGGTGATGAAACTCTACGACCTGCTGGATGCGTACGACGACACGCTGAACGTTTTCACCAATTTCGAGGTAGCCGACGAAGTTCTCGAAGCCCTCGAAGCATGACCACCGGAGTTTTTCCGGTCTCGCCCCAAATTTTTCTTAATGAGCCACAACACGTCCCAGGACACCGCCGGATACGAACCCGCTGCGGAACCCTCGTCCGCCGAGAGCAAGCCGGTCGCCCGCAAGGCGGCTAAAAAGGCGGCCAAGAAAGCCGCCAAAAAGGCAGCGGCGAAGAAGACGACGGCCAAGAAAGCTGCGAAGAAAGCGGCGGACACCGCCTCCGTGCAGGCGGTTCTGCCGCTGGACGTACCGGCGCAGCCGGTGACGCGTTCCGCATCCGACGATCAGCCGGATGGGTCGGCGAAGCCCGCCGCACGCAAGGTCGCGAAAAAGGCGGCCCGCAAGAAGGCCCCGGCAGCGGATGAGTCCTTCACTCCCGCCGAGCCGCCCGTTTCCACTCCGTCTGCAGAGCGTTCGACCGATGACCGTCCGGTCCGGGACGAGCCGCAAAAGCCCGTGGAAACTACCCGCCCCGAATTGGCATCGCGGGAAGACTCTTCAGGCGAGGGGCGCCCCGTCTTCGGACGGGTTCCCGGCGGCGGCCCGGTGACCCCGAGGGAAGAGCGCGAATCGCGTGAACCCCGGGAGTCCCGCGAGCCGCGGGAACAGCAGCGGCCTCACCAGCAACAACAGCAGCAGCGCCCGGACGCGGGGGGAGATCGCACGGATGCCAACCGCGAGCGCCGCAAGCGCCGTCGCAAGCGCCGCCGCGAGCGCGAGCGCGAGGCACGACATGGTTCGGGAGAGGGCGGGGACGCCCCTGCCGCCGAAAAGCAACGCGGTGGCGAACGGGAACGTGAACGCGGTGGCGAACGGGAACGTGAACGCGGTGGCGAACGGGAACGTGAACGCGGTGGTGAAAGGGAGCGCGAACGGGAACGTGAGCGCGACCGGGAGCCCGTGGAGAAGGCCCAGGCTTTCTCCGGCCCGAAGGTGGAGGTCAACGGAATGCTGGAACTCGCGCCGAAAGGCTTCGGCTTCCTGCGCGTGCCCTCGAAGAACTTCGAACAGGCGCGGGACGATGTTTTCGTTTCGCCGGAGATGGTTCGTCGCCATGGCCTGCGGCCGGGCGTATGGATCCATGGCTTGGCCCAGGACGGTCCCCGCGGCCAACAGTTGGTGGAGCTGACGACGATCAACGACCTGACGCCGGATGAGGCGAAGCGGCTGCCTTCCTTCGACGAGCTCAAGGCCATCAATCCGAACAAGCGCATCAGCTTGGAAACGACCCAACCCCGCTTCACCACGCGGGTGCTCGATCTCATGGCCCCGGTCGGACGCGGTCAGCGCGGACTGATCGTTTCCCCGCCGCGCTCGGGCAAAACCACGCTGCTGCTTCACATCGCGGAGGCGGTGCGCGAGCTGCACGATGAGACCATCCACCTGATGATCCTGCTGGTGGACGAGCGGCCGGAAGAGGTGACCGAATTCCGCCGCACGCTGCCTGGCGCGGAAATCTACGCGAGCTCCAATGACGAAGGCGCGCGTAGCCACTGCCGCATCGCCGAGATGTGCATCGAGCGCGCGAAGCGTCTGGTGGAATCCGGCAAGCACGTCTTCCTGCTGATGGACTCCATCACCCGTCTCGCCCGCGCCTACAATGGCGGCATGCGCCAGAAGGGCAGGGGCATCGGCACCGGCGGAATCACCGTGGGCGCGCTGGAGGTGCCGCGCCGGCTTTTCGCCGCGGCGCGGAATACCCGCGAGGCCGGTTCCTTGACGATTCTGGCTACGGCCCTGATTCAAACAAACAGCCGTGCGGACGAAGCGATCTTTCAGGAGTTCACGGGCACCGGTAACATGGAGCTCGTGCTCGATCGCAAGATTGCGGAAAATTACATCTACCCGGCGGTGGATATCTTCAAATCCGGCACCCGCCGGGAGGAGTTGCTGCTACCGGAGCACATGCTCCAGAAGATCCACCTGATCCGGCGGGGGCTCTCCGGGCATCGGCCCGTGGAGGCGATGGAGCGCCTGCTCTACTTCCTGAAGAAGTTCCCGAATAATCCGCAGATGCTTTTGGAAATCAAAGGCTGACCGTTCATTCTTACGGCCGGATTGATCGCAGGGGAAACGCGCGCTACCTCCGCTCAAACTTGCGCGGAATTAGAACGCGATGAGATCCGAGTCCTCCGGGAACGGCCCGAATCCTCATTGCCTGCGCTGCTGCGCCTGTCCTACCCTCCGGGCGTGGAAAAAAGCGTGGAGCGATTGATCGACTCGGCCTTGGAAGAGGACATCGGCACCGGAGATCTCACGTCGAAGTATTTCGTGCCCGAAGAGCGCCGCGCCGCGGGCTTCATCGTGGCGCGGGAGCCGGGGGTGCTTTCGGGCGGTGAGATCGCACTGGAGATTTTCCGGAAAGTCGATCCTGCCATCGAGGCGGGATTGTTGGTCTCGGACGGCGACCGGATTGCGGAAGGAGCCTATATCATGAAGATAGAAGGCTCCGCGCGCAGCATCCTGACGGCGGAGCGCACGGCACTCAATTTCAT
>CBIHMP010000145.1:0-9809 GCA_966211015.1 uncultured Luteolibacter sp. | reverse complement strand
ATTGGGGGGTGACGGGAAAGTAACACGCCGCGCTCCCCGCAACATCACGTGATCGCGGGATCGGGAGAACTCCAGGAAGCAGCCTCCGCCCGGGTTGCTACTCCCCCTGCTTCACCTCGGGCTCGAACTCCAGCGGCGGGCCGTCCGGCGCATCCATCTTCTCGATGCTGCCCTTTTCATCCTGAACCGGCACCACCTTGATATCGACCTGCACGGGCACGGCTCTCAGGCCTTCGATGATCTGGCGCAATTGCGAGACCGTCTGTTCCGCCAGCGTCTGCGGCTGCGCGTAGCTCTGCCCCGCCTGCGAGATGCCGTTCTTAATGGCCTCCAGCCCATCGTTGAACTGCGTGAGCTGCGCGACGACCCGCGCCACGGGATCGTGCTCGCCGCCAGCTCCCAGCAGTTTGCGCTTGTTGAACTCCTTCTTGATCTGCTCCCAGCGTGCCGCCTGCGTCTCGTCCAGCAGACCCTCCATCTCGTGGAATTTCAGCAGGTTCGCCTCCGCCGCGGTGGTGAGGTTCTGCGACTCGCTGCGATAGTGATCCACGACGATCTGCCGCACCTCTTCCGGCGTCATGAGCGGCAGCACCTTCTCCGCGATGCGGTTCATGTTCCGGTAGGAGCCCTGCAACTTGAAGGGCGGCTCGGTGCGATAGGCGTCCTCCTGGGCCGCGCTTTTGATGTACTGCAGGTTCACCCGCAGTATGGTATCGCGTACGGCGAGCAGGTGCTTCGTCACCGCCAGCATCTCCTCGATCTCCGCGGGCGTATAATTGCCCTCGAAATCGGCACCGTCCCGGCTACCGGTTTCCGTGATGCGGATGAGCATCAGGATGTCCTTCTGCGAGCGGCTCGCCAGCCGGGACAGCGCCGCATTCGAAGTGAGGGCGTTCTCAATGTAGCTGGCCTTGAAGGCCGCCTCATGGCCGCCCAGGATGTCCCCCAGATTGTAGGTATCCGCGCGGTTCGCGAGCATGTCCGGAATCTGGAATTTGCCGCCGCTCTCGGTGTAGGGATTGCCGGCCATCACCACGGCGACCTTTCTGCCACGGAGGTCATAGGTGCGGGCCTGGCCCTTCCATACGCCTTCGATCTTCCGCTGCGCATCGCAGAGGCTGATGAACTTCTGCAGGAACTCGGGGTCCGTGTGCTGGATGTCGTCCAGATAAAGCATCACGTTGTCGCCCATCTCCAGCGCCAGGTTCGCGCGTTCCACCTCCATGCGCGCGGAGGCGTTGGGTGCCTCCGCGGGATCGAGCGAGAGCACCCGGTGGCCCAGCGCGGGACCGTTGATCTTCACGAAGGTCAGCCCCAGGCGGTTCGCCACGTACTCCATGATCGTGGTCTTGCCATAGCCCGGCGGGGAAATGAGCAGCAGCAGGCCCATGCGGTCCGTGCGGGTGTTCGCCCCGGCGGTGCCGAGTTGCTTGGCGAGGTTGTTGCCGATCAGGGGAAGATACACCTCGTCAATCAGCCGATTCCGCACGAAGGCGCTCATCACCTTCGGCTTGAATTCCTCCAGGCGCATTTGGTCGCGCTTCGCCCCCGTGAGCTGCGTCTTCCGCTCCGCCAGTGCACGGAAAGCTGCGGCGTCGGTGCGCTCGTGGCGCTCCAGGCGGTCGAGAAATTCGCTGTAGTGAAGCCCGATCGCGCCGCCGTCGATGCGTGCATGGCTCGATCGCAACCCCTCCACGCGGAAGAACAGCGGAACCGACTTCACCGCCCGCTGTTCAAACCCGCCGCGCGCGAGATGCACGGACGCTTCGTCGATCACCGCCCCCGTGAGTCCTTCCGGCGTTCCCTGCACGCTCTCCGGGTGGCTCGCCGCGAATCCCGCCAGCCAGTCCCGCGCAATCTCGTACCGCACGAAAGCGGGAGATTCCTGCCCGCCGATGGAATCCTTGAAGATCCCTTCCGCACGCTTTGCCACCAGGCCATGATGGAAAGCCGTGCTTAACTCCGCGGCGGCCGTCGAAACCACGAAGGTGGCTCCCGTAGCCAGCTCCTCCGCGAGGTAGTCCGCGGCTTTTGCCGGGACCACTTCGGAGAACAGGCCATGGGCCTCCCGCCACCTTGAGAACTCCTCCGCCAGCCGCGCTTTCCAGCGCTCCGTCTCGTCCCCGCCGGCGAACAGGTTACGGCGTTTGCCGTAGGAGGAAAACTGGCCTGCGATCCTACTCCTCAGCGGGTTCTCCCACGAGTTCCAGAAAAGCATTCCCGCCGCCCGCTCCCGGGGACCGAAGCGCAGCAGGCCGGCCTCCGCGTGGATCGGCAGCAGATGCTCCAGGAGCTTGGCTGCATCCTCATCGTGGATCCCCTTCGTATATCCCTCCGCGTAGCGCGGCTGCATGAAAGCCTGGATCCTGGAGAGCAGGGGGGCCTCCGTTCCTGCCGCGGCTTCCAGCAGGAACTTCCAAGCGAGGTACTCTGCCCGCGCCACCCGCGGGCTCTCGCTGGGTACCTCCAGATCCCACGCATCGCGCGCGGCCAGGAAACCCGCGTCCGTGATTGGTTCGAAAAACTTGGTGCCCGTCAGGTGAAAAGCCATCGCGTCCCCATGGGGCACGATCGTCATTTCCAGCGGCTGCGTGTTGACGTTGAAGGCGTTCTTGCCGAAGCGGATGACGTTCTCGCCTTCCACGTAGAGATCCTTCTTGTCCTTCAACTGCCGCACGCCGTCCTCGCGAAGGGTCTTCAGTCTCGTCTGGAGATCATCGGCTTTCACCGAGTCCCCGAGCGATTGGAGCTGCCCGATCAGGTCGCGGACCTTCTCGATCATCGGATCGGTCGCGAAGTAGGAGTGGATCTCCTCGACCTCCCCCAGCGAGGCCACCCGGTTGCGAATGCCCGCCAGGATGCGTTCGGCGGATTTGAAAAGCGCGCCCGCCCGCTTGCCCCGTGCCTCCACAAGCTGCGTGCGGCGGCCCTCGAAGGCGTCGTAAATTTCCTCGCGCCGCGTGGCGAGCTGCTCGATGTACTCATCGAACTCGGCGAATCGTCCTTCGAGCTCCTCCACCTGGACCATCAGGCGGGTCAGGGATTCGTCGCATTTTTCCGGTGTGTCGCAGAGATCCAGGTAGTTCGCCAGAGCCTGCGAAAGCAGTTTCATCTGCGCCGCGAACTGGGCCTCCCCCTCGCCGCGCGCCAGCTCCCTGCGCTTGTTCCGCAATGAGCCGCGAGTGCCGTTCAGCCGTGCGTAAAGGCCGGAGATCCGCTCGATGATCGCGGTGGTCTGGGTGGCGTCTGCAATCTTCAGCCCGCCGACGATCTCGATCAGCATCTCAAGTTCCGCCGCCGCTTGATCCAGTGCCGTGGCGACTTCATCGGCCTCGGTCACCTTCGCGATCTTCGCGAGCGCTGTTTCCTGGGCATCGATCGCGGCGGCGTAGGAATTCAGCGATTCTTCGCCCAAGAGGAAATCGACGGTCTTTGCGGAGACGGCATCGGTTGTCGCGACGACTTCCTTCTCGAAAGCGGAAACAATCTCGGGATCGGTATAGCGTACATCGCGCAGCGCGATGATTTCGCCGCGCAGCTTGCGCAGGCTTGCGAGCTGGTGGACGAAGCCTTGCAGGGCGTCCGGCGAAGCCGTATGTGCCTCGCGGACCAGCTTCTCCACTGCGGCGCGCACCGCCGAAGTGCGTTCGGCAGCCAGGGAGCGCAGTTTCTGGACCTTCTCGAATTCGCCGATCGCCGCCTCGCCCGCCTTCTTGATCTCCCGCACGGGTGCCGCGAGCGATTTGCACTCGGGCCGGTCGAGCCAGAAGTAGGCGTCCAGGAGGTCGCCGGAACGCTTCACGATATCGAGATAGAGCCCCGCGAAGGAATCGTCCTTCTGCAGGAGCGTCAGCAGTTCGCGGGATTCCGCCATCCCGCGCACCAGCTCCGGATTACCGATCTTGTAGAGGAAGGACTCCTTGTCCGCCGCGGCCGCCACACTGGTCTCGTCGTCCAAGTACGGGGTTTGCCATATTTGCAGCGCGTGGTGCTTCTGCGGCTCGCCATCGCCGCGGAAAAGCACGAGCCGCCCGTTGCCGAACAACGAGTACCCCGAACAAACGATCGGCGTCTCGACCGATTGCTTGATCCGGTTGTAGGAGAGCAGCACGTAGTCGCCGGAGGCGCGATTGTAGAAGGAATAGAGGATGTCTTCGCCGTTCGAGCTCGGGACACGGCGCTCGAAACGCATGTCCAGCAAGCCGTGGTCGAAGGTCTTCACCTCCCCGCTCTGGAGCAGGTAGCCGTTCGCGAAGATGATGCCGTGGTCGTCCGGGAGCAAAACGCAGGAGTCGCCGATGGCGTCGATGCGGTGCACCGAGCTCGTCTTCTCGTTGAAGACCAGGTGGCGGTGCAGGCCTTCGCGGTAAGGCAGGATCTTCAGCAGGACGAGCGATCCCACCGTGGCGTAGAAGATTTCCGCATCGTCGAGCGTCTGGTCGCTCTCGGTCACGGGCTCCGAATAGATGCCTTGTCCGCTCGCGGTGTTGTCCTCGATCTTCACCGTCAGATCGCCGCCCACCGTTTCCACGAAGACCCGGTCCTCGATGGAAATGTGCGGATGCAGGCCCGGGCGGTGCATCCCGCGGTGGGCGCGCTTCCACTCGAACTCCTGCTGCGCCGGAAAGGCGTATTCGTGATCGAAGCGGTTCCCGACGTACTCCGGCGTGCCATCGCCCGCCAGACGCCATTTGAAGACCTTGATGTCGTCGATCGATTTCCCGGAGCGCATCGCCATGTAGAGATGCGGCCCGATGATCAGGAACTTCAGGAAAACGGTCTCGCGGTAGTACTTGAAAAGGTAGGCGAAGTCCTCGGTAAACTTGGCATCCCCCAGCACTTCCTCGACCGCGATCGGAGTGAAGGACCGGGTCTCCGGATTGTAGTCATAGACCGCGAAGACGTCCTTGATATCCGTCGTCTGCTTTAGTCCGAATTGGATGTTATAGCCGAAAAGGAAGCGATGCTTTCCGATGGCGACCAGATCGCGAGCGACGCAATTGTGCTCGGTCGATACCCGTTCGGTGCCCAGCAACGCCGTCTCGATCCCGCCGAAAACCTGAAGGCGCTCCGCATTCAGGGCATCCAGTCCCTCGCGCAAGGTCGCCGCATGCTTGTCCAGCCGCGCACGGATGACTTCGTACGCACCGCCTTCAAGCTGATCGGGCTTTTTGAGTTCTTCAGGCATGGGATCTAACCGCGGGAGGGCGCCAAGCTGTGGATTCAAGGGATCCGGGCCCGCGGCTCACAGGAGGCCGGGCCCCGGAATCGACTTCATGGCTGGACAAGCACCTTCGCGGCCCGTTCGTCCGCAATGCCGAAGCGGTCCGCCGCACCCAGGAAGGACAGCAGCTTGCGCCGCGTGTCTCCCGTCGCGTCCGCCAGCAGTTTCCCGAGCACCGCGCCCACGCTGAGGTTCTTCACGTCCTCGGTGGTCACTCCGAATTGCCCGGCCCATTCGCGGAGCTGCGCCTTGAAATACTCCGGATCGCCGTTGAAGAAGGTCTCTTTCACGTCGCCCAGCACTTCGCTGTTGGCCACCAACCGGTCCACCGATTTCCCGCGGGAAATCGCGCCTGCGATCTGCTCGAAGAACTTGCCCTCGCCGCCGATGATCTCGATCTTCGCGGATTTCATCGCTTCGCCCATCACCTTGGCTTGCGCTTCGGCGATGTCCTTCTGGATGTGGATGCCAGCCAGATCGATGGCCTTCTCCTTTTCGAGCCGGAGCTTGAATTCCTCGTGGGCTTGGCCCGCGGATTCCAGCAGCTTCATCGCCTCCGCCTTCTTGTTGATGCCTTCGGCTTCGGCTTCGAATTTCAGGCGGTTCACCTCCGCTTCCGCGGTGCCTTGCTTCTGCGTGGCATCCGCTCTCGCGATCATCACTTCCACCTCGCCGAGTCCCGTGGCGGCGGTCTCCTTCGCGGTGGCTTCCGCCAGCAGTTTCTTGGCAAGCGCCTGCTTCTCGCTGGCAGCCTGCTCGGCCTCCGCGGAAATGACGACTTCCTCGGCCTTGAGCTCCGCGGATTTCTTCGACGCTTCCGCCGCTTTCACGCGCTCGTAGAGCTCCTGATCGGCACGCAGCTTCGCTGCCTCTTGCGAACCCTCGGCCTCCTTGATCTTGCGGATCATCTCTTCCTGGGCCACGGCCTCGGCCAAGGTCACCTTGACCTGCTTCTGGCGATCCGCGCCGGCGAAGGCTTCCGTGTCCTTGATGCGCTCTTGTTCCACCACGACGAGCTTCTCGACCGCGACGCGCTCCTTGATAACGTCCTGGATCGCCTTCTTCTCGATCTCCACGGCTTTCTCCTTCTCGATCGACTTGAGCTGGGTCACCCGCTCGCGCTCGATCGATTCGAGTTCCTGATCGCGCTTCACCCGCTCGACCTCCACCACGTCGGTGCGTTCCTTGTTGCGCTGAGCGACGAGCACCTGGCGGTCCTTGTTCTCCGTGGCCACCTGGATCTCTTCCTCGGCGGCGATCCGGGCGCGCTCGGACTTCTGGCGCTCCTCCTCGCGGACTTTCGCCGTCTCCGCTTCTTCGCGCGCACGTACGCTTTCAACCTCGCGCTTCTGCTTGGCCTCCGTTTCGGAAAGCTGCCGTTCGAGCTCCAGGATGGCCTCGCGAGCCTCCACGTCCTGCTGCTTGATGACCTTCTCCTTGTCGCGCTGGATGTGGTTCGCGAGCTTCGCCTGCGTCGCCGTCAGTTCGGTGATCTTCTTGATGCCCTGTGCGTCGAGGATGTTGTCCGGATCGAGCGCCTCGATCGGCGTCTGCTCCAGATAATCGATCGCCGCGTCATCCAGCACGAAGCCGTTCAGGTTCGTGCCGATGATCTTGATGATCTCGTCGCGGAAGGTCTCGCGCTCCTCGTAGAGCTCGATGAAGTCGAAGCGTTTGCCGACTGTCTTGAGCGCCTCGGAGAACTTGGCGTCGAAGAGCGAGCGGATCTCCTCGGTGTTGGAGGCCCGGTCGCAACCCACTGATTGCGCCACGCGCAGCACGTCCTCGTCGGTCTGGTTCACCCGGACGAAAAAGGCCACCTTGATATCCGCGCGCATGTTGTCCTTGCAGATCAGGCCGTTCTTCGCGGTCCGGTCGATCTCCACGCGCTTCAGGGAAATATCCATCGTCTCCAGCCGGTGGAGCACGGGGATCACGGCCATGCCGTTGAAGCTCACCTTGGTGCCGCCCACGCCGGTGCGGACCAGCGCCTGCCCCCGCTGGGCCTTGCGATAGAGCATCGAGTACACCATCGCAATGGCGGCGAAGAGCGCGATGATCGCGCCAACGGCCACGGCGATGACGACGACGGTACCGCCCAGCTTGTTCTGGGCGAGCAGCGGAATGACGATCTGGTTCATGATGGATTGGGTGGGATGGATTCGGAGAGGGTACGGACGGTATAGATGCCGCTGGCTGGATCATGACTCACCACGATCACTTCGGTATCGCGGGGAAGGGGGGGAGTGCCCGGCATGACGCGGGCGCTGAGAAGGAGCGGCGCTTCGGAATTCTGCACCTCTACCTGGCCGGAACGCTCGTCCACCAGAGCGGTGCGCACGAAGCCCGTGCGCCCGATCACCGGCAGGTGCTTCTCATCCTCAGCCCGCAGCACGCGGAAGAAGGGCTTCAGCGGAGCCACCGCGAAGCGGGTGAGAACGACCGCCGCGGCGAGCGCCCCAAGAGCGATGATCCCGCCTGCGAGCGCGCCCGCGCCGGGATTGAACCAGAGGTTCCCGATCATGGCACAGGCCCACAGCAGGATCACCAGGACGGACAGGACCACCATCACCGGCACATCCTTCGCGTTCACGATCCTCAGGGCCCCGTGGAGCCACTGGCTCATGGTGCTGTCGCTCTCGTCCGGGCCGTCGGCATCGACCTCCGCATCCAGGAACTCAAGGTCCAGGACACCGAGCATGTTCAGCACCCAGTAGAGAGCCACCGGGACCAGCAGGAGCGTCAGCGGCAAAACCTGCGGGCTGATGGCGAGGTTCCAGATTTCCTTCACGACGCTGCATTCCAGACAATGCAACGTCTTTTCGCGACTACAAAAGATATGCCCGTTCCTAATGCCTACAAATTCCGTAGCGACTTCGCCGCATCGCTGCGCGCAGCGAAGGAGGCCGGCACCCAGGCGGCGAGCGAGCAGAGGATAAAGGCGGAGATGCAGATGATGACGAGCTCCCCCGGATTCACGTGCGAAGGCAGGGTCTTGAACCCGTGGAAGTCCTTCGGAAAGGGATCGAAGCCCATCGTGCGGAAGAGATCCTGTAGCACGCCGCGGAAACGGAGTACCACCAGTCCCGCGCCCGCGCCCAGCACCGCCCCCGTGAAGCCGAGGATCATGCCCTGATAGACGAAGACCCGTACGATCTGCCCGGGCGCCGCTCCCAGCGCCTTCATCACCCCGATCTCCCGCCGCTTCTGGATCGTCACGGTGAACATCACCGCCATCATCGAGAAAGCGGACACCAGGATGATGAAGGACAAGGCGAAGTACATCATCACCCGCTGCTGGTTGATCAAGCGCGAGAACTCGCCGAAGTCCTCGAACCAGGTCACCGCACGCCAGCCCTCCGGCATCCGCGCCTTGAACTCCTCCGCCGCGAGATGCGCCTGATAGGCATCGTCCAGACGCACGGCGATCCCCTGCACCGCCCCTTGCAGGCCCGCCAGCTCCTGAGCCAGCGGCAGCGGCATGAAAACATCCGGCGTCACCGCCATCTGCGTCGCCGTATAGACGCCGATCACCGTGGCCTCCTTCGGCAGCACGAATTGCTTGAAGCTTTTCAGGATGTCGCCGTCGATTTTCTCCATGTCCAGCTTGTCCAGCTCGCCCAGGATCCGGGCGGCCTGCTCCGGCAGCTTGGCATCGAAGACGAGCCCCTCCGGCCGGTCTTCCACGGCGGTATCGAAGAGCGCGACGAATCGCCCCAGAATCTCCCGCTCCGCGTCGCGGATATCCTCGGTCATCATGAGCTCGTGGACGGGGCCGACGAGGTCGTTGTAGGCGTCGTTCTCCAGCAACAGCTTGTCGCCGGTTTTCTCGAAGGCGTTCCCCAGCAGTTCCTTCGCCTTGGCGACCTGCGGGGCGAATTCCTCCCGCAGCGGCGGCCTGCTGGTGATCCGATCGATCCGCTCCACCTCCTCCAGGTTCTGCGCGGAGAGGAACTTCACCTTGTCCCCGATCCGCAGGCCGAATTGCTTCGCGATGATCGAGGAAACCACGATCCGGTTATCCAGGCCCATGTCGGCGCTGCTTTGGGGAAAATCCTTGTCCAACAGCTTCTTCACCCCCTCCACCTGCGCCGGATCCTGCGTGTCCACGCCCCGAAAGAAAACCGGGCGTTTCCGGGTCTCGCTGTCGATCAGCATGACGTACTCCTGCACGAATGCGGTGGCGGAGTGGACTCCGGGCACCTTGGCCACCTCGCTGGCGGTCGCGCGCCATTCCGTGATCGGCTCGCGCCACGGACCGAAGGGCACGTATTCCAGCCGCACGTGCGGGGTGAAGCCCAGCAGCCGGTTTTTGATCTCTCGCTCCAGGCCCGCATAAACCGCCATCACCACCACCAGCACCAGGACGCCGAGCAAGACACCCGTCACCGAGATGAGCGTCACGGCGGAAAGCATCGCCCGGCGCGGATTGAGATAGCGCCAGGCAAGCATCAGGCTGAAGGAACGGCGGGCCATGCACCTTGCCTACCCGTCTTCCCGCCGGGCCGCAAGGATGGCGGGACGCCTACTTTTCCTTCCCCGCCCGCCGGTAGCACGCCACGGGCGACTTCCCGCCCTCCGAGAC
>CBIHMP010000144.1:0-9866 GCA_966211015.1 uncultured Luteolibacter sp. | reverse complement strand
GGTGGAGCGGCTGGTGAACGAGGCGCGGGCCGCGCGCATCATCGACGATATCGCTACCGCGCTGACCAAGCTGGAAGCGGCGCGGGAGACGGCACCGAAGGACCCGAGCGTGCTTTACGAGATCGGCCTGACCTACGAGCACATGGCGGGTGTGGACTCGCGCTACGCCGTTCAAGCGGCCGATGCCTATCAGGCGGTTTTCGACCTGAATACCGAGGGGGCGGGCGCCCTTTACCAGCTCGCCGCCCGCAAGCTCCGGGAGGGGATTTCCCTGCCCGTTGAAAAGCGGCGGGAACTCCTCCTCGGCAGGATCCGGCTTTTCAAGGACGAGGCCTTCCAGGATGGCGAGCGCGTGCTGGTGTATGTGCCGGTGCAGTCCGCGCCGTGGACGGAGATCAATGCGTACGATCTGGTGGTGAAGGTGAACTTCTTCGACGCCACCAAAAAGAACGGGCAGGAAGAAATCCTGCCTGCGGCGGAGGGCCTGTGCCAGACGGTGTTCGATTGGGTAAGCGGGGACTTCGACTTCGTCGGCGGCGAGGAGACGCTCCGTGTCACTTATATCCTGCCGCCGCAGGAGCTGCAGCAGGATCACCTTTTCGGGAAGCGGAGCTACTACGGCTACACCGTGGAACTCTTCTACAAGGAGGAACTGATCGACCACGTGGCATGGCCGCGGCATCTGTCCGCGCGCGGGGCCGACGATCAGCGGCCGAACGATTCGCCGGAATTCATCACGGAGGACATGATCGATCTCGACCCCGTGAATGCCCTCCTCGGCCCGAAACATGGGGAGGTGCCGGAACTTCCCCTGCCGTCCGGCCCGGACGGTGCGGTTCCGCCCCTGCCCGTACGTTGATTCCATGGATGATCCTCGCTCCCGCGCCGGCTCGATGCTCGGCGACTACCGTCTCGAGGCCTTGATCGGCGAAAGCCCGATCACGCTCACCTGGATGGCCGAGCAAGCGTCGATCCGCAGGCCCGTCGTGCTTTTCGAGCTCAAATCCTCCGCCTTCGGCCGTCGGGAGGACTTTCTCGCGGACATCCGGGCCAAGGCTGCCGTGGACCATCCCTTGGTTGGCTCCGTTTATGAGGCCGTCTCCAATCCGGAGCATTGCTACGTGACATTGGAGAGGCTTCCGGGTTCGTCGCTCATGGAGCGGCTGAATGCGAGGGAGGGGCTGAAGCCGGTGCAACTGGCGAATATCCTGCGCCGCGTGGCGGACGCCAATCAAACGCTGGAAATAGAAGGCGTCGCCGCGGCGTCGATGGGGCCGGACGATATCTTCGTCGATTCGCATGGCGTGGTGCGCGTGGCGAATCTGGCCCGCGCCGGTCAGCGCGCCGCCACCCGCTCGTCGGAAGACATCCTTGCCCTGGGGAGGGGATTGCCGGGGCTGGTGGCGGACGGTTATCCCGGTGCCTCCCGCATGGTTACCCTGCTTGCGTGGATGCGCGGGGAGGGGCTGGATCGCACGCTGACATGGGACGAAGTGCGGGCTTACGCCGAGCAGATCGAGCAGCAGCTCTCAGAGACCCCCCTGATTTCCGCGCCCAAGACCGCCCGCGCCTTGCCGCGCAAGTCGCCGCTGCCGCTGATCCTCGGGGCTGCTGCCGCCCTCTGTATCGCGGGCGTCGGCCTGCTCGCCTTGCGGGGGATCAATGGCAGCGCGGGCCCGGCATCGCCCTTGCCCGGGCCGGTAGCGGTCGCCGCGGGCAGCTACCCCCTGCCGGATGGCGGGGCGGGGAAAGTCGGGGCCTTTTCCCTCTCGGCCCATGAAGTGACCATCGGCGAGTACGCCGAATTTCTCGAAGCCCTCGCCGGGCTTGCACCGGAGCGGCGGAGCGCCTACGACCACAGGGAGCAGCCTCCGGGCAAAAGCGGTCATGAGCCCGATGGCTGGACCGCCCTGTACTCCGCCGCGAAAACCGGCGGCCAGTGGGAAGGCCGTCCTATCGACCGGGATTTCCCGGTCGTGAATGTCGATTGGTGGGACGCGGCCGCTTATTGCGAGTGGAAAGGCTGCCGTCTGCCCACCCAGGAGGAATGGTTCGCCGCCTTGCATTTGAAGCTTCCCGATCCGCGGGCCTTGCGCCCCGCGACTTGGGCCTCGGCCCGCGATGTCTCGCCTGCCGACCGGACGCCCGCCGGCCTGGGCGGGATGGCAGGCTCGGTTTCCGAATGGACTTCAAGCCTGGCTGTCAATCCGGCCAATCCCTTGGGGGAAAGAGGCTGGGTGATCGCCGGAGCTTCCTATCTGGATCAGGCGGAGGGCGCGCTCACGCGGCGCTGGGCGGCGGACCGCGGCCTGCGCCGGGCCGATCTCGGTTTCCGCGTGGTGGAACGCTGAAAAGGCGGGCGTTGCCGGAAAAGGCAGTCGTACCCATCCGTGTACAAGGGAAGGCCGCCGAGGTCCCACCCCCGGCGGCCAAATCATCAACCCTTATAAGCCCACACCCATGGGCAGGGAATCCGACTTTGTGCTGTTCACCCTTACATGAAAACTGACGCTAGGCGCAGTCTTCATGATCATAGACCCTTCGGTTCTCCAGACGTTCAAAGTTCCTGAGAATTTTTTCAAAAAAGCTCGGAAGCTTTAAATTCAGGACGACCCCGGGCTCGCGGACGGCGTGGTTGCTCTAACGGGTTCGTCGCCTCTGGCGCTCGGTTCTTGACCTCCGGATCCCTGACATGAATTTGTCCATTCTATGGATCCCAGCAGTTGCCCACGGAGTTCGCCGGGATGGAGCGGCCGCCCGGGCAGCAGGAGAATCGAGGGTCCTGTCAGTGTGGCCCGAGCTTTTCAATCACGGCGTTTTGGAACCATGCCGGCACTCGATCTGATTTGAGTTCCAACTCTCGTCCTTCGGTGATCTCGGCGATCCACGTTTGATCTGCGCCCTCTCCTGAATTGTCGAAAATGTAAGCGCGGTTTGTGTGCCTGATTGCAGGAACGAGAAGCTCCAGCGAACGATAGTAGCATTCCCCGATCTTGTCGGAGGGAACCGGATGTCCTCCAAGTCTGACCCGGTTGGCCACCCGGGAGACGTTGATGATGGGGTCCTCCGTCGCCACGTAGTAGAGGTAGGTGCGGTAGCCCGAATTCTGGGCCTGAGCCAGGATTGCCACCTTTCCCGGATGCGACATCACGGTTTCGAAGGTAAAGCTCAAGCCGCCCCTGAGGAGGCCCTGCCTCAAAAAATCGCACAAAACCGATGCAAGATAGGAATTGGGAACGAGGCCGCCCAAATGGAGGATACTTCCGTCGGCTGAGAGGGTCGATAGCTCCTTCCGGGAGAACGCTTGTTGGAGAAAGTGTGATTTGAGGATATATTGCAGTGCATCCGCAGCAATCCCCGGGAACCCGTATTCATTGAGATCCAGGAATCCCCGCTTGCCGAGATCGTGCTCCAAATCATCGGGATTGAGATAGATACCCTGCAGGCCTGCGGGGAGAACCCCTTTGAGCGAACTTTTTCCGGAGCCGTTCGGGCCTGCGAACATTCGCATTCTCGGCGTTCTGTCGGTCACCGGATCCGAAATTTCCTGCCGTTGGGTACAGAGACCGGCGCCTTGATCTGTTTCACCGGTTCGCGCCGCCCGTCGGGGAAAACTCGATAGATCACTCCTCCTTCGGCTTGGAGAACGCTAAAGCCGGCAGCTAGAGCTTTGCGATGTTCAGCGGCAAAGACCTGCCCCGACAAAGCTGGAAAGCTGCTTTCCAGTGCCTCGATTTCCTTGTCCGGAGTGCTCATCGCTTCTGTCACGCGGAACTATAGCGCACGGGCCGCCGTCCGCAATATATAGCCGCTCAGCCCTCCAGGATCTGGTCCAGCACGTAGGGCAGGATGCCGCCGGCGAGGTAGTAGTCCACTTCGGCCGGGGTATCGAGGCGCACGCGCAGCGGGATCTCGATGCGCGAGTGATCCGGCAGGTGGGCGATGAGCAGGGCGTCCTGCATCGGCTTGAGTTCGCCGCCGATGCCGGTGATGTCGAAGCGGGCATCGGCCAGCTCCTTCACCTTGTCGTAGTCTTCCTTGTTGATGAAATTCAGCGGCAGCACGCCCATGCCGATGAGGTTCGAGCGGTGGATGCGCTCGAAGGATTTCGTGACCACCGCGGAGACGCCGAGCAGGCGGGTGCCTTTCGCCGCCCAGTCGCGGGAGGAACCCATGCCATAGTCCTCGCCGCCGATGATGATGAGCTTGGTTCCGTCGGCCTGGTAAGCCATCGAAGCGTCGTAGATGAAGGTCGGCTTCGCGCCGGCCAGGGCTTCGATCGGCATGTCGGGCGCGGAAACCTCGGCTTCGCCGAAATACTGGGTGTAGCCGCCTTCCACGCCGGGGCACATCAGGTTCTTGATGCGGACATTGGCGAAGGTGCCGCGGGTCATCACCCGGTCGTTCCCGCGGCGCGCGCCGTAGGAGTTGAATTCCGCTTTCTCCACGCCGTTTTCGAGCAGGTACTTGCCCGCGGGGGAGGTAGCCTTGATCGAGCCTGCAGGAGAGATGTGGTCGGTGGTGACCGAGTCGCCGAAGATGCCGAGCGGTCGGGCGTTGTGGAGATCGCCGACTTCCGTGGCACCGCCTTCGAAGAAGGGCGGGGACTGGATGTAGGTGGACTTCTCGTCCCAGGAATAGGTTGCCCCCGCGGAGCCGGAGATTTCCGCCCACTTCGGGTTCGCGGAATCGAGATCGCCGTAAAGCTTTTGATACACGGTGGGTTTCAGCGCCGCGGCGAGCTGCTCCTTCACCTCCTCGTGGCTGGGCCAGAGGTCCTTCAGGAACACCGGGTTGCCGTCCTTGTCGTTGCCGAGCGGCTCGGTCGAGAGATCGAGATCCACGCGGCCGGCCAGGGCGTAGGCCACCACCAGGGGCGGGCTCATCAGGAAGTTGGCCTTGATCGAGCCGTGCACGCGGGCTTCGAAGTTGCGATTGCCGGAAAGAACCGAGGCGCACACGAGGTCGCCCTCTTTGATCGCGCCTTCGATGGACGGATGCAGCGGGCCGGAATTCCCGATGCAGGTCGTGCAGCCGTAGCCGACGGTCTGGAAGCCGAGCTGGTCGAGCTCCTTCTGAAGTCCCGTTGCCTCGAAGTAATCGGTCACCACCCGCGAGCCCGGTGCCAGCGAGGTCTTCACGTAGGGCGCCACGGTCAGGCCGAGTGCGTTCGCTTTCTTCGCCACCAGGCCGGCGGCGATCATCACGCTCGGATTGCTCGTGTTCGTGCAGGAGGTGATGGCGGCGATCAGGATCGAACCATGCGCCAGTTCGACATCGACGGGACCGCTGGGGAAAAGATCGGGATCGATCGCAGCGACAGGATCCGGAGTCGGGCGATTTGACACCATTTCGACCGCGTGCCGCGGGCCGCCTTCGAAGGAGGCGTGCTTCGTGTCGGTGGAGAGCAGCGAATCCACGGAGACCCCGGCCCGCTCGCGCATGGAAAGCTTCACGCGGCGCTCGCGCTGATCCGGGGCGAGGCCGAAACCGCCGGCGGACACCGGAGCGGTGAAAAGCGTGTCGAAAGTCTCCCGCAGCGCGTTCACGTCGATGCGGTCCTGCGGACGCTTGGGACCGGCCACGGAGGGCACGATGGTGGAGAGATCGAGCTCCAGCAGGTCGGTGTATTCGCACTCGCCCTTTTCCGGGATGCCGAAAAGGCCCTGCGCCTTGTAGTAATTCGCCACCGTCGTGCAGAGTTCTTCCGAGCGGCCGGTGCCGCGCATGTAGTTGATCGTTTCCCCGTCCACCGGGAAGAAGCCCATGGTCGCGCCGTACTCCGGGGCCATGTTCGCGATGGTGGCGCGGTCGGGCAGGGAGAGGGCTTTCGCGCCGGGACCGTGGAACTCGACGAACTTGCCGACCACCCCGTGCTTCCGCAGCAATTGGGTAATGCGGAGCGTGAGGTCGGTGGCGGTCACGCCTTCCTTCAGCTCGCCGTGCAGGTAAACGCCGACCACCTCGGGCACGAGGAAGGTCACCGGTTGGCCGAGCATGCCTGCTTCCGCCTCGATGCCGCCCACGCCCCAGCCAACGACCCCGAGGCCGTTGATCATGGTGGTGTGGGAATCGGTGCCGACGAGCGTGTCCGGGTAAAAGACGCCGCCCTTCTCAAGGACGCCCTTGGCCAGGAACTCCAGGTTCACCTGATGGACGATGCCGATGCCGGGAGGCACCACCGAGAAAGTTTCAAAAGCCTGCTGGCCCCATTTGAGGAATTCGTAGCGCTCGCGGTTGCGGATGAACTCGATCGCCATGTTCCGGTCGAGCGAGAGCTGGGAGCCGGCGAAATCCACCTGAACGGAGTGGTCCACCACGAGATCGACGGGGACGAGCGGCTCGATCTTCTCCGGCGCGGCACCGCGCTTCACCGCGGCATCCCGCATCGCGGCCACGTCCACCAGCAGGGGCACGCCCGTGAAATCCTGCAGGACGATGCGGGCGACGGTGAAGGGGATTTCATAGTCCCCGGGGGTCTTCGCATTGTAATTGGCCAGGTTGGCCACGTCCTTTTCCGTCACCTTGCGGCCGTCCACGCAGCGCAGCACCGACTCCAGCACGATCCGGATCGACACGGGGAGCTTCTGGAGATTCGGGAACCCCTGTTCGGCGAGGGCAGGCAGGGAGTAGAAATTGCCGTCGGCTCCGGAGCCGGTCTTGAAGGTGCGGAGAGTATCCATGGAGATGGGAATAAGCGCTGGGATTCAAACGGGCCTGCTACGGAAGGAGCACACCCGGTTCGCGCGCGGGAGGGTAGGATCAAGGACCGAAATGTCAAAAAGGTTCCCCCGAGCGGGCGCCGGAGTCCTTTTGGGCAGGATTGCGGGTTGAGCAGCCCCGGTGCCATGTCCTAGCGTCCGCCATGCAAAGATGGATCGCCGTGTTAGGGTTATCGTGGGTTCTGGCCGCATGCGTGGGAACGGGCATCCCTTCGGACGGGGACATCCAGACGGGCGCGGAACCCGCCGAGGGCGGCATTTCCGAGGTGCCGAACCCCACACCGGAGATGGCCGCGAAGAGCAAGACCCCGCTCGAAACCCTGCGCCACGGCCACGTGACTTACATGCTGAAGTGCGGCGAATGCCACAATTACATGATTCCCGACGAGGTGGACGTGGAGGATTGGGAAGACGTCATGCCGAAAATGATCCGCCATGCCGGCTTGGCGGCGGAAGATGAGAAAGCGGTGCTTTCCTACGTTCTGGCCGTAAAGGCGATGTGAGCGAGGCACTGGAGCTGGCGGCGTTTGCCGGGGTGATGGCGCTGGGTCAATTCAGCCCCGGCCCGGACATGATCCTCTTGACCCGCACGGCCCTGGCGGAAGGGGCCCGGGCAGGGGTGGTGATGGCTTTCGGAATTGCGACCGGCCTGGCGATTCACACGGCCGTGGCGGTGGCGGGCCTGGCGCTCGCTCTGGAACGCCTGCCGGTGTTGCGGAAGGCGGTGGCCTGCTTTTCCGCCGCTTACCTTTTGTGGTTGGCCTATTGCATCGGCCGAGAACACCTCCGGGCACGCAGGTCCGGAAGGAAAAGGGCCGAACCCGACGCGGGGCCGCGGAGTGCCTACCTCCGCGGACTGGTCTGCAATCTCCTGAACCCGAAAGCCGTGATCTTCCTGGCTGCGGTGTGCGCACCCTTCCTGCACGGCCCGCATCCCGGGTGGTGGCCCGGGGCCCTTTGGGCGGTGGTGGTCTTCCAAGGAGGCATCCTCTGGGCGCTGTGGGCCCGCTTGCTCCAGTGGGGGCCGCTCCGCGCGCGCTACGAGAGATCCTCCAAATGGATCGATCTCGCCTTCTGTGTGGCGCTTTCGGGCCTTGCGGTGAAACTCCTGTTCACGAATTGAGGCCCAAAAAAAGCCCCGCCGGTAAGGGCGGGGCTTCGGAAAAGGGACGCTTATTCGTACTTCGGCGCTTTATGACGCGTGAAGTAACCGTTGCCGACATACATCGACATCGGCTCGTAGTCCGGGAGCGGGCCGGCGTCGGGCGGCAGGGGGATATTGGCCAAGCTGGAATCCTCCGGCTGGCTCTGGGCGATGCTCACCGGGGTGCCGACCTTCACGAGGTTGTAGAACTTCGGCGCCAGGTTCTCGTGCATGCGGATGCAGCCGTGGGTGCAGGGCGTGTGTTTCACCCAGCCGGTGTGGAAGCCGTAGTTCGCCTTGAATTCGCACCAGTAGGGCATCGGGGTGCCCTTGAAGGACCAGCCGCCCGGCTTGCCGGAAAGCATCGTCTTCCGCACGTTGCTTCCGGAATAGGCGTAGCCGTGGCTGTTCGCCCGGTGCATGTGCTCCTTTTTGAAGATGGTGAAATTTCCAGCGGGGGTGCGGGAACCGGGCGCCCCGACCGAGACCGGCATCACGAGCAGCGGTTTGCCGTTTTCCATGACATACACACGCTGTTTCGAGAGCGATACCTTCACCTTCACCGCGGAGGGATTGGACGGTTTTTTCGCGGGCAGATCGTAGGCTTGGTAATCGGCCAGCGAACCGGAGCCCGTGGAAGTGGTGCTACAGGAGGAGAGGGCCCCCGCGGCGAGCGCGGCGGCTGCGAGTAGAGCAGGTTTGAGGGATTTCATATGAAGGACGTTCAGAAACTAGGATTCAAAGATCCCGCGCGAGTGCAAGCCCTCACGCTTGGGCAAAATGCAGAGGCAGGGAAGAAGCCGCTAGCGCACCCTCTCCCAAGAGGCCACGCGGCCGTTCCGGAAAAGCACGGTGGCTCTCCGGTAGGGGATGTAGGTGACCTCCGGCCCGAAGCCGACATCGTAGTAGGGGTACCGGCCGTATCTGCCATACCCGTAGCCCCAGCCGTAGGCACCGAAGTAACTGTTCGTGTAAACCGGGCTGGACCCGTTGTAGTCCCAGCGGAGTGTCGGTCGGCCGCCTTCGCTGCCTTCGTATTCCCGGCTTGCCCGTCCCCACGCCAGATAAACGGCGTCCGTGCCCATTCCCTTGTCGATCCGTCCCTGCCGGACGAGGTCCTTTTGTTTGGGCGGCAGCCCTTCAAACATTGCAGGCTGCGCTGCAATCCGGCTTTCCGGGGTGGAGGGGGCGCAGGAGGCAAAAACAAGGGCCGAGATCGCCGCCGGAAACATCGCCGCTTTCATACCCACCGGCATACACCCGGACCCCCCGCCCTGCAAACTTCGGCCATCGTGAAAAATTACGTGCCGAAGTCGCTTGCCAAGCGAGAATCCGCGAACGCAATCTCGCCGCGCAAACGTTCCCTGCTTGCCATGTCCGACCTGCTCGAAGACGAAGACCTTACCGCCGCCCTGAAGAAGTGCCCCGAGTGGGAGCACGAAAAGAAATCCATCACTCGCACGGTCGAGTTCGAGGAGTTCATGGAGGCGATTGATTTCGTCAACGATCTCGCCGAGATCGCCGACGAGGCGCAGCATCATCCGGACATCCGCATCCGCTACACGAAGGTGACGCTGGTGCTGACCACGCACGACGCGGGCGGGGTGACGGAGGCGGACATCGAGCTCGCCCAGCGCATCGACAATCTCGGCGATTGAGCGGGGCGGGGGGCTTTCGCGAGCGACCTTCCGGAGGCCCGCATGGTGCGGGCCTTTTTCTTTCCAGAAAGGGAGACGGGTAAAGGAGCAACCGTGCTGCCAAGCAGCGCGTGCCAGCACCCGTAGATTTCAGCGCGGCATCATCAGATCATCATCCTGATAGCCGGTCAGTTCCCGGAGACCCTTCAGGAGCTTCGTCAGGATCAGGAAGAGGATGCCCAGCAGCGGCACGCCGATGGCCACGAAACCCGCCCAGGTCAGCTTGCCGATGATCTCGTTGTATTTTTCCAGCGCGTCGATGGCCTTCGCGTCAAAGCCGCGGAAGAACCACAAGGCGATGCC